>JAKAFA010000278.1 GCA_021818185.1 Pseudomonadota bacterium | reverse complement strand
CTGGCCATCGCCCTGGGACTCAGCCTGTCCGTGATGATCCGTCTGCTTACCTCGTCCGGCCGGCCCGACGGAGTGGGCGAAGCCGCCTTTTTCATCGGCGGCCAGTGACCCCGGGTCAGGGTCAGGCCCCGGCCACGGCGATGCGGCACAGCGCCCCCGCCTCGGCGATCTCAAGCACGATGCTTTCCGACAGGAACAGCCGGCAATGCACGCCATCGAGGGAGGCGAAGCCTGCCATCAGATCCTGGCCGACCAGCAAGCGGGCGGCGCGCCGGTCGACCACCAGGGCCCCGGGAATCGCCGCCTTGTGGATGCCGCCGGCGCACAGGCGGCCCAGGTGATCGACCTGCAACAGGTCGGAATCCTCGTAGCGGCGGAACAGGCCGTTGTAAAGGCGGGGCGAGACGGCCAGGGCGTAGGGGCCGCGATACCCAGCCTCGTCGAGGGTGGTCACCGCGGTCAGCACGTCGGCCAGCGCCCGGTCGACCCGCGCCCAGTCGCCCCCCTCCATCTCCACCGCCCCCGGGGCGGTATACAGCCCGGCCAGACCGGTCCGCGGGTCCCCGTGATAGATCAGCCGTTCCTCCAGGCGGGAAATGGCCTCGGCCGCCGCGACCGCCGGCGTCAGGTCGAGGGGTTGGCCGTGGGATTCGTGGGCGGCCAGCCGGCGCAGGCTGAGGCCGAACCCCTTCCACAGCATGGGGACCGAGACCGCGGCCCCCATGATGGCCACCGCCTCGGCGGCATCGTCGCGTTCGGCGATGTCGCCGCCGCCCGTCTCGACGGCGGTCAGCCCCAGGCCGAAGGGACCGTCCACCTCCAGGAAACGACGCGCGGTCAGAAGGTCGCGGGAGGCGGAGGTCGCCGCCGCATCCACCGCCTGCCAGACCGCCGCGCCGAAGGGGGCGCGGCCACGGTTGAGCGGATCCATGCCCTTCCCTTCCCCGCTTAACGCAACGGACCGACGGTGAAGCGCGATGTGGCGCGTTCGGGTCGCGCCGGGGGGGCCGGGGGGGCCGGGGGCCGATTGCCGGCCTCGGCCGCGCGCTCGATCTCCAGGATGGGGGCCGAGGAATAGAGATAGACGTCCATCCGCTCGGCAAAATCCCCGTCGTTGCGCCGCAGCCATTCCAGCACCATCATGGCGTGCTCGATCTCCTCGCGCATGTTGTGCAGGAGCACGTCCTTGAGGGCGGGATCGGCGCAATCGTCGGCCCGCTGGCGATACCAGTCGATCGCTTCCAGCTCCTCCATCAGCGAACGAAGCGCCTGATGCCGGGTAATGGTCTCGCGGCTCAGCCGATCGTAAGGAGCATGCCACTCTTCCGCCATGGGTCCTCCGCAGCTTGTCGTCGCCGCAGATATGGCGAAACGGCGGGACTCACGGTATTGGCCGGGGGGATAGGGCAAAGGTAGCGCCCTATTGGAACCGGAACGGAAGGGCGAACCGCACGGGCAGGCCGGCGGCGGCTGGCGGCGGCGGAAAGGGCGCGGCGGCCCGCACCGCCGCCAGGGCCGCCCGGTCGTGGCGGAGGCTGCCGCTGGGCTCGGCGACCTCCGCCGACAGCAGCCCGCCATCCCCGCCGATGGCGATGGCGACCACTGTCCGGCCGGCGAATTTCCGGAGGCCCAGCGGCCGGTTGTCGAGAACCTTCCGCCAGACTTCCGCCCCATAGGCGGCCAGGACGTCGGCCGCCGCCGGCCCGCTGGCACGCCCCGAACCGCCGGAGGAAA
Organism: Pseudomonadota bacterium; assembly: GCA_021818185.1. Lineage (GTDB taxonomy): Bacteria > Pseudomonadota > Alphaproteobacteria > Rhodospirillales > Magnetospirillaceae > JAKAFA01. Next base: position 2,676 of record JAKAFA010000278.1, on the reverse strand, counting down.
CGCGGGCGGCGGTAGCGGCACGGGCGGGAGGGGCCGAGACCGTTGCCGCCGCCAGCGGGGCGGACGGAGGCGCCGGGCCGGGAGAGGCGGCGGGCGCCGGCCGCCGCGGGGCGGGATGGCGGAGCGGGTCCACCGGCCGCCGCGGCGGTGGCGACCGCCGCGGTTCGTCCGGCGCCATCGCCGGAGGCGGTGCCGGTGCCGCCACCGGTGCCGCCGGAGGCGGCTCCGGCAGTGGGGCGGCCGCGACGACCATGGCGAAAACCAGGGCGGCGGAGGGAGGCCCGGCCGGGTGCCGCGACAGCGCCGGGCCCAGCAAGAGCCACAACGCCGCCCCGGCATGCAGAGCCAGCGACAACGCCGCCCCGGCGCGGCGGAACGCCGAATGATCGGAAACCGGCGCGCCGGACGTGGTCGCCATGCCGCCTCTCCCCGATCAGAACTTGATGGTCACGCCGGCGTCGAACGACCGGCCCATGCCGGGCAGGGCGGCATAGGGCGTGGGAAAGGTCGAACGGGGCTCGTCGTAGCGGAAATCCTTGAAGTCGACGCCGCCGAGGGGATCGTAATACTGTTTGTTGAACAGGTTCTCGATTCCCACGCTGATAGTGACCCGCTGCCACTGATAGGCGGAGCGCAGATTGACCAGGGCATAGGCGGGCGTGATCGGCTCGTTACGGATCGTCTCCACCAGATCCTTTCCGCCGACCGCCTGCACGTCGACGGCATTGCTCCAGCCGCCCAGCTTCTGCTCGACGGTGACTTTGCCGTTGATCGGCATCAGGTGATAGAGGTTCTCGCCGTCGTTGACCTGCATGCCGCGCACCCATCCGACGGTGCCGCCAACGTCGAAATCGCCATAGGGAGTGCCGCGCGCCAGGGCCTTGCGCCCCGACAGATCGAAACCGAACAGCTCGGAATCATGGTTGGCGAACTGCAACACCGAATAGGGCGTGCCGCCGGACACCAGGCTGTGGCCGTTGAGGCTGGAGATGCGGTCGACGCCGATGTAATTCTGGATATAGGTGTAATAGGGGGTGACGTTGACATCCCAGTCCTTGCGGGCCGCGTCGTGCCAGCCGGCGGTGGCGCTCAGGGTGTTGGCGACCTCGGGCTGCAACGAGACGTTGCCGACATATCCGTTGTAGTCACCGAACCAGCCGATCATGTTGGCCGCCATCGAGCCGCTCGACCAGGCATAGCGTTCGTAGAGATTGGGCGAGCGGGTCTTGCGGGCGTAGCCGAACTCGTCGGTATTGGTGTCGGACGCCTGGTAGCGCGCCAGGGCGGTGGCATCGAGATTGACGTCGAGCCGGCGATGGTCGAGGGCGTTGAAGGCGGCGGCGTCGGTGCCGTAATACTGCCCGGCCATGCTGGAAGAATTGTAGCCCTGGATGTTGCCGGCATCCATCAGCACGGTATCGTTGCGCAATCCCACCAGGGACGTCCATCGCGGCGTCCAGGTCTTTTGCCACTCGGCGTAGGTTCCCAGCACGTTGCGCTGGCCGTCGGCGATGTTCTGGAAGGTCCCCGGCCCCATGGCGCTGACCATCCCCATGGTCGCCGGCCACCAATCATCCAGGGTGTACCGATGGAATTCGTTGCCCAGGCGCAGGGTATCCCTGACGGTCAAAGGAATTTCAGCCTTGACGCTGTATCCCAGGTCCTGGCCGTGGGACAGCATGGGCATCCCCGACCCGACCGGCCCATTTTGCCAGCCGAACAGGAAGTTCATCTCGTGGCGGACGTCCCGCCAGTAAAGAGTGGCGTCCAGGCTGCCCCAGTCGAAATCCCGCGTGTAACGGCCGTCGACATGGATGCCGCGGTTGAAGGTCATGTCCATCGGCTGGTTGGGAAAGCCCTCGTAGGGGGTGTAGTCCACGCCGCCGCGGACGACCAATTGGTCGTCGATGCCCCGCAACGCCGCCGTGCCGGTGCCGGCATAGGTTTCGTAGCGGGTGCCGTGGACGGCGTTGCCGTCGCCGTCGTGATAATCGAGGGCGTGGGCCCGCGACAGGTCGAGACCGAGGCTGACCGTGTCGCTGGCCGCGATGGTCCGCACCGAGCTGGTCAGCCCGCTGTCGACGCTGCGAAACGAGGTGGACAGCAGGGCTTCGCTGTGGATGCCTTCCCCGGGTTTGGCAAAGACCGGGCTCCGCCGATCGACCGTGATGGTCCCGCCGATGGAATCGCCGCCGGCGCTGACCGGGGTGATGCCGGCCATCACCGTGGCCTGGCCCACGCTGCCGGGCGCGATATAGGAGAGGGGTGGATTCATGTGGTTGGGGCAGCTGGAGGTGACCGGCACTCCGTCCACCAGGGTCAGCAGGCGGTCATCGGACAGGCCGTGGATCGACGGCAGGCTGGAGATACCGCCCGCGGCGTTGAGGCTGACGCCGGGAATATCCGACAACAGCGCCGCGGTATCATCGGTGGTCAGGGTCTTGGCCGCCAAGGCCGCCCCCGACAGGGTGGCCGGGGCGAAGGGCATGTCGCCCTGGCCCTGCGTTTCGACCGGCACATCCGGCAACGGGGTGGCCGACTGAGCCAGGGCGGCGGCCGGGGAAGCACAAAGCAGGGTGCAAACGCCGCTGCCCGACAGCAGCGCGGCGCGTAAGCGAACGAAAGTCATGGCAAAAGTCTCCCTGACGGGCAGGCAGGGACGCGCCCCGCCGCCCG
>JAKAFA010000277.1 GCA_021818185.1 Pseudomonadota bacterium | reverse complement strand
GATCGGATTCCGTCGGCGGTATCCACCAGCGCCATGCCGGCCGAGAACAGGGCGGGGAAGACCAGGATCGACCACAGGGGCAGACCTTGCGAGGCGCTGACCGCAGAAATGCCCAGCAGGCCGATTTCGGTAGCGGTATCGAAACCCAGGCCGAACAGCAGGCCCAGGGGATACATGTGCCAGCTTCGCCCGATCAGGCGGAACAGGCGGCCGAAGATCCGGGCCAGCGGCCCGCCGGCCGGCGCGGCATCGAAGGCATCGGGCGGCAGTCCCTCGCCGCGTCGCAAACGGCAGCGCAGGCGCCACAGGCCGGCCAGGGTGGCCAGATTGAAGGCGGCGATGGCGAACAGGAAGGCGGCCGAAACCGAGGTGCCCACCAGCCCGCCCATTTCCCTCAGGGTGCCGAAGCGGTGCTGGAGCGTCGTGGTGGTCAGCACCAGCGCCGCCGACAGCGCCACCACCACGGTGGAATGGCCCAGGGAAAAGAACAGACCGACCGCCACCGGGCGCCGCCCCTCCTGCATCAGCTTGCGGGTGACGTTGTCGATGGCGGCGATGTGGTCGGCATCCACCGCATGGCGCAATCCCAGCCCATAGGCCAGCAGCGCGGTCCCCAGCAGCAGGGGATAGGCGTGAAAGGCGGCAAAGGCCCAGGCCCAGGCCGCCAGATTGGCGGCGGCCAGCCCGGCCAGCAGGGGGAGAGCCCGTCCGCGCACCGTCATCCCTTGCCCCCATGATTATGCGACCGGGTATTGCCCGTCGGCGCAGCATACCCGTGCGGGCGGCCCCAGACCAGCCCGTTTCGTCATGGAAAGTTTCCGGTGGGGGGATGGTTGGCCCGCCGGGCCTCTGTTACCATCCGCCGGTCGATGGCGAGGATGAGAGGCCGATTGTGACGCATCCGATCCAGCTTCCCGCCTGGAAGGCGCTCGAAGCGCATGCCCGGGCCATCGAATCCGAATCCATGCGCGAGATGTTCGACCGCGACCCCGGGCGGTTCCGGGCCTTTTCCCTGCGTCTCGGCGACCTGCTGCTTGATTATTCCAAGAACCGGGTGATTCACCAGAGCATGGCGCTGCTGGCCGACCTGGCCCGCCAAGCCGGGATCGAGGCGGCGCGCGACCGGATGTTCGCCGGGGACAGGTTCAATTCCACCGAACACCGCGCCGTGCTGCATGTGGCCCTGCGCAACCGCGCCAACCGGCCCATCCTGGTGGACGGCGTCGACGTCATGCCCAAGGTCAACGCCGTGGCGGCCAGGATGCGGGCATTCAGCGAACAGGTGCGCTCGGGCGTCTGGACCGGCGCCACCGGCCAGCCGGTCCGCGACGTGGTCAATCTGGGGATCGGCGGCTCCGACCTGGGGCCGGCGATGGTGTGCGAGGCCCTGACGCCCTACGGCAGGCCCGACCTGCGCGCCCACTTCGTCTCCAACGTCGACGGCAGCCACATCGCCGAGACCCTGAGGCGCTGCGACCCGGCGACCACCCTGTTCATCGTGGCCTCCAAGACCTTCACCACCCAGGAGACCCTCGTCAACGCCGCCACCGCGCGCGCTTGGCTGACCGGCCGGCTGGGCGAGGCGGCGGTGGCCCGCCATTTCGTCGCCCTGTCCACCAACGCCTCCGCGGTGACGGCCTTCGGCATCGACACCGCCAACATGTTCGAATTCTGGGATTGGGTCGGGGGGCGCTATTCCCTGTGGTCGGCCATCGGCCTGTCCATCGCCGTGGCGATCGGCTTCGACCGCTTCGAGGAGTTGCTGGCCGGCGCCCATGCCATGGACGAGCATTTCCGCACCGCGCCGGTCACCGCCAACATGCCCGTGGTCCTGGCGCTGCTGGGGGTGTGGTATAACAATTTCCTGGGGGCGCAGGCCACCGCGGTCCTGCCCTACGACCAGTATCTGGCCCGCCTGCCGGCCTATCTCCAGCAGTTGGACATGGAATCCAACGGTAAGGGCACGGCGCGCGACGGCAGCCCGGTGGCGTGGCAGACCGGCCCCATCGTATTCGGCGAGCCGGGAACCAACGGCCAGCACGCCTTCTACCAGCTGATCCACCAGGGGACCAAACTGATCCCCTGCGACTTCCTGGTGGCGGCGGAAAGCCACAATCCGGTCGGCGAGCATCACCGCATCCTGCTGGCCAACGCCCTGGCCCAGCCCGAGGCCCTGATGCGCGGCAAGACCGCCGCCGAGGTGCGGGACGAACTGGCCAGGGCCGGATTGCCGCCGGCCGAGATCGAGGCGCAGCTGCCCCACCGGGTGTTTTCCGGTAACCGGCCGTCCAACGTGCTGCTTTACCGCCGTCTGGACCCCTACACGCTGGGCATGCTGATCGCGCTGTACGAGCACAAGGTCTTCGTCCAGGGGGTGATCTGGGACGTCAACAGCTTCGATCAGTGGGGGGTGGAGTTGGGCAAGCAGTTGGCTAAGGCCATCCTGCCGCAACTGGCTCCCGATGGGGCGCCGGGCGGCCACGATTGTTCGACCGACGGGCTGATCGCCGCGGTCAGGGCCTTTCGCGGGCAATAGGGCCGCGGGCAATAGGGCGGCGGGCAATAGGGCGGCGGGCAATAGGACCCTTGGGACCACGGCCTTATTGCCATCCCATCGGTTATGCTATTGTCAGCCGATGGGCTGCAACGGAACCCCTTCATGAGCCATACCCTGCCCAACGGCCGCCGCCCCCTGCCGCGCCGGCTGTCGGTGGTCATCCCCTGCTACAACGAGGAAAACGGCGTCGATACCCTGTTCGCCCGGCTGCTGCCGGCGCTGGACGGGCTGGGCATGCCCTACGAGGTGGTCTGCGTCAACGACGGCAGCCGTGACGCCACGCTGGACCGGCTGGTGGCGGTGGCGCGCCGGGTGCCGGCGGTAACGGTGGTGGACCTGTCGCGCAATTTCGGCAAGGAGCGGGCCCTGTCGGCCGGCCTGGCCGAGGCGCGGGGCGAGGTGATCGTGCCCATGGACGCCGATCTTCAGCATCCGCCCGAGGCCATCGCCGCCATGATCGACAAATGGCGCGACGGCTACGAGGTGGTCTATGCCGTGCGCGACGCCCGCACCGGCCAGGGCTGGGCCGACCGCATGTTCGCCAAGGCTTTCTACTGGTTCTTCGACCACCTGTCGGAAGTGCCGCTGCCGCGTGAGGTCGGCGATTTCCGCCTGATGGACCGCAAGGTGGTGGACGCCATCAACCGCATGCCGGAACGCTCGCGCTTCATGAAGGGCATCTTCGCCTGGGTGGGGTTCCGTCAGACCGGCATCACCTATCAGCAGGGCGAGCGGGCGGCCGGCGACACCAAGTTCAACTTCCTGCGCCTGCTGCATTTCGCCATCGACGGCATGACCTCGTTCTCCAACTTCCCCCTCAAGGTCTGGGGGCTGATCGGGGCGGCGATCTCGGGCCTGGCCTTCGTCTACATCGTCTTTCGCATCGTCCGCACCCTGGTGTGGGGCATCGACGTGCCCGGCTATGAATCGATCCTGGCCTCGGTGCTGTTCATGGGGGGCATGCAGTTGCTGACCCTGGGCATCCTGGGCGATTACCTCGGCCGGGTGTTCGACGAGGTGAAGGGCCGGCCGCTCTACATCGTGCGCGAGGTCTATTCCTGGCCGCGGGAGGGAACGCCGCCGCCCACCATCGGGGAACGAGCCGACGGGGAACGAGCCGATGGGGAACGGGCCAAAGGGGAGCAGATGGCCGCCATACCGTGAAGCCGTGGCGGCCGGCGGCGGATGCGGTATAATTGCACTGCAACAAAACCGGACCCGCCATGGATTCCCGCAAGATCGCCTTCGTCGCCGCCGACAGCGAAGCCGCGCAGGCGGCCCTGGTCCGGCTGAAGGACCGCTATCCCCATGTTCCCCCCGAACAGGCCGAGCTGGTGGTGGCTTTGGGCGGCGACGGCTGCATGCTGGAGACGCTGCACCACTTCATCGGCCGCGACGTGCCGATCTACGGCATGAACCGCGGCAGCGTCGGCTTCATGATGAACGTCTACCGCGAGCACGGCCTGCTGGAGCGGCTGGCCCGCGCCCAGAGCGTCACCCTGCACCCGTTGCGCATGCGCGCCCGGCAGGCCGGCGGGGAAGAGGTCGAGGCGCTGGCCATCAACGAGGTGTCGCTGCTGCGCGAAACCCGCCAGGCGGCCAAACTGCGCATCCGCATCGACGGCAAGGTGCGCATCGAGGAACTGGTCTGCGACGGCATCCTGGTGGCGACGCCGGCCGGCTCGACCGCCTACAACCTGTCGGCCCACGGCCCCATCGTGCCGCTGGGCGCCGGCATCCTGGCCTTGACCCCGATCAGCGCCTTCCGGCCGCGGCGCTGGCGCGGCGCCCTGCTGCCCCATACCGCCACCGTGGTGTTCGACGTGCTGGAGGAGCCCAAGCGCCCGGTCAGCGCGGTGGCCGACTATACCGAG
>JAKAFA010000276.1 GCA_021818185.1 Pseudomonadota bacterium | reverse complement strand
CCGCTCGTCCCATGACGGGCGGACCATTGCGAAGGATATCGGCCGGCCCGCCATAAGGTGGGCCGGATGCGGAAGCGTGAGCAAGGCTAGGGGCCAATGACACGATTCATCTTCATTACCGGCGGCGTGGTGTCCTCCCTCGGCAAGGGCCTGGCATCCGCGGCGCTGGGGGCCTGTTTGCAGGCGCGCGGCTTCAAGGTGCGGCTGCGCAAGCTGGACCCGTATCTCAACGTCGATCCGGGCACCATGAGCCCGTATCAGCACGGCGAGGTCTATGTCACCGACGACGGCGCCGAGACCGACCTGGACCTCGGCCATTACGAGCGCTTCACCGGTGTGGCGTCGCGGCGCAGCGACAACATCACCACCGGGCGGATCTATTCCGACGTCATCGCCCGCGAGCGGCGCGGCGACTACCTGGGCGCCACCGTGCAGGTGATTCCCCACGTCACCAACGCCATCAAGGACTTCATCCGCTCGGACCTGACCGACGAGGATTTCTGCCTGTGCGAGATCGGCGGCACGGTGGGCGACATCGAGAGCCTGCCGTTCCTGGAAGCCATCCGCCAGTTGGGCAACGAACTGGGCCGCGACCGAGCGATGTTCGTCCACCTGACCCTGCTGCCCTACATCCCCTCGGCCGGGGAGCTGAAGACCAAGCCGACCCAGCATTCGGTCAAGGAGCTGCTCAGCGTCGGCATCCAGCCCGACCTGCTGATGTGCCGCTCGGACCGCGAAATCCCCGAAAGCGAGCGGCGCAAGATCGCCCTGTTCTGCAATGTGGGCTATGACGCGGTGATTCCGGCGCTCGATGTCGACACCATCTATCAGGTGCCCATCAGTTACCACGAGCAGGGCCTGGACGAGCAGGTCTGCCGCCATTTCCGCCTCGATGCGCCGGCCCCCCGGCTCGACCGCTGGACCAATATCGTCGACCGCATCCGCGAGCCGGAAGGCGAAGTGACCATCGCCGTGGTGGGCAAGTACACCAGCCTCCTGGACAGCTACAAGTCTTTGGCCGAGGCGCTGACCCATGGCGGCATCGCCAACAATGTGAAGGTCCGCCTCAACTGGCTCGATTCCGAGATCTTCGAGCGCGAAGACACCGTCCATTACCTGGAGCCCTGCCACGGCATCCTGGTGCCCGGCGGCTTCGGCGAGCGCGGGGCCGGCGGCAAGATCGAGGCGGTGCGCTTCGCCCGCGAGCGGCGCGTGCCCTATTTCGGCATCTGCTTCGGCATGCAGATGGCGGTGATCGAGACCGCCCGCACCCTGGCCGGGCTGAAGGGGGCCAATTCCACCGAATTCGGCCCCTGCGAGCATCCGGTGGTCGGCCTGATGACCGAATGGATGAAGGGCAACCGGGTGGAGACCCGTGCGGCCGACGGCGACCTGGGCGGCACCCTGCGGCTGGGCGCCTACGAGTGCGTGTTGCGGCCCGAGAGCCGGGCGCGCGAGCTGTACGGCGCCGACCGCATCTCGGAACGCCACCGCCACCGCTTCGAGGTCAACCTGGAATACCGCGGCCTGCTGGAAAAGGCCGGGCTGGTGTTTTCCGGCCTGTCGCCCGACGGCGTGCTGCCCGAGATCGTCGAACGGCCGGACCATCCCTGGTTCATCGGCGTGCAATTCCATCCCGAACTGAAATCCAAGCCCTTCGCGCCCCATCCGCTGTTCACCGGCTTCATCGCCGCGGCGGTGCGCCAGTCGCGGCTGGTGTGAGGCGCCCATGACCACCACGCCCCGTCACGTCCCGGTCGGTTCCGTCACCCTGGGCAACGACCTGCCGCTGGTGCTGATCGCCGGGCCCTGCCAGATGGAAAGCCGCGCCCACGCCCTGGAATGCGCCACGGCGCTGAAGGAGATGGCGGCCACGGCGGGGATGGGGCTGATCTTCAAGTCGTCGTTCGACAAGGCCAATCGCACCAGCCTGGCCGGCAAGCGCGGCATCGGCCTGGCCGAGGCGCTGCCGGTCTTCGCCGAGATCCGCGAAACCCTGGGCCTGCCGGTGCTGACCGACATCCATGCCGAGGAGCAGTGCGTCCCCGTCGCCGAGGCGGTGGACGTGCTGCAGATTCCCGCCTTCCTGTGCCGGCAGACCGACCTGCTGCTGGCCGCCGGGCGGACCGGGGCGGCGATCAACGTGAAGAAGGGGCAGTTCCTCGCCCCCTGGGACATGGCCAACGTCGCGGCCAAGGTGGAAAGCACCGGCAACGGCCGCGTCATCCTGACCGAGCGCGGCGCCTCGTTCGGCTACAACACCCTGGTGGCCGACATGCGCGCCCTGCCGATCATGGCCGCCACCGGCTGGCCGGTGGTGATGGACGCCACCCACGCGGTGCAGGCGCCGGGCGGGCAGGGGGGCTCGTCGGGGGGCGACCGCCGCTTCGCCCCGGTCCTGGCCCGCGCCGCGGTGGCGGTGGGGGTGGCCGGCGTGTTCATCGAAACCCATCCCGATCCCGACCGGGCGCCGTCCGACGGCCCCAACATGATCGCCCTGGCCGACATGCCCGCCCTGATGGCCACGCTGGCGGCGTTCGACCGGCTGGCCAAGTCCGACCCCGTGGCCTTTTGACAACCTGAGCGCAAGACGTTCGCAAGAGAGGGACTAAATGACCGCCATCATCGACATCCACGCCCGCGAGATCCTCGACTCGCGCGGCAACCCGACGATCGAAGTCGACGTCGTGCTGGACAGCGGCGTGATGGGCCGCGCCGCGGTGCCGTCGGGCGCTTCGACCGGCGTGCATGAGGCCGTCGAGCTGCGCGACGGCGACAAGGCGCGCTTCGGCGGCAAGGGCGTGCAGAAGGCGGTCGAAAGCGTCAACGGCGAGATCTACGACGCCCTGTCGGGGATGGACGCCGAGGACCAGCTGGTGCTGGACCGCACCATGATCGACCTGGACGGCACCCCCAACAAGGCCCGGCTGGGCGCCAACGCCATCCTCGGCGTGTCGCTGGCCGTCGCCAAGGCCGCGGCGGAAGAGGCCGGCCTGCCGTTCTACCGCTATGTCGGCGGCGCCTTCGCCAGCACCCTGCCGGTGCCGATGATGAACATCATCAACGGCGGCGCCCATGCCGACAATCCCATCGACATCCAGGAATTCATGATCATGCCGGTGGGGGCGCCGAGCTGCGCCGATTCCATCCGCATGGGCGCCGAGGTGTTCCACGCGCTGAAGAAGACCCTGAAGGACGCCGGCCACAACACCAATGTCGGCGACGAGGGCGGCTTCGCTCCCAACCTGAAGAGCGCCGAGCAGGCGCTGGACTTCATCGTGCAGGCGATCGAGACGGCCGGCTACAAGCCGGGCGAGGACGTGATGCTGGCGCTGGACTGCGCCTCGTCCGAGTTCTTCAAGGACGGCAAGTACGTCATGGAAGGCGCCAAGAAGACCTTCGACCAGAAGGCCCTGGTCAAGTACTACGCCAAGCTGGTGGCCAACTACCCGATCATCTCCGTCGAGGACGGCTGCGCCGAGGACGACCTGGAGGGCTGGGCCCTGCTGACCGAGGCGCTGGGCGAGAAGGTGCAACTGGTGGGCGACGACGTGTTCGTCACCAATCCCGAGCGCCTGGCCATGGGCATCGACCAGGGGCTGGCCAATTCCATCCTGGTCAAGGTCAACCAGATCGGCACCCTGTCCGAGACCCTGGAAGCCGTCGACATGGCCCACAAGGCCGGCTACACCGCGGTGATGTCGCACCGTTCGGGCGAGACCGAGGATTCGACCATCGCCGACCTGGCGGTGGCCACCAATTGCGGCCAGATCAAGACCGGCTCGCTGTCGCGCTCCGACCGCATCGCCAAGTACAACCAGCTGATCCGCATCGAGGAGGAGCTGGGCCCGGCAGCCCGCTTCGCCGGCCGTAATCTCGGCCGCCGCTGACCCGCCGCCGCCGGCCGGGCCCGCCCCGGCCGGCGGTTTCATTTAAAATGTTATAAAAATGATAAATACTATTGCCCCGCCGGTGGTGCGTCATTTATGCAACAGCAAGGACTCGCGGCGAGGAAAAATGCCAAATAGACCTGTGCGCATATTGACGGCCGGAATCGGCTTGTGATTCCATTCATCCCATGCTTCAGGATTTGCAGCGCCGCTTTCGCCACGTCCTTGGCCCGATGATCGGACTGAGCGCGCTTGGCTATTTCGCCTACCATACGGTGGAGGGCGATCGCGGGTTGCTGGCTTGGTTGCGGCTGCGCGGCCAGATCACCGACGCCGAACTGCAATTGGCCAAGGTGACCACCGAGCGCCAGGCCCTGGAACACCGCGTCCTGCTGCTGCGCCCCGACCACCTCGACCCCGACATGCTGGAAGAGCGGGCCCGTGCCATGGACGACCTGGGGCGCGACGGCGACATCGTGGTGCTGGGCGCCCCCAAATAGCCGGTTTCACCCCGGCGCCAGCACCGCCCGCGCCACCAGCGCGGCGA
>JAKAFA010000275.1 GCA_021818185.1 Pseudomonadota bacterium | reverse complement strand
ACCCGAACTGCACGGGGCGATTGGATACAAGTACAAGGATTTCCGGGCCGAGGTCGAGGGCAGTTGGTTCTACGGCGGGGCGGGGACCCACGGCGACAGCAACACCGCCGCCATGATGGTCAACGCCTATTACGACTTCGATACCGGCGGGCCGTTCGTGCCCTATATCGGCGGCGGCGGCGGGCTGGCCTACGTCACCTTCGACGGGGTTTCGGCGCCGCCCCTCGGCCGGATCGATGACACCGACGTCGAACTGGCCTGGCAGGTGCTGGCCGGGGTCGGCTACAAGCTCGACGCGGATCTGACCCTCTACGCCGGTTATCGTTGGTTCGACGCCAACAATGTAACGATGCAAAGCCAGGCCGGGGTGCGGGTCAAGCTGGATGGCTTCGGCAGCCACAATGTGGAGATCGGGTTCCGCTATCGCCTGTGAGCCGGGGGCGCTACACTGGCGGGGTGGGGCGGCGCGGACAGGAGGCGGCAGATGGGCGAGATCGTCAACCTCAACCGGGTGCGCAAGGCCAGAGCCAAGGCGGAAGCCGCCCGGCAGGCCGAAATCAACCGTGCCGCCTTCGGCCGGACCAAGGGCGAGAAGCAGGCCGACCGCACCGCCCGCGAGGCCGAGGCGCGGCAACTGGATGGCAAGGCGTTGGACGGCAAGACGCTGGAGGGGGACTGACCCTAGCTTTTCCGCCAGAAGCGTCCGGCGGCACGGTAGCGCGTCCAGGCCTTGTCCGCCGCGGCCAGCAGCCGTTTCCGCCGCCCCGCATGCCAGCCGGCAATCAGACCGGCCGCCCAGGCCCGCTCTCCTTCGGCCCGCTCTCCCTCGGCGGGTTCCCCATCGTTGGTCCCGGCCACACCCAGCCGGGTGCGCGCCACGGCGATATCGTTGATCTGGCCCAGCACCTCCTGCAAGTCGGCGACCATCGCCAGGAAGGGCGGCGCCGCCTTCCTCGGCCACAGGGACGCGAAAAATTCGCCGGCGTAGCGCAGCTGCTTGGCCAGGATACGGATACGATGCAGCGCCGCCTCGTCCAGCCGTGACAGTTTTTCGCCGCCGGCCCGGCGCAGGCGCCGGTCGCCCCGGGCGAGCACGTCGCGGGCGAACGGGCCGATATCCCGCGTCGCCGAGGTTCCCGGCGCCTCCAGCCAATCGCCGGCCTCGACCCAGGCGGCCACCGTCAGCAGCGTCGCGGTGAACCGGCGGCTGGCCACCGCCGCGCAGGCTTCCGACTGAAGACGGTCGGTTTCGGCCAGCCATGCCGCCCGCAGGGCGGTGAGGGGGGGCGCGGCGGGGTGGGCGGCCACCACCGGATCGACGATCTCGGCCAGGAAGACATGCCCGTCCCGCGCCGGGCCAAGATGGCCGAGCAGCCAGCCGATTTCCGCCTTGACCGCAAGCAGCCCCGGGCCGTCCACCACCGCGCGGAACATCCGGATGGCCGAGCGCAGCCGGCGCAACGCCACCCGCATCTGGTGGATCGCCTCGGGGTCGCCGCTGGCCGCCAGGCATCGTTCGTTGGCCAGCAACTGGTCCAGGCAATTGCGGGCGATGACGCGAAAGGCCTCGGCCACGGTCATGTCGGCCCGCAGCGCCGTCGGCTTCGCCTTCACCGGCAGCGGCGGCGTTCCCGCCGCCAGCCGGTAGCCGCGATCCGATTTGGCCAGAGACATCAGGCGGGCGGGGACCGCCGCCGCCAGTGCCGCCGCCAGGTCGAACAGGCGGGCCGGCGGGCCGGCCACCAGGGACAGCTCGGCTTCGCAGACCGCCTCGCGGGCCGGCCCTGCCCCGATGGCGCCGTGATCGAGGGCCACGGTGGCCTCCCAATCGGCGGTGCCCAGGCGGTACAGGGTGCGCCGCAGATCGGTGGCGAACACCGGCCGCAGGCGGGCGGCCACGCGCGGATCGCGCAGGACGGGCAGCCCGGTGGCGGCCAAATGGCGGGGGTCGGGAATTTCTCCCGCCGCCGGCCACTCCCATTCCCGGCGGGCAAACAGGCCGGCGCCGCGACTGCCGGCCGTCTTGACGCTCAGGCGCCGGCGGCCGCCGGCGGCGCGGATGCGCACCACCACACCCGCCGCCGCCAGATCAAATCCGGGGGTATCCCAATAGATGGTGTTCAGCCGCTGGCGGAGCGGGGGGGCGAGGCGCCAGACGCGGATTTCCGGCCGCCGCCGCAAGCGGGCCAAGTCGGCAAGATCAAGGCAAAGCTTGAGTTCAAGGGGGCGGGAAGCCATGACCCCTCCCGGGTGGCGGAGGAGTATTGTACCATCGGGCGGCCGCGACCGTTAACCGGCCATCAACCGGCGGCATCGAATAGTCTGGGACGATGTTCCCGGAGACGGGGGGTGACGATGAGGGATGCATTGCGGGCCGGGCGGGTGGTGCTGGCCCTTTCCTTGCTGAGCCTGTCCGGCTGCATGGCGCCGCTGCTCGATCCCCGCGGCACGGCCGAGAACGCCAGCATGTTGCTTCCCACCGATCAGACCGCCGACCGGGCGATGAGCGCCCTGGCCCATGGCGATACCGTCACGGCGGAAAAGGCGGCGCTGGGAGCGCTGCGCCGCGACCCCCACGATCCCTACGCCCTGCTTGCGGCCGGCCTGACCTATCAGGCGACCGGCCGCTACGGCCAGGCGCGCCGGTATTACGACGTGATCATCGACAGCCGGATGCCGGGAACCATCATGATGCCCGGCGACAACGGCGTGATGCAGCCGCGGGGCGTGTTGGACGTCGCGAAGGCCAATCTGCAACTGGTCAACAAGCTGATGGGCAGCGGCAGCGACGCTCAGGGCGCGGGCGCCGGGGTCGGCGCCGCGTCAGCGCCTCCCGACGCCGAAGCCGATGTCGCCGGCCGCTTCCGCATCCTCAAGGAATTGCTGGACCAAGGCCTGATCACCCCGGCGGAGTACCAGCGCCGCCGGTCCGCCAATCTGGGCGCGTTGCTGCCGTTCTCGGCGCCGCCTCCCGCCCGCGGGCTGGAGCGTCCGGTGCCTCCCGACGCCGCGGTCATCGATCGGTTGCGTGCCCTGGCCACCGCCGTCGAGAACCGGGAAATGACCCCCGCCGCCCAGGCCGACGAACGGGGTGTCATCCTTGATGCCCTGCTGCCCGCCCGGCCGGCCGCCACCACGTTGCCGCCGCTGCCACCCAAGGACATGCTGGCCGAGGCGAAGGCGGTGGGCCGGCTGGAGCGGTTGCACGCCGCCGGGCTGATCTCCGCCGAGGAGATGGCCGGCGAGAAGCAGGCGCTGGAACGGGCCTGTCAGGCGGCCTTGGCCGGCAAGCCGGTGGAAGGCACGGCCACCGGTCTGGAATACGGCGCCCCGCCGGCGGCGGCCCCCCAGCCGGCGGTTGCCGCCACGCCGTTGGCACTGGCGGCGGCTCCCGGCTGGGGTGTCTCCCTCGCCTCGGCCCGAAGCGAAGCCTCGGCGGCCCGGAGCTGGGCGCGCCTCAAGGCCCGTTTTCCGGAAGAGCTGGGGCATCGGCAGGAAACCACCCGTAAGGTTCATCTGGCCGGTCGCGGCACCCGCTGGCGGGTGATCGTCGGGCCGCTGGCCAGCCGGGAGGAGGCGGCCAAGCTCTGCCGCACCCTGAAGCTGCACCGCCAGGCTTGCGATCCGATCCCCTTTTGATGGCCTTGAAAGGCAGCCGGCTGCGGGCTTATAGTGCTTTTTCCCTCGCTGCGGTTCCGCGGTTGCCATCGGGTCGTAACAAAAGCCCTTGACGATGTGTCCGGGTTTGGTTAGAACCCCGGCCTCGCCGCGGTGCGGACCGGTTGGTCGGCACGGCGGGGGCGCCCCGGGGATCCGGCGGCGGGTTGAAAAAAAGATGTTGACGCCGAGCCGGGGCGTGAGTATAAACCGGCCTCCCGCGACGAAGCGGGGCGGTACGGCGGATGAAGCCGCAGTACTGAAGAAGAAGATCCTTCGGGGTTTTCTGCTCTTTGACAAGTGAAGACGCAAGGAAGGGATGCGCAGGCGGCGTCGGGCCGGAAACCGGAAGCCGACCAAGTCTGAGCATCTTGCCAAAAATGCGTGATGTGATGCTTTGGACGAGCTCTGTTCCATCTTCAGGATGGAAGTCAACTTGAGAGTTTGATCCTGGCTCAGAACGAACGCTGGCGGCAGGCCTAACACATGCAAGTCGAACGATGCCTTCGGGCATAGTGGCGCACGGGTGAGTAACGCGTGGGAATATGCCTTTCGGTGGGGAATAACGTCGGGAAACTGACGCTAATACCGCATACGCCCTTCGGGGGAAAGATTTATCGCCGAAAGATTAGCCCGCGTCCGATTAGGTAGTTGGTGTGGTAACGGCGCACCAAGCCGACGATCGGTAGCTGGTCTGAGAGGATGATCAGCCACACTGGGACTGAGACACGGCCCAGACTCCTACGGGAGGCAGCAGTGGGGAATATTGGACAATGGGCGCAAGCCTGATCCAGCCATGCCGCGTG
>JAKAFA010000040.1 GCA_021818185.1 Pseudomonadota bacterium | reverse complement strand
TCCGCCGACGCCGCCCGTTCGTCCCAGAGGTCCCGCCCCTCCGCCATTCGCTGCCGCAATCCCATTGAGTCACATGCCCCATCGGGCTACGCTGATGGTGGAGCCCTGCGCTTAAAAAAGGCTTAAACAGGCGGGTCGGCGTGATCCCCCGCACCTGCCGCGGCCAGACCGCTGTCGAGGACCCCCCACCCAATGGAATGGCTGTACGATCCGCAAGCCTGGCTTAGCCTGGTGACCCTGTCTGCCCTGGAAATCGTGCTGGGCATCGACAACGTCGTGTTCCTCGGCGTGCTCGCCGCGCGCCTTCCCGCCGAACGCCAGCGCCACTCCGCCCGGCTGGGACTGGCCGCCGCCCTGGCCGCCCGGCTGGTGGTGCTGGCCGCCGTGGCCTGGGCCATCCGCTACGTCGCGCCGCTGGTCACGGTGTTCGGCCATCCCTTCAGCCTGCGCGACATCGTGGTGCTGGGCGGCGGCGTGTTCCTGCTGGCCAAAGGCACCCATGAAATCCACGGCGCCCTGGAAGGCGACGACGACGCCGAGGCCGGATCGGAAGCCGGGGCCGCCGCACCGGCCGGCCGGCAGGGAGTGGTTCTGGCCCAGATGTTGCTGCTCGATCTGGTCTTCGCCCTGGATTCGGTCGCCACCGCGGTCGGCATGGCCGACCACGTCGCGGTCATGGGTTTGGCGCTGGTGGCGGCCATGGCGCTGATGCTGCTGGCCGCCGTGCCGCTGTCGGCCTTCCTGGCCGGCCATCCCACCGTCAAGATGCTGGCCCTGGCCTTCCTGATGCTGGTCGGCACCACACTTGCCGCCGATGGTCTCGGCACCCACCTGCCCAAGGCCTATCTCGGCTTCGCCCTGGCCTTCTCGGCCGCCATCGAGGGGCTGAACCTGCTGGCCCGCCGACGGCAGAAGCCGGTGCGGCTGCGCCATCCCATGCGATGAAATGCCCCTTTCCGGGGCGGGGTTGAGCCGCTCCGACGGGTATGCTATCGCTTCGACGTTCCGGGAAACGGCGTGACCTCCATGTTCGGCCGCATCAGGGATTTGTTTCATCCGGGCGGGGACCCGACCGAGCGCCTGCGGCGCGCCGCTGCGGCACTGTTGGTCGAGGCGGCCCGGCTGGACGGCAGCGTGGGAGAACAGGAGCGCGCCCGCATCCTGGCGCTGCTGCAGGCCCATTTCGGCGTGACCGCCGGAGAGGCCGGCGCCCTGTTCGCCGCCGCCGCCGAGGCGACGGAAGAGGCGGTCGACCTGTTCGCCTTCACCCGGGTGATCAACGAGTCCTTCGCTCCCGATGAGCGGGTCACGGTGATCGAGATGTTGTGGGAGGTGGCCTATGCCGATGGCCACCTCGACGATTTCGAGGCCAACCTGATCCGCCGGGTCGGCGGATTGCTGTTCGTGCCCGACCGCGAAACCGGCGAAGCCCGCAAACGGGCCCTGGCGCGCCTGGGCCTGGATGCCGGCTTCGCCTGATAAAACTTTGGAGACTGAAATGGCCTACGTCGTCACCGAGAACTGCATCAAGTGCAAATACCAGGATTGTGTGGAAGTCTGCCCCGTCGACTGCTTCTACGAGGGCGAAAACTTCCTGGTGATCAATCCGGACGAATGCATCGATTGCGGCGTATGCGAACCCGAATGCCCGGCCGAGGCGATCTTCCCCGATTCCGACCCCAAGGCCGCCGCCTGGGCCGAAACCAATCGCGACTATGCCGGCAAGTGGCCGAACATCACCCGCAAGGGCGAAGTGCCGGCCGATGCCGATTCCTGGAAGGGCAAAGACGGCAAGGAGAATCTGCTGTCGCCCAAGCCCGGCCGCTGAGTTTCACCACCGCGCCGCCGCCCGGCTACGCCCCTCGGCGAAGCCGGGCTTTTTCTCTGTTCAGGGGCACGACCCCATGGTATAAGGGAAAGTCCGCCGCGTTGTGCCTGGCGGACGCCTTTTGGGCATGAGGCCCGTGGGGCGGTGCGCCGCCCACCAGTAACAAGTCGAACCAGACGACCCTGCCCCTGATGGATGCGGGCCGGCGACCTCGTTTGTTGGCGAGGGCCGGGACGGGCATGAGGAGGGGCGGGCCTTGAGGGAATGTGAGCAGATGTCGAGCGTTACTTTCGCCGCGGGCGATTATGTGGTGTATCCCACCCATGGCGTCGGTCAGGTAATCGCCATCGAAGACCAGGAAATCGGTGGCATGAAGCTGCAACTGTTCGTCATCACCTTCGATCGCGACCGCATGACGCTGCGCATCCCGATCGCCAAGGCTCACAAGGCCGGCCTGCGCAAGCTGTCGCCCCGCTCGGTGATGGAAACCGCCCTCTCCACCCTCAAGGGCCGGGCTCGGGTCAAGCGGACCATGTGGAGCCGCCGCGCCCAGGAATACGAGGCGAAAATCAATTCCGGCGACCCGGTCTCCATCGCCGAGGTGGTGCGCGACCTGCACCGCAACGCCAACCAGCCCGACCAATCCTACAGCGAGCGGCAGATCTACGAGGCTGCCCTGGAGCGCCTGGCCGCCGAACTGGCCGCGGTCGAGCGCATCGACACCCGCGCCGCTACCGAAAAGCTCGAAAAGTTGCTCGACGCCGCCTAGGATGACCCGCAGCGTTGGAACCCGGGGACGCCTGCGACGCCCCGGCAGGGCAAGGGACTGACATGCGGCCGCCGGCAGCGCCCGAATCCTCCGTGCTCGCCACCCTGCGCGAGGGCGAGCGCATATGGGCGGTCGGCGCCGTGCATGGCGAAGCCGCACGACTGGCGCGCCTGCACGACCGGCTGAGGACCGAGATGGTCCCGGGCGACCGCTTGGTTTATCTCGGCGGCTACCTGGGCTATGGCACCGAGGTGGCCGCCACCGTCGAGGAATTGCTGCTGTTCCGGCGGGCCTTCATCGCCCAGCCGGGGGTCGAGCCCGAAGACGTGGTCTTTCTGCGCGGCGCCCAGGAAGAAATGTGGCAGAAGCTGCTGCAACTCCAGTTCGCCGCCCAGCCGGCCGAGGTGCTGCGCTGGATGCTGGAGCGCGGCATCGGACCCACCATCGCTGCCTATGGCGGCACCGCCGCCGAGGGCCTGGCCGCCGCCGAAGACGGGGTGCTGGCCCTGACCCGCTGGACCGGCGTTCTGCGCCAGGCGATGCGGGCGATCGACGGCCACACCGCCCTGATGTCGGCCCTGCGCCACGCCGCGCTCAGCGCCGACGGCCGCCTGCTGTTCGTGCATGCCGGCCTGGACCCCGCCTGCCCTCTGGCAGCCCAGCGCGACCATTTCTGGTGGGGCAGCCCGGCCTTCGACGCGCTGGCCGCCCCCTATCAGGGCCACGAATTGGTGGTGCGCGGTTTTTCGCCCCGCGGGCCGGCCACCCTGTCCCTGACCCGCCCGGTGACCACCCTGGACGCCGGCAGCGGCCGCGGCGGATCGCTGATCGCCGCCTGCTTCGCCGCCGATGGGCGGGCGTTGCGGGTGCTGGAAGCCTAAGACTTAGCGCTTGCGAATCGTCAGCCGGTGGACCCCGTCGGCGGGCTCGCCGCGTTCAGGATTCAGGGTGAGCACTTCGTGTCCCAACTCGGTCACCGATTTGGGAACATTAGCAAGTGGTTCCCTTCCTTTCAGCCTGACTTCGACGGTCTGTCCGGGCGACATGCGCTCAACCAGAAGCTTGGTACGAACAAAGGTCATCGGACAAACCTCCCCGGTGATGTCGAGAAAGAAATCGGTTTTCTGATCCATAGCTTCGTCCTCTTTCCTTTTGCATATTCGTCATTGCCAGGCCTGACCGAAGGAATTATATACACCCCATCGGTCGTAACTGGAGGCTTGCTCTAAATGTCAGAGCGTTCGAATGCCGGCGATCTGCTGGCTCTGACCACTGAAATCGTTTCGGCGCATGTCGCCAACAATACGCTCACGGTGAGCGATCTTCCGCAGTTGATCCAAGAGGTTTACCGGACCCTGGCCTCCGTGGGCAGCGCTCCGGCAGCGCCCGAGCGGCCGCAGCCGGCAGTCCCCGTCAAGAAGTCGGTGACCCCCGAGTACATCATCTGCCTCGAGGACGGCAAGAAGCTGAAGATGCTGAAGCGTCACCTCAAGACCGCCTACGACATGACGCCCGAAGAATATCGCGAGCGCTGGGGCCTGCCGGCCGATTATCCGATGGTCGCCCCCAACTACGCGGCCCACCGGTCGTCGCTGGCCAAGAAGATCGGCCTGGGCACCAAGCCGCGGGCCCGGGCCGGCAAGTCGCGCGGATAAGAGCGGGCTGAAGATGGAGGAGGCGCGGGGCCGACGCTTGGGTCGGCCCCGCGCCTCCTCCCATCATCAGGGCGATAACAGCGAAAGCGAGGTCGGCAATGGTGTCGCGAATCGAGCAGCGTTGTATCGACAAGGGCATGAAGATGACCGACCAGCGCCGGGTGATCGCCCGCGTCCTGTCGGAGGCGGACGACCATCCCGATGTCGAGGAGGTCTATCGCCGGTCCACCGCCATCGATCCGCGCATCTCCATCGCCACCGTCTACCGGACAGTCCGCCTGTTCGAAGAGGCCAACATCCTGGAGCGCCACGATTTCGGCGACGGACGGGCCCGCTACGAGGAATCGCCCAACGAACATCACGACCACTTGATCGACGTGCAGAGCGGCCGGGTAATCGAGTTCACCAGTAGCGAGATAGAGGCCTTACAGCGCGAGATCGCCAGACGTTTCGGCTATCGGCTGGTCGGCCACCGGTTGGAGTTGTATGGAGTCCCGTTGACTTCCGGGGACGATCCAGATCAGAAATGATCGCTGGTGCCGGGTGGGCGCCACGGGACACGGGTTCGCGAGGGGCAATGGGAGTGCCAATGGAAGAGGCGGGATGCCGCCTCGAGGTTAGGCTTGCCGAGGGCAAGGGGGAAATCGAGGCCGCCCAGGCCCTGCGCTATCGCGTCTTCTACCAGGAAATGGGCGCCAAGCCCTCGCCCGCCATGGCGGCTCGACATGCCGATTTCGACGAATTCGACGGCGTGTGCGATCACCTGCTGGTCATCGACCCGGCCAAGGGGCGGGGCGGCGCCGGGGTGGTCGGCACCTACCGGCTGATGCGCCGCGCGGTGGGCGAGCGGTTCGGCCGCTTCTACACCGCCGGGGAATTCGATATCGCCAAAGTCCTGGCCGGTGGCGGCAACGTCATGGAACTGGGGCGGTCCTGCGTCGATGCCGCCTATCGCAACCGCTCGACCATGAATCTGCTGTGGGCCGGTATCGCGTCCTATGTGCGCGAAAACAATGTCGACCTGATGTTCGGCTGCGCCTCGCTACCCGGCACCGATCCCGACCAAATCGCCGGCCACCTCAGCTATCTCCATCACTGGCATTTGGCGCCCGACCCCATCCGGCCGCGGGCCCTGCCCCATCTTTACGTCGATATGAACCGCATCCCGCGCGAACGGATCGACCCGCGGCGCGGGCTGGCGGAATTGCCGCCGCTGGTGAAGGGCTACCTGCGCCTGGGCGGTTTCGTCGGCGATGGGGCGGTGATCGACCACCAGTTCAACACCACCGACGTCTGCGTCATGGTCAAGACCGAACTGGTCACCGACAAATATCTCAAGCATTACGACCGCACCGCGCGGGACGTCCTGGCCGGCTGAGCGCATCCGCCATGTTCAACCCCCTCATTGCCGCCCTCCGCCTTGCCGGCTTCCTGGTGGTCACGCTGGCGATGCTGCCGATCTATTTCTCGTACGCCATCGGTGGGCGCAAGGCGCAGGTCCGAGTGTCGGCGGGCTATTTCCGCTGGGTGGCCCGGGTGATGGGCTTCCGCATCCGCGTCTGGGGCCAGCCGCTGACCGCCGGGCCGGCGTTGCTGGTGGCCAACCATGTCAGCTATTTCGACATCGTGGTGCTCAACAGCCTGCTGCCGGCCTTCTTCGTCGCCAAGAGCGAGGTGGCGGGCTGGCCAGGCCTGGGGTTCCTGGCGCGCATCGCCCATACGGTCTTCGTCGACCGCAAACGCGGCGCCACGGGACGCGAGCGGGACCGGTTGCGGCAGCGCCTGCGCGAAGGCGACCTGTTGATCCTGTTCCCCGAAGGAACGTCCAACGACGGCAACGGCGTCTTGCCGTTCAAATCGGCCTTCTTCGCCGTAGCAGAGCGGCCGGCGGAGGAATCCGGGCCGGCCGTGCCCGTCCAGCCGGTGTCGGTGGCCTATACCAGGCTCGACGGCCTGCCGATGCAGCGCGCCTTTCGGCCGTTCTATGCCTGGTACGGCGACATGACCCTGACCGACCACCTGTTCGCCGCCGCCGGCCTGGGCAATCCGACCATCGACATCATCTTTCACCGGCCGGTCAGCATCGAAGAGTTCAAGGACCGGAAGGCGCTGGCCAACCATTGCCGCGATACCGTCCATCACGGCGTCAGCCTGGCCCTGGCCGGTCGCCTGCCCGCCGACGGCGGACTGCCGCCGCGCTCCGCCCGCCCCCGGACGGACAGCGTTCGGCCGAACGGCGGCTGACGCCGCCGCCCGGCATCCGGGGGATTGGGCGGACACGCCGGGCCGGAGTAGACTGCCCGACATGCCCGGGCTCTGTCGCGACTGCGCCGACCTCTTTTCCGATCCCCTGCCCCGCTGCCCCCATTGCGGGTCGGAGCGATTGCTGTTCCATCCCGAGCTCCTCGACCTGACCATCGCCCATCTGGATTGCGACGCCTTCTACGCCTCGGTGGAAAAGCGCGACAATCCCGGCCTGGCCGACCGTCCGGTGATCGTCGGCCATGCCGGCGGGCGGGGGGTGGTGACCACCGCCTGCTATGTCGCCCGCCGCTTCGGGCCGCGCTCTGCCATGCCGATGTACAAGGCCCTGGAACTGTGCCCGCAGGCAGTGGTGATCGAACCCGACATGGCCAAGTACCGCCGCGCCTCGGCCTCCATCCACGCGCTGCTGGCCAAGGCCACGCCGCTGGTCGAACCGGTCAGCCTGGACGAGGCCTATCTCGACCTTTCCCCCGGCGTGCGGCTGGTGGATCGGCCGTCGGCGGTGCTGCTGGCCCGGCTGGCCCGCGCGGTGGAGCGCGAAGTGGGAGTCACGGTGTCGGTGGGATTGTCCTGCAACAAGTTCCTGGCCAAGCTGGCCAGCGACCGCGACAAGCCGCGCGGTTTCGCCATCATCGGCCGCGCCGAGGCCACCGCCATCCTGGCGCCACTGCCGGTCGGCGCCATCCACGGGGTGGGCGCCGCCACCGCCCGGCGCATGGAGGAGATGGGATTATCCACCGTCGCCGATTTGCAGGCTCTGCCGGCGGCGGCGCTGGAGGCGCGGTTCGGCCGCTTCGGCCGCCAGTTGGCCGGACTGGTGCAGGGCGAGGATCCCCGCCCGGTGGTTCCCGACCGGCCAGCCAAAAGCGTGTCGGTCGAAACCACCTTTGGCCGCGATACCGCCGACCCGGCGGTGCTGGCCCGCGCCCTGCCGCCGCTTGCCGCCCGCGTCGCCGCGCGGCTGGCGCGGGACGGACTGGCCGGGCGGACGGTGGTCCTCAAGCTGAAGACCAGCCGCTTCCAGGTGCTGACCCGCCGCCAGCGCCTGGCGGACCCGACGCGCCGGGCCGAGGTGATCACCCAGGCGGCGCTGCGGCTTCTGGCCCGCGAAGCCGATGGCCGCGCCTTCCGCCTGCTGGGGGTGGGCGTGGCGGATCTGTGCGACGCCGCCGCCGCCGACCCGCCCGGCCTGTTCGATTCCCTCTGATCACAGCTTGCGAAACAGCGGGCTCTTGGCCTTCTGGGCGTCGGCCTTGGACAGGAAGCGTTCGGTGAAGATGTCGCGCTCGAACAGCCGGCCGCGCATCAGGGTCTGGATGCAGGCCTCGATCATCGGCGGCGGGCCGCACAGATAGGCGCTGAGGCCGGCGAACTTGCCGTCGAAGCGGCGCTCCACCACCTCGTGGATGAAGCCGCGTTCGCCGTCCCAGTCGCCGGCCTCGGGATCGGAGACGGCGGGCACATAGGCGAAATTGGCATGGGCGGCGGACAGTTCGCGGAACAGGTCGCCGCAATAGGCGTCGGCGGCGGTGCGCACGCCGTGGAACAGCCAGATCGGCTGGGTGCAGCCGCCGGCCAGCAGATCCTGGACCATGGACTTGGGCGACGACAGTCCCGAGCCGCCGGCGATGAACAGCAGGGGCTTGGCCTGCGACTTGCGCACGAAGAACTGGCCATAGGGGCCGGTGAAAGTCAGCCGGTCGCCGACCCGCAGCCGCTCGTGGACATGGCTCGATGCCTGGCCGCCCGGCACCCGGCGAATATGCAACTCCACCCGGCCGTCGGCCGGCGCCTGGGCCAGGGAATAGGCGCGCGGCCCGTCGACCCCCGGCAGGGTCAGATTGATGTACTGGCCGGGCTGGAAGTCCATCGCTCCACCCTCGACCTCGATCCACACGCCCTTGATGTCGTGGGTCAGGTCACGGAGGGCCGAGACCGTGCCGGTGAAATCCCGCACGGGCAGGCAGCGGGCGTCGGGATCGACGTCCACATCCGCCTCGATCACCACGTCCGACAACGCGGTGGCGCAACAGGCCAGGGCCTTGCCCGCCTCGCGCTCGAAATCCATCAGGGCGAAGGGAGACGACGCCCCGTGATCCACCTCGCCTTCGATCACCTCCACCTTGCAGTTGGAGCAGAGGCCGTGGCCGCAAACATGCGGCAGCCACACGCCGTTGCGCAACGCCGCATCCAGGATGGTCTGCCCCTCCTTGATGACGATGCGGGTGCCCAAAGGTTCGATGACGAGGTCGTGGCTCATGGAACGCCGTCCCTTTTCCCAGTGTTATGCCCGATCCGCGCTTACGACGCGGAACCGCGGTAGCCGTCGAGACCCGGGGTGCGGAACTCGACCAGCGATTTGTGGTGGATGCCGTTGTCCTTCAGGCTCTTCTCGGGATCGGGCTTGGCCGGCTTGCCGTCGATCCGCCATTCCACCGCGGACCAGTCGATCCGGGGAAAGTCCGGATGCGGGCCGTAGGTGCCGGGGATGACGTTGCTGATCACTGCCCCGAACGGCATGTCGGGCGGCAACGGATAGGCGGTGGCGGCACAGAAGCTGAGATGCTTGCTCCAATGCAGGTACACCACCTGATTGCCGTGGAAGTTCTCGACCCGGTCGGGAGCCGGGAAGTTGTATTCACCGATGGATTTGGTGGACATCTGTCTCTCCCTGTTTCCTGCTCTTAACCGGACACCCGGTTCTTGCCCGCCTGCCATTCATCCCACATCTTCTTGTCCAGCGACTGGGCGTAATCCATGTTGTCGCCGTCCAGTTTGTACCACTTGAGGACGTCCTCCATGGTGGCGCCGCCGCAATTGCCCTGGAAGATCTGGTGAACGGGCAGCCAGGCCTGGCTGAACTTCTCTGGCTCGTTGTCAAAGATGTCTTTGCAGCCGTCCGAGCAGAAATGATAGGTGTCGCCGTTGTACTTCGACGAACGGAAAGCGATGGAAGTCGGATCACCGGGCTCGGTGTAGCCCATGGGAATCTGGCAGGTGGAGCAAAGCTGCGGCAGACCCATATTGTAGAACCGCTTACCCTCTTTCTCCATCTCGCGCCACAGATCAAAGCGCGGGCGATAATACTTATCGAACGTGTCCGGGTACTTCGCGGAGAGCCAGTCCATCTCCTCGTCGGACGGCAGCCAGGTATGGAAGCCGGCGGCGTGGGTGTACTGGTAGAAGATCGCCCAGTTCTGGTGGGAGATATGGTCGGCTTCCGCCGTGGCGACCTCGGCGTACTTGGGCAGGCGAATGCCGTAGCGGGCCAGGTCGGCGAACAGGGCGCCGCCGGCCTCGGTGAAGTACATCGACCACGCTTCCTTCCACGACATGATGCGCTTGGGCAGCATGTAATCCATCATCATGGCAACCAGGCCCAGCATGCGGTGGCCGCGCCAGAACCACTTGTCGATCCACTTCTGGACGATGGGAACGTTCTGCTCGTCCTGCTCCAGCATGAACTTGATGACTTCCAGGCCCAGCGTCATGTGCCGGGCCTCGTCGGACTGGGCCGAGAAGCCGAAGGTCATGGTCGCCATGTCGCCGTTATAGGCGGCGCCCGACATGAACGGCACGAACAGCAGGTTGGTCAGCACGTATTCGAACGAGAAGCCGATGGCCGTCATGAATTCGAACGGACCGGCGGTGACGGCGTCGTCGAAGAACGACTTGGGCACCGACAGGTACCACATCCGCGAATGCAGATGCGGGAACTCGTGGAATCCGCTGAAGTACTTGTTCAGATGGCTCATGGTGTGGATCTGGGTCTGGACGTGCCGCAGCTCATCCAGGGACTGCATCTGGCAGGCGACGCGCGGGCCGACACCGGCCATCTGACGGCCGGCATGGCCGAACCCGCGATGGGCCATGTATTCCAGCGGGCTGACGCCCGTCAGGAACAGCTTCATGGTGTTGACGTAGCGGGCGTCGGTGAAGTTGGTCTGACCGTTGTTCTGGGCAAACGTATCCAGCACGGCATAGAGCTTGCGCTCCTTTTCCGCCTGGAACTTCCAGTAGGCGTCCATGGTCAGGCGGAAGGGGTCTTCCCACTTGTCCCAGTCATGGATCTTGATGCCTTCATAGGCAGCGTGCGGGAACACCTTGTTCATCGGCTGGTAGGTGGTGTCCCAGTGCAGGCCGCGGGTCAGGTGGCGGTACTTTTCCTTGAGCGGCAGGCGCTTCTTCGAGGCGCCGCTGTTGATCGCGTTCATGTGTTGTCCTCCCTGGTGATCACGCGCGCCAGAACAGGCGCAGCCGGTCGTCGTCCTCGTCGATGTTCCCCGACAGAGAGATCAGGCTGAGGTGGATTTCCTGGACGTCCCACGGACGCCCCAGCTTGTCTTCCACGGTCTCGCGGTTGACGATCAGTTCGCCCTCGGCGTTGATCTTGACCATCGCCGGGAAGTTGCTGAGTTCAGCCTTAGGATTGTCGGCCAGAATCGCCGCGATGATCGGGCGGGCGTCATCGTTGTTCTGTAGGGTGATGGATACGATGCTCATCTTGCGTCCTCCGGTTCCGGCGCTCAGGCGATGCCGAGGCGCGCGGCGCGGGCGTCGAGTTGGGCGGCGACTTCGGCCAGGGCCGAGGCGGCGGCGCCATCCATCAGGCCTTCGGCCAGTGGCTTGACCGCCTCCAGCGCGCGGTCGCGCCAGGTGCGGTACCAGCCGGCCAGCAGGGCGGCGTTCTCGGGCGAGTCCTTGGCCGCCGCCTTCAGCACGCCGTCGATCCACTTGGCGCTGTCGGTCCGCCATTCGGCGATGAATTCGCACATCAGGCTGACCGGCGTGCCGCCCAGGGCGTTGCCGGCCGGGATGGCGGCGCCATAGACCAGGCCGTGGACGATGCCGTCTACCGCGAAGTTCTGGGCCAGCAGGGCCTCGAACCAGTCGTCCACCACCAGCATGTCCTCGACCACGCGGCGCAGGCCCTGGAACTTGGCTTCGCCGGTCCAGCGGGCGGCGGTGCCGTCGAGGCTGGTGCCGTCGCCGTTGTCGAGGGTGAGGCCGATGCGCGAGATCAGCTGGGCCAGACCCAGACGGTCGGCCATGGCGAAGCAGGCGGCCTGGGTGATGGCGGTGCCGTAGCCGTCATAAGTGATGCCGGCATTGACGATATTGGCACCCCATTCGTAATGGCGCAGCGGCACCAGCACGTCGCGGATCTTGGCCAGCCACTTGGGGTCGACCGTGTCCAGCAGATTGGCGCGCTCGACCAGGTCGAAGTTGCGCTCGACCGCCTCGTACATGCGGGCACGGGCGATGTTGTAGGTGGCGTAATAGTACTGGCGCACGTCGGTCAGCGCGTACCAGTCGGTCATTTTGACCCGCGTCTTGTTGGGGTCGAAGATCTGGAACCGCGGGTCCCAGGTGGGGCGGTAGTGGAAATGTTCCACCGCCTGCACGTCATAGGTCCCCTCTTCGTACCGCGACGCCGGCCGGTCGGTGCCGAAACGCCGGGCGATATGGCCGAAGGTTTGACGGCGCTGTTTGACCTCGATGGTCTTCAGGTCCAGTTGCACGATTTTCCTCCCTGTCGTTGACGGCGTGGGCCCGCCGGATGGGCCGGGGGCCGGGGGCGGAGATCAGGCCGATCGGTATGGCGTCGCCGTACGCCACTCCGCCTTTTCCGCATCGATGGCCGCCGTTTCCGCAGCATCGAGAAAGCGGACGTTGTATTGAGCGCAGAAATCTTCGAATTGCGGCTTAGGTAATACCAGTTCAATGGCGAGGCCGATGTCACCGACGGCGAAATCGAACACGACAAGGTTGTCGTCCACGATTCGATTGACGTGAACCAGATACTCCAGCCCGTAGGGTCCGATGGTCATGGCGCGTCCCTGTTTCCGCAAAGATGGCCGTCGATTGTGGTCTACCGCGCCATTATTCTTATTTGCGCGAACCATTCTAAGGTCGCAACCGGCGTGCCAACCGGGCAATGGCACCGGGATTGTGCACCGCCGAAACAGCCCAAAGCCGCGATATATGGCGTAAATATCGACATTCTGCCGGGGAGAGGCTAAGCTGTCGGATGACGCTTTTGTTGCGCCGCAGCGGGAGCGAACTGGCAAATTTGATCAAAGAGGCCGGCGCCGGGCAGGAAACGGCGTTATCAAATGATCAATGCGCCATCAACGATCATCCCGGCAATGACCCGGGAGGCGAGAGCAGGGAAACGTGCCGATGAACCGCTCACCACCTGGCAAGGGAACCGGCCGGCCGCGGCCGGCCGACACCATCCGCCTGCACGATGTCGGACAGGAAGGTATGGGACTGCCCGATTACGACGACCTGGCCGACCGCCTGCGCTTTTCGCCCCATGACGGGCGCATCTGGCTGGGCGACCAGCGAATGATGCTGCTGCATGTGCAGGCCTGGGGCTCGCTACGCCGCGAGCTGGTCGAGGCGATCGGCATCGAGCGGGCCCGCGGCCTGCTGACGCGGGTGGGCTACATGGCCGGCATCCGCGATTCCGAGCTGGCACTGAAGATCCGCGGCCCCGACGACAGCTACGAATTGCTGAAGGCCGGCCCCGCCCTGCATGCTCTGGAAGGGGTGGTGTCGGTCGAGCCGGTACGGCTGGAGATTGACGTGGCCCGCGGCCACTTCCGCGGCGAATTCCTGTGGCGCGATTCGGCCGAGGTCGATGCCCACATGGCCCATTTCGGGCTGAGCACCGATCCGGTGTGCTGGGGCCAGATCGGCTATGCCTGCGGCTATACCAGCGGCTTCATGGGCAAGCCCATCCTGTACCGCGAGGTGGAATGCCGGGCCATGGGGCATAAATGCTGCCGCATCATCGGCCAGCCGCGCGAGGACTGGGCCGATGCCGACGACATCATGAAGTATCTCCAGCCCGAGTTGTTCGCCGCCGCGCCGCCGCGCCGCGATGCCGTCCCCGCTTCACCCGCCGCACCTCCGCCCGCTGCGCCGCCCGGCTTTGCCGGGCTGGTGGGGGCATCGTCAGGCTTCACCTCGGCCTGCCACCTGTTGCAGAAGGTCGCCCCCACCGACGCCACCGTGCTGTTCCTGGGCGACACCGGCGTCGGCAAGGAGATGTTCGCCCGCGCCCTGCATCAGGTCTCGGAGCGCCGCTGCCGGCCTTTCGTCGCGGTCAATTGCGCGGCCATTCCCGACAGCCTGGTGGAATCCGAACTGTTCGGCGTGGAGAAGGGCGCCTATACCGGCGCCCAGGCCAGCCGGCCCGGCCGCTTCGAGCGGGCCGACGGCGGCACGCTGTTCCTCGATGAAATCGGCACCCTCAACATGGTCGCCCAGGGCAAGCTGCTGCGCGCCATTCAGGAAGGGGAGATCGAGCGGGTCGGCGACTGCCGCACCCGGCAGGTCGACGTGCGGCTGGTCGCCGCCACCAATGTCGATCTGCGGGCGGCGGTCCGGGCCGGAACCTTCCGCGACGACCTGTTCTTCCGCCTCAACGTCTTTCCCATCCGCATCCCGCCGCTGCGCGAACGGCGCGACGACATCCCGCTGCTGATGGAATTCTTCCTGCGCAAATATTCCGAGCGGCATCGCAAGGCCATCAGCGGCTTTTCGCCGCGCGCCGTCGATGCGCTGCTGAACTACGACTATCCCGGCAACATCCGCGAACTGGAAAACATGGTGGAACGGGCGGTGATCCTGGCGCCCTGCGACAGCGCCCTGCGCCGCAGCCACCTGTTCTCCAGCGAGGACGGCTACCGCGCCTCGGTGATGATGGTCGGCAAGGACGGCGGCCTGACCGGCGACGCCGCCCCCGAGGGCGGCGACCCGGCGGTGGACCGGGTGATCGGAGACATCCTGGGGGCCGGCATCCCGTTGGAGGAGTTGGAGGACCGCCTGATCCGCCAGGCGGTGGACGGCTGCGGCGGCAACCTCTCGCAGGCCGCCCGGCAACTGGGCCTGTCCCGGCCGCAACTGGCCTATCGCTACCGCAAGATGGCGGAGGAATAGGACCGGCCGGGGAAGAGCTTTCCGTGGCCAGCCCTAATGGAAATCCCGGGATCTGAAGCGCACCGCCCCACCCTCCGGCGGGACGTCGGCCAGCCCGCGGAGCAACGGCGACAGGTTCTCCAGCCGCTCGGCGACCAGATGGACGACCGGGCCTTCCCGCTGCACCTTGCCGTCCACCCGCAGCAGGCTGGCGGTCATCACCACCTGGCGGAACCGTTCGAAGGCCTGGGGCCAGACGATGACGTTGGCGGTAGCGGTCTCGTCCTCCAGGGTCACGAACACCACTCCCGAGGCGGTGCCCGGCCGCTGGCGGATCAGCACCAGCCCGGCCACCGAAACCCGGCCGGAAAGCCGGGCCAGCCGCCCGGCCGGCTGGATGCCGCGGGCGGTCAACTCGGGCCGCAGCAGGGCCAAGGGATGAGCCTTCAACGACAGGCAGAGGGCGCGGTAGTCATGGACCACCTCCTCGCCCAGCCCCATGGCCGGCAAGACGACCTTGGGCTCGGGAAACGGCTCCTCCAGCGCCGCGAACAGCGGCGGCGGCGGCGTGCTCAGCGCCTTGACCGCCCACAGCGCCTCGCGCCGGCAGAGGCCGGCAGAGCCGAAGGCGTCGGCCCGCGCCAGCGCCCCCAGGGCCCGGGCCTCCAACCCGGCCCGCCGCCACAGCGCCTGGGGCGAGACATAGGGATTGTTCCCGCGCGCCGCCACCAACTGGCGTCCGGCCGCCTCGCCCAGCCCTTCGACCTGGCGCAGGCCCAGCCGCAGGGCCAGCCGCCCGCCGGGCGCCTCCTCCAAGGTGCAGTCCCAGTCGCTGGCATTGACGTCCACGGCGCGGACCTCGACACCATGCTCGCGGGCGTCGCGCACGATCTGGGCGGGGGCGTAGAAGCCCATGGGCTGGCTGTTGAGCAGGGCGCCGGCGAAGGCGGCGGGGTGGTGGCGCTTCAGCCAGGCCGAGACATAGACCAGATGGGCGAAGGCGGCGGCATGGGATTGGGGAAAGCCGTATTCGGCGAAACCCTCGATCTGGCGGAACACCTGCTCGGCGAAGGCCTCGGCATAGCCGCGGGCCAGCATGCCGCCCACCAGCTTCTGGTGGAACTCGCCGACCCGGCCGTTGCGGCGAAAGCTGGCCATGGCCCGGCGCAGTTCGTCGGCTTCGGCGGGGGAGAAACCGGCGGCGACCATGGCCACCCGCATCACCTGTTCCTGGAACAGCGGCACTCCCAGGGTGTCCTGGAGCACCTCCCTGAGTTCGGGCGAGGGGTATTCGGGGACCTCGCGCCCCTCGCGCCGGCGCAGGTAGGGATGGACCATGTCGCCCTGGATGGGGCCGGGGCGGACGATGGCCACCTCGATCACCAGATCGTAGAAGCATCGGGGTTTCAGCCGCGGCAGCATGGTCATCTGCGCCCGGCTTTCCACCTGGAACACCCCGACCGAATCGCCCCGGCACAGCATGGCATAAACCGCCGGGTCCTCGCGCGGGACCGAGGCCAGGGTCAGGCGCAGGCCGCGATGGCGGGCCAGCAATTCGAAGCCGCGGCGGATGCAGCTCAGCATGCCGAGGCCGAGGATGTCGACCTTGCGCAGCTGCAATTCCTCCAGGTCGTCCTTATCCCATTCGACAACGGTGCGGTCCTCCATGGCGGCGTTCTCGATGGGGACCAGATCGTCCAGCCGCTCGGCGGCGATGACGAAGCCGCCGACATGCTGGGACAGGTGGCGGGGAAAGCCGGTCAGTTCCCCGGCCAGACGCAGGGCCAGGGCCAGATCGGCCTCGGCCGGGTCCAGCCCCAATTCCCGCACATGCGCGTCGGCGATGGGCCGACTCGACCAGCCCCAGGTGGTGCGGGCCAGGGCCGCCACGACATCCTCGGACAGGCCCAGTACCCTGCCCACGTCGCGGATCGCCGAGCGCGCCCGATAATGAATGACGGTGCTGGCCAGGGCGGCATGCTCGCGGCCGTAGCGGGCGTAGATGTGCTGGATCACCTCCTCGCGCCGTTCGTGCTCGAAATCGACATCGATGTCGGGGGGCTCGTTGCGCGCCTCGGACAGGAAGCGTTCGAACACCAGTTCGATCTGCATGGGATCGACATGGGTGATGAACAGACAGAAGCACACCGCCGAATTGGCGGCCGAGCCGCGGCCCTGGCACAGGATGCCGCGGTCCTCGGCAAAGCGGACGATGGCATGGACCGTCAGGAAATAGGGGGCGTAGCCCATGCGGCCGATCAGCCCCAGTTCATGGCGGAGCGCCGCCTCCACCTTGGCGGGCAGGCCGCCGGGATAGCGGCGGGCCGCCCCCTCCCAGGCCAGACGCTCCAGCCGCTGCTGGGCGGTGGTGCCGTCGCCGGGATCTTCCGCCGGATACTCGTAGCGGAGTTCGTCGAGGGAGAAGCGGCAGCGCTCGGCGATCTCCAGCGTCCGCGCCAGCGCCCGGGGATGACGGTCGAACAGCCGGGCCATTTCCTCGGCCGGCTTCAGGCAACGCTCGCCGTGGGGAGCCAGGCGCCAGCCCGCCTCGGCCAGGGTGCAGTGCTCGCGGATGCAGGTCACCACGTCGTGCAGCACCCGCCGGCCGGGTTCGTGATAGTGCACGTCATTGGTGGCGACCAGCGGCGCGCCGGCGGCCTCGGCCAGGTCCGCCAGCCGGGCCAGCCGGCGGTGGTCGTCGCCGCGGAACAACCAGTGGCCGGCCAGATACACCCGCTGGGGGCAGGCCCGCACCCAATCCGCCAGGTCGGCGGCGAAGGCGGCGTCGGGACGGTCGGGCGGCAGGGCGATGAGGATCTGGCCCTCGGCATGGGCGGCCAGGTCGGCCCGGCCGATCCGGCATTCGCCTTTGCCGGCCCGCCGCTTGCCCAGGCTCAGCAGCCGGGTCAGGCGGGAATAGGCGGCGGCATCGGTGGGCAGGCACAGCAGGCCGGCCCCGTCGGACAACTCCAGCCGCGCCCCCACCACCAGGCGGATGCCGCAGCGCTTGGCGGCGCCGTGGGCGCGCACCATTCCGGCCAGGCTGTTGCGGTCGGTCACCGCCACCGCCGCCAGCCCCAGCGCCGCCGCGGCGATCACCATCTCGTCGGGATGAGAGGCGCCGCGCAGGAAGCTGAAATTGGTGGTGACCTGGAGTTCGGCGTAGCCGGTCATGGGAACACCCCATGGATGAACCAGCGGGGCGGCGGCGCGGCGCCGTAGAGCCCCAGGCGGAACAGCCAGAAGCGCCCGCCCTGCTCGTCCTCGACCACGTAGTAATCGCGTTCTGGGTGATCGCGGGCCGGCGCGTCGCGGCGCCACCATTCACCGGCGATGCGCTCGGCCCCATCGGCCCGCACCACCCGGTGGGTATGCGCCCGCCAGCGGAACATCACCGGCGGCGCATCGGGAACCGGAGCGACCACCTCGACCGGTTCGGGACGGGCGAACAGGCGCAGCGGCCGCCGTCCCGCCGGCCAGGAGACGGCGGCGGGCGGCGCGGCACCGGCCGGCAGGCGGCGAACGGCCTCTTCCGGCTGGTGGCTGGGTTGGGGGGCGAAGCGTACCACCCGCCGGAAGCCCAGGCGGTTGCCCAGCCCGTCGAGCAGGCGGGGCAGATCCGCCTCCTCCGCCTTGACCGCCCCGGAATCCCAGTCGCCCTGTTCGATGGCGAGCGGGGCCAGTTCCGACGCCGACAGGCGCATCATCTCGATGCCGAAACCGGCATCCAGGGTGGACAGCGGCTCGGCCAGCAGCCGCATCAGGTGGGTGGGATCGCGATTGGCCCGGCCGGTGCCGATGGCCAGTTCCCGCCACGAGCCGTCGACCCGGAACACCGCCACCTCCAGCCGGCGCACCCCCAGACGTTCCTGCTCCAGGCGCCGGCACAGAAGCATCAATTGGCGGCGGACCGCCTCGGCCACGTCCTCGGGCCGGGCGATGGGCTCGGCGAAGGCCAGATGCAGGCGATGGGGGGCGGGCGGACGGCGGGGCGAAATGGGCTCGGCCACGAGGCCCAGCGCCTGGTCGAGGCGGAGAAGGACCTCGCGGCCGAAGCGCGGACCCAGCGCGGAGGCCGGCATGGCATAGAGATCGCCGACGCGTTTGAGGCCAAGCCCGGCCAGGCCGGCGGCGATGGCCGGGCCGAGCCGCAACGCCGCCACCGGCAGGGAGGCCAGGGCGTCGCGCTGGCCGCCGGGCGACAGGCCGGCCAGCCGTTCCCGCATCCCGGCCCCGAATCGCGCCCACGCCCAGGCGGCGCCGGGGGTGTCGGCGGCAGCGGCGCGGGCGGCGAAGCCCAGCCGCTCCAGCCGCTCCAGCAGATGGCCGAGCAATCCTTCCTCGCCGCCGAACAGATGGGCGCAGCCGCTGATGTCCAGCCACAGCCCGCCGCCGGCAACCCCCTCGACCGGCTCGCTGACGGCGGCCCAGGGGGTGTAATGGCCGCACCATTCCACCAGGCGTTCCACCAGCGCCCGCTCGCCGGCCGGATCGGCCGGCGCCAGGGTCAGGCCGGGATGGACGGCCAGGGCCGCGGCCACCGTCATACCCGGCCGCAAACCTGCCGCCTGGGCCGTCCGGTTGAGGGCGACCAGCCGGCGCACGCCGCTGCCAGTGGCGGTGGCGGTGGCCAGCGCCTCAGCCGGCGGCGCGGAGGCCCCGCCGCGACCGGGGCGCCGGCATAGGCGGTCGGTGGCCAGCCGGGGCAGCCACACGGAAACCACGCGTCTCATCATCCCATTCCACCATCCAGGCCGAGACTACGCCGTCCTCGCCCACGCCTCGGCCACGGCAGCGCACCAATTCGACGCGCCAGCGCCAGGGGCCCACCCCCTCGCCCGGCGGAGCGACGCTGGGATCGGGGCCGACCCGCCAGCGGGTCATCGCCGGCCCGCAAGGCTGGCCGCGGTTGAGCAACAGCACCGGCACCCCGGAAGAGCGCGCCGCCAGATGCAGCCGGCGGGCGGCGGTGAAATCCAAATTCCACACTTCGCCCGCCACGCCCCCCAGGGCGGGGCAGCGCACCGCCTCTTCCAGCGCCCACAGGACTTGCGCCGCCGGACCGGGACGGACCACCAGCAGCCGGGCGGGATCGAGCCCCAGGGCGGTCAGGCCGGGGGCGTAAAGATCGTCGCGCGCCGCCACCCACAAGACCGGCCGCCGGCCGCCCAGCCGGCCAAGCAGGGAAGCGGTGAAGCCCAGGACCGCCCCATCCTCTACGCCCCCCTCCTCGATGCCCCTCCCGTCCTCGACGCCGCCGGACCGGGAAACAGGGGCGATCTCGTGCAGGCAGCCGAGCGGCAGCCCACCCCAGGGCAAGGCTCCGTCCAACTCGGGCACCCCCAGGGGACAGGTCCCGGCCACGGCATCATGCCCGCTGCCTTCCAGAGCTGCGATCTCGGCGCGCAGACGATCGATGGAAAGGGAGGTGGGCATGACGGCATCCCATTCGTTCCTGGAACGTTTTAGGAACGATATTGCCGCAAGTCAAGCCGCGCGAATGGTGGGGCGGGCGACCGCCGCCCTACCGGCCGGGATCGAACAGGTCGCGATACCGCTGCGGCTGCGCGCGCAGGTATTGGGGCGCCGCCTTGATGCGGGCGCCGAGATGGGCGGCGGCGTGCCACGGCCAGCGTGGATCGAACAGGATGGTGCGGGCCAGGGCGATCATGTCGGCATCGCCGGTGCCGACGATGGCCTCGGCCTGGTCATAGCCGGTGATCAGCCCGACGGCGACGACCGGCAGCCCCGTAGCCTGCTTCACCGCACGGGCCAGGGGGACCTGATAGCCGGGCCCCATCGGGATGCGCTGGGCCGGATCGAGGCCGCCGCTGGAGACATGGAGGGCGGCGCAGCCCCGGGCTTCCAGGGCGTGGGCGAACTCGACGGTCTGGCCGATATCCCAGCCACCCTCCACCCAGTCGGTGCCCGACACCCGCACCGAGACCGGGCGCTCAGGCGGGAAGGCGGCGCGCACCGCCTCGAATACCTCCAGCGGGAAGCGCAGGCGGTTCTCCAGGCTGCCGCCGTATTCATCGTCGCGGTGATTGGACAGCGGCGAGAGGAACTGGTGCAGCAGGTAGCCATGGGCGGCATGGATCTGCACCGCCTCGATCCCCAGCCGCCCGGCCCGCCGCGCCGCGGCGGCGAAGGCGTCGCGCACCCGCCGCAAGCCGTCGCGGTCCAGCGCCGCCGGCGGTACGTCGCCGGGCGCGAAGGCCAAGCCCGACGGCGCCACATTCTGCCAGCCGCCCGGCTTGTCCGGCGCGATCTGCCCGCCGCCCAGCCACGGCCGTTCGGTCGAGGCCTTGCGCCCGGCATGGGCCAACTGCACCGCCACCGGCATGGCGGACCAACGCCGCACACGTTCCAGCACCCGGCCCATGGCCGCCTCGGTGGCATCGTCCCACAACCCGACATCGGCATAGGAAATGCGCCCCTCGGGCGACACCGCCGTCGCCTCGATGGTCAGCAGACCGGCACCGGACAGCGCCAATTGCCCCAGATGGATGACATGCCAGTCGGTCATGCAGCCCTCCTCGGCCGAATACTGGCACATGGGGGCGATAACAATGCGGTTGGCCAGCTCCAGGCCACCGACCCGAATGGGTGTGAACAGCGCGCTCATGCTGGACTCCTGAGGTTGCAGGCACGGCTACGGGAGGCGGATGCACGCTCAGAGTAGATCGGATGGGCCGCCGATGACCATGGGGTCTGGGGAGCGGCTGGAAAAACGGCCGCCGGCCGGGCCCCGTCGCGGCAATTTCCAGGCCCCCAGCCTATTTCCGGCCTTCGCTTACATCCGCGGGCGCGCCGGCCATCCGCCAAGAAGGGTGGGCTTTGGTATTTGAACCCGGACAGCTTATTCAACCTCATCAATTGCCCCGGCCGGCTCTGCTGCTACATGATCATGTACCCCAAGGACCAGCACGAGCGGACCAGGGTAAAGCGCGCCCTCACAATGTTCCGACTGAAGTTCACATAACCGCCTTGATCGCGCCGGGACTACCAGTCATAGCCCCGCCGGCTGATCGGTAGCACCGACAGCGTAAACCGATGCCGCGATTTCAGCCATGGACCGGAACAGCACCATTGAATCGTCTTTCGACCGCAGGAACCCGCGCCGGTCCCAGAAGTCAGCAGCCTCGGCGTCGATGGCCTTGACCACCAGGGCGCGGCCACCGATCAGTTTGGCAGCCTCAACACAGCGGATCA
>JAKAFA010000274.1 GCA_021818185.1 Pseudomonadota bacterium | reverse complement strand
CAGAGGCTATCACTGCGCCATTCCGCCTTCCGGTTGGGCTGAGATCGGGCTATTCTAGCGTCGATCACGGGCGGATGGGCCGCCTATCTGGGAAATGTCGGATTAGTGAATGGGCTATTCGACCTTGTGGCTACAACCGGCCATGATTCGCGTTGATGCTTGCCCCGAGGTAGCGCAGAGTTTCCCGCTCCCTTATATTTAATGCGTTGAGCTCGCATCATCGGGAGGCGCATGTCCGCCGGTCGGCAAGATCAGCCCTGTGCAGCCGGGAAGCCGCCGGTACGGCTGGCGCTATGGCGCGGCTTCCGCCACCGCTGCCCGTGCTGCGGCGCCGGAAGCTGGCGGGTGGGGTACCTGACGGTGGCGCCGGTCTGCCCGGCCTGCGGCACCCGCCTGGGCCATATCCGCGCCGATGACGGGCCGGCCTATTTCACCGTGCTGATCGTCGGTCACCTGACGGTTCTGGGCTCGCTGGCGGTGGAACAGCACTGGCATCCGCCGCTGGTGCCGTTCCTGGCCGGGGCGGTCGCCGTCACCCTCCTGCTGATCTGGCAATTGCTGCCGCGCATCAAGGGCGCCATGGTTGGCGCCATGTGGACCATGGGGATGAGCGGCGGCGAGATCCAGGGCGACCCCGACCGGCATGGGTGAGGGCGGCCGGGGATCGTCGCTCGCTCGGCAACGATGTTGTGCCGGAACCGCCGATTGTCGGTGCGGGCGGGGTGGGGCTAAATGAACGGCCCCAACCGCCCGCATCGAGGTTCGCCATGAATGCCATCCTGCGCCCCGCCGAGGAACGCGGCCACGCCAACCACGGTTGGCTCGACACCCGCCACAGCTTTTCCTTCGCCGACTACCTCGATCCCCGCCATATGGGCTTCCGCTCGCTGCGGGTGATCAACGACGACGTGGTCCGGCCCGGCACCGGCTTTGCCACCCATGGCCACCGGGACATGGAGATCATCAGCTACGTGGTCAGCGGTGCGCTGGCCCATGCCGACAGCACCGGCGGCGAGGGTGTCATCCGGCGCGGCGACATCCAGGTGATGTCGGCCGGGACCGGCATCCGCCACAGCGAATACAACGCCTCGCACCACGAGGACGTGCGGTTCCTGCAAATCTGGATCCTGCCCCCGCGCGCCGGCCTGGCGCCGTCCTACCGGCAATGCGCCATCCCCGAGGCCGACAAGCGCAACCGCCTGGCGCTGCTGGCCGGCCCACCCGACAGCGATCCCGCCCTGCCCATCCATCAGGATGCCCGCACCTATGCCAGCCTGCTGGAGGCGGGCGAGCGGCTCGTTCATCCGCTTGCCCCCGGCCGCGGCACCTGGGTCCAGGTGGTGGACGGGGCGGTCGTCGCCAACGGTGTCGCCATGAAGCGTGGCGACGGCCTCGCCGTCGAGGATGCGGCGCAGGTCGAAATCCTGGCCGCCTCCGACGCCGAATTCCTGCTCTTCGACCTCGCCTGAGGGCGCCGCTGCGCCGGGCCGGCGCTCCTCAGCCGGCCGGGTTCGGCTGGTCGCCGCCCCTGACCTCCAGTTCCGCCAGCAGCCAGTGGTCGAGGGCCTGGCCCTGCGGCCGGCCCTGCGCCTCCCAGATGGCATGGGCGCGGCTGCGGATGCGGTCGATGTCGTCGCCGGCCAGGGCCTGCGCCACCTGGCGATTGATGAATTGCAGGGCGTGGATGTCGTCGTCGCTGATTCCGGCCTTGGCGGTGGCCCCCAGGGCGAACTCGGCCTGGCGTCGGTCGGGCAGCGGCCAGTTGTTGCGGCTGGCGATGGTTTCCAGGGCGCGCCACACCCTCCGATTGTGGGCCAGCGCCGCGACGAAGGTGCCGCCATCGGCGGCACGGTCAAGGATCGTCGCCGCACGGTCAAGCGCCAAGGCTCCGGACTCCGCCAGACTGAGAACTCGGGGCATTGCTGCGATTCCTCCCACGGGCAGGCTTTCAACCGCCTGCGCACAACCCACATCTCCGAAGGTAGAGGGCGGTCTGTGCAACCGCAAGAACAATAGCCTGAAGGTTTTTTGACACACTCGGAAGAGGAGGTGCGCCGTGCCGGATACTCGCTTGGAGACCGACAGCATGGGTCGGGTGCTGGTGCCCGCCGGCCGCCTGTGGGGGGCGCAGACCCAGCGCAGCCTGGAGAACTTCCCCATCGGCGAGGCGCGGATGCCGGCCGAGCTGATCCGCGCCCTGGCCCTGGTGAAGCGGGCGGCGGCCGAGGCCAATTCCCGGCTGGGCGTGCTGGATTCCGCCCTGGCCGATGCCATCTGCGCGGCCGCCGACCGGGTGGCCGCCGGCGAACTGGCCGAGGAATTCCCCCTGGTGCCCTGGCAGACCGGGTCGGGCACCCAGACCAACATGAACATGAACGAGGTTCTGGCCAACCTGGCCAACCAGTCCCTGGGCCAGCCGCTGGGCGCCAAGGCGCCGGTCCATCCCAACGACCACGTCAATCTGAGCCAGTCCTCCAACGACAGTTTTCCCACCGCGATGCATGTGGCGGCGGCCCTGGCGGCGGAACGCCGGCTGTTGCCGGCGTTCGATTCCCTGGCCGTGGCCCTGCGCTCGAAGGCGGCGTCCTTCGCCGGGCTGGTCAAGATCGGCCGCACCCATTTGCAGGACGCGGTGCCGCTGACCCTGGGCCAGGAGATCGGCGCCTGGGCGTGGCAGATCGAGGCGGCGGCGGCGCGCATCCGCGCCATCCTGCCCGAACTGATGCATTTGCCCCAGGGCGGCACCGCCATCGGCACCGGGTTGAATGCCCCGGCCGGGTTCGATCTGGTGTTCAGCGCCGAGATCGGCCGCCTGACCGGCCTGCCCTTTGCGCCCTGCCCCGACAAGTTCGCCCAGATCGCCGCCCACGACGCCCTCGTCGCCCTGTCCGGCACCTGCAACACCGCGGCGGTCGCCCTGATGAAGGTGGCGGGCGACGTGCGCCTGCTGGCCTCGGGGCCGCGTTGCGGCCTGGGCGAACTGGTGCCGCCGGCCAACGAGCCGGGCTCGTCCATCATGCCGGGCAAGGTCAATCCCACCCAGGCCGAGGCCCTGGTGATGGTCTGTTGCCAGGTGATGGGCAACCATGTGGCGGTGACGGTGGCGGGGTCGCAGGGGCAGTTGCAGCTCAATGCCTGCAAGCCGGTGATCATCGTCAACGTCCTGGCATCGCTGCGGCTGCTGGCCGATGCCGTCGACAGCTTCCGCTGCCGCTGCATCCGCGGCCTGGACGCCGACACCGGGCGGATCGCCGAACTGGTGGGACGTTCGCTGATGCTGGTCACCGCGCTGGTGCCCCATATCGGCTACGACCGGGCCGCCGCCATCGCCGCCCGCGCTGGCGCCGAGGGCCTCTCGCTGCGCGAGGCGGCGCTCGCGTCCGGCGACGTGACCGCGGAAGACTTCGACCGCTGGGTCGATCCCCAGGATATGGTGGGTCAAGTGCCAATTGCCGAAAGGGGCGGCAAACAAAACAGCATTTGAACTATTAGCTCGAACTAATCTAATGTGGCCCTCGACCAGCGTTCAGGAGAGGGCATGAGGGATCCCGTCACCAGCCGCGATGCCGAATTCGGCCGCACCGAGGTCAAGACCACCACCTGCTACATGTG
This sequence comes from Pseudomonadota bacterium, assembly GCA_021818185.1. Classification (GTDB taxonomy): domain Bacteria; phylum Pseudomonadota; class Alphaproteobacteria; order Rhodospirillales; family Magnetospirillaceae; genus JAKAFA01. Next base: position 916 of record JAKAFA010000274.1, on the reverse strand, counting down.
CGCCTGCCGTTGCGGCATCCGGGTGCATCTGCGCGGCGGCGAGGTGCGCTACATCGAGGGCAATCCCGACCATCCGCTGAACCAGGGCGTGATCTGCGCCAAGGGGGCGTCGGGGATCATGAAGCAATATTCCCCGGCCCGCCTGACCCGGCCGCTGAAGCGCAAGGAAGGCGCCGAGCGCGGCACCAATGCCTTCGAGCCCGTCGGCTGGGACGAGGCCTTCGCTCTGCTGGCCGAGCGGCTGGGCCACATCCGCGCCACCGATCCCCGCAAGCTGGCCCTGTTCACCGGCCGCGACCAGATGCAGGCCCTGACCGGCCTGTTCGCCAAGCAGTTCGGCACCCCCAATTACGCCGCCCATGGCGGCTTCTGCTCGGTCAACATGGCGGCCGGGCTGATCTACACCTTCGGCGGGTCGTTCTGGGAATTCGGCGGCCCCGACCTCGACCGCGCCAAGCTGTTCGTGATGATCGGCACCGCCGAGGACCACCATTCCAACCCGATGAAGATCGCGCTGGGCAAGTTCAAGCGCGGCGGCGGCCGGTTCATCGCGGTCAATCCGGTACGCACCGGCTATGCCGCCATCGCCGACGAATGGGTGCCGATCCGCCCCGGCACCGACGGCGCCCTGCTGCTCGCCCTGATTCACGAGATCATCGAACTGGGGCTGTTCGACCGCGAATTCCTGATCCGCTATACCAACGCCGCCGAACTGGTCAACGTCGACGCGGCGGCCCGCGACCACGGCCTGTTCGTGCGCGACCCCGACGTGCCGGTGCGCCCCGACACCTTCGACACCCCTGACCGCCTGTGGTGGGACCGCGCCGAAGACCGGCCGGTGGTGGCCCGCACCCCCGGCTTCGACGGCCGCCTGATGGGGGCCTACACCCTGCCCGACGGCACGCCGGTCAAGCCG
>JAKAFA010000273.1 GCA_021818185.1 Pseudomonadota bacterium | reverse complement strand
CGAAATGGCCACCCCTGGCCGATGATTTGGCCACCCCCTCTGATCGGCGTGAGGTGCCCGAAGGCAAGGGGACCACTGCTGCTGGTGCGATATGTAACGAATGCTTCAGCATGGAGTCAACTTCCAAGTTGATCGCGGCTGACACAAGGGTGTAGCGGGCGCGATTTCGTATTCAGACAGTAATGTGCAAGCACCGACAGGCGGGTTGTCCAGGGAGTACACAGGAGGGCCCCGCCCCCGCCGCGCAGCGCGTCAGCGGTTGCGCGGAGCGGCGGGGGTGGGAAGCGCCTGTGGACCCCCCTGGGCAACCCGCAGGGTGGGGTCCGGGGAGGGATTTCGACGGGATGGCGCGGTTTCAGGCGACGGCGGCGACACCATCGGCCCTGGCGCCATCGCCGCCGCCCTCGGTGGGGGGGATGATCCCGGGACGCATGGTCTTGCCCTTCAGGTCGAGGCGATAGGCGTTGTGGACGAGCCGGTCGAGGATGGCGTCGGCATAAGTCGGATCGCCGATCATGTCGTGCCAGCACTCGACCGGCAACTGGGTGGCGATGATGGTCGAGGCCCGGCCGTGGCGGTCGTCGATCACCTCCATCAGGTCGCGCCGCTGTTCGGCGGTCAGTTTCTGCATGAGCCAGTCGTCGAGGATGAGGACCCGCGTTCTCGCCAGCGCCGTCAAGGCCCGCGCCTGGCGGCCGTGGAGGCGGGCGACCGCCAGTTCGTCGAGCAGGCGGGAGAGGCGCTTGTAGACGACGGAGAAGCCGTCTCGGGCCGCCTGGTTGCCCAGCGCGCAAGACAACCAACTCTTGCCGATGCCGGCCGGCCCAAGGAGCAGGACGTTGAGGTTGCGGCGGATCCATTGCCCGGTGGCCAGCGTGTGGACGGTGCCCCGGTCGAGGTTGCGGGGCGTCCTGAGGTCGAGATTCTCCATGCAGGCCGTCTGGCGCATGCCGGCGCGCTTGAGGCGCTGCTTCAGCTGGGTGCTGAGCACGGCGGAATGCTGGAGGTCGACGAGCAGGGCCAGGCGCTCCTCGAAGGGCACGGCCTCGATGTCGGGCTGAGTCATCTGCGCGGCAAGCGCATCGGCCATCGCGCCGAGGCGCAAGGCGTGCAGTTTTTCAATGGTTTGCTGAAGCATCAGGGTCTCCTCAATGATAGGTGCCGGGTGGGTGAAGGTTGGCGTGGTGGCCGGCCCCCTCGTCGGCGATCATTTCGGGCAAGGGCCGACCATGCTTGAGCAGGTCCTCGACGAAGCCGGACGAGCGGGCGCCGGCGGCGAGCGCCCGCTGGCAGGCCGCCTCAATCCTGTCCGGGTATTTGCCGGCCAGGCGCAGGATGCCGAGGCAGGAGCGGACCCCCTGCTCGACGTGGTCGCGCCCGGTGAGCAGGCGCTCGACATATTCGCGGGTGGCCACGCCGATCCTGGCCGCTTCCTCCCGGAGCCAGTCCGGCGTCCGCTTGGCGATGGCGGAATGGGCCGGCGGCATGTGCTCGGGCAGCGTCGATTCGCGCTTTTGCCCGGTTAGGCGGGGATGGCTGGCCACCCGCTCGCCTCGGTGGTAAATCTGCACGAGAGCCGGCGTCAGGAAGGCGTCGACCTCCTTGTGCACCAAGGCGTGGGACACCGAGTACAGGTATCGGCGGTCGATGACGACGTGGTAGTCGACATTGACCTTCAGGCGCAGCCGCCACTCGCCGACCTCGTAGGGCTCGGCCGGCAGGGGCTTGAGCGCCGCCCGCTCGACCGCCTCGAACAGCGACCGCCGGCTGCCCTCGCGCGGCGGCGCCATCGGCCGGTCGTTCAACTCGGTGACGCGGGCCGCCAGCGCCGTGTTGAACTCGGGCAACGAGAAGAACTGCTGGTTGCGCAGCGGCGCCAAGAGCCAGCGATAAACCTGGGTGACAGCGTTTTCGGCCGACGGCTTGTCCTTCGGCTTCCTTACCCGCGCCGGCAGCACCACGGTGCCGTAATGCTTGATCAGCGCGGCATAGCTGGCGTTGATCACCGGGTCCCAATAGGACGCGTGGGTGACCCCGGTTTTAAGATTATCCGGCACGACTTTAGCGGGTACACCGCCGATGAATCGGAACAGTCGCACATGAGCGGACAGCCAATCCTCGGCACCCTGCGTCCAACAGCCCTCGGCGTAGATCAACCCGGAGCACGGCAAGCTGGCAACGAAGATGTTGACCTCGCGCTCGGCGCCCTGATCGACGATGGTGAACTTGTCACCAGCCCAATCGACCTGCACCGCCTCGCCGCCGCGATGCACTTGGCGCATCGACAGGCCGCGCCCCGAGGTCTTCTGCCACGCCTTCAGCAGCAGCTTGAACTGGCTGAACTCATAGCCGTCGGAATGGTCGGCCTTGTATTCCAGCCACAGCAGCTTGCGCGTCAGGTGCTTGTGTTTACGCAGCTCCTCGTCGATCTTCGCCCAATCCGGCAGCGGGCGCTTCGGCTCGGCCGGTGGCGGAAACAGCGCCGCCTCCAGCGCCTCGTCGGTCATCGCGGCAGCCGAAGCCGCGTCGATGCCGGCGATCTTCGCCCGCCCCAGATACTCCCGCACCGTCGAGCGCGACATGCTGCCCCCACGGGCGATCGCGCTGATGCTGTCCCCCATGGCGGCTTGCAGCCGCAGAACTTCCCTGATTCGCCGCATCTCCGACCTCGGTCTCGGCATCGTCGCCCCCTGTTTGGCAAAAAGGGCGACGATACCTGCGATTACTTCGGTATCAGCAGCGGCCGTCCCCCCGGCAGGGGGTGGCGAAAACTTCGGCCTCAGGTGGCGGTTTCAATCGGCCTTGTATGGGGCTTTTGTTGTCAAGTGCGATGTCGGACGATTTCCTTTCCTGCCGAGCGTCGGCGCCTCGCGCCGACGCTATGGCGAGCGACACGGACTGGGAACGCGGACGGGTCAAGGCCGCCAGCCGCGAAGCGGGCGCGCGCCAGCGCGAGCCTTGATGCGGAGCATTCCCAGTCCACCCGCCAACGGCGGGACCAAGGTCCTCAACACACGGTCCGAGGGGAACCCGCCATTGGGCACGAATCCTCGTGCCACAACCTTGTATTCGGTGGGCCATCGGTGGCCCGAACCATGATGCAGCCATGCGCATCGGCGGCGAAGTTCCGAGGAGGCAGCTCCATTCTCAGGTGCGGCATCAAAGCCATGGCCAATGGCGGAACGCCGCCACCCCGGATCGTTATCGGCAGCCTGTCACGGGACGGAGACCGGATGCCGAGACTGTGCAACCAACACCCGCGTCATCACGCCGCCGCACGCAGGGCGATGCCATCCGGCTCGACGCCGAGCGTGGCGAATTGCCACAAGGCGATGAGCAATTTGCGGGCCAGGGCCACCACCATGGTCTTGCGCGTGCCGGGGGCTTCGACGGTGCGCTGGCGATACCACTCCGCCAGGGCGCTGTTCGGCTGGAATTTGAGGAACCGCCAGGCCAACTGGATCATGCCGCGCCGGACACGGGCGTTGCCGGAACGGGCCAGTCCTTTCTCGCGGCGCTTCGAGCCGCTTTCGTCGGGAGAGCCGGTGAGGCCGGCGTAGCGCGCCACCGCCCGACGATCGCGCAGGTTGCGCGACAAGATCTCGTGCACCAGCATGTCGGCGGCCTCGATGCCGATGCCGATCACCCGCGCCAACAGCCGCACCATGGCGTGGGTGGGGTCGGCCGGCGCCTGCTCCAGCCGCTCCAGGCGAGCCTGTTCGATCGCCTTGATCTGGTCGGAGACGATGCGCAGGCGGGCCATCTCGCGACGCAATTCGGCTTCGGTGTTGGGCGGGATCGGCTGGCCCTCGGGGGTGCGCACCGCCGCCAGCCGGTCCGGCGCCTTCTTCAGGTTGGGCTTGAAGGCGCGGACGCCGAGACGGATCAGGGTCGACGTCATGCGGTTGCGGATCCGGCTCCGCTCGGCGACCAGGCTTTCGCGCTCGCGGGTCGGCCGCTTGCCATCCTCTTCCGCCAGCGTCGGGATCGCCGCCATCTTGCAGTGATCGCGTTCCCCCCGCAGCCAGCCCAGGAACGCGCGCTTCAGCAGTTCGGTGTCGAGCCGGTCGGTCTTCGCCCGGCGATGCTCGCGCGACACCGCGACGCTGGCGGCATGGATCACATAGGCTTCGATGCCCCGCTCGCGCAGCCAGCGCGCCAGCCAGAAGCCGTCGCGGCCGGACTCGAACGCCACGGCGATCCGGCTGATGGTTCGCCCGGCTTTCACCGCCTCGTCGCGCCAGCGGTGCAGCAGCGCCAGCAAGGCGTGGTGGTCGGGGTCCAGCTTCTTCAGCGGATGCCGCGCCACCCCCGGCACCATGGCGCCGACCAGCCAGCTGGTCAGGCTCATTTCGATGACGGCGATCAGCGTGTTATCCTGCTCAAGGGCGGTGAGGGCCCGGCTCAGATCGTTCGTATTGTGCATGGGACGCTCCATCGGTCTGCCTTATCCAGCGACGATGGTGCCATCTCCTCGCCGCCCGCCCCATAGCATCTCAGGTGGCGGTTTCAATCGGCCTCAGGTGGCGGTTTCAATCGG
>JAKAFA010000039.1 GCA_021818185.1 Pseudomonadota bacterium | reverse complement strand
CAGGGCAGTCATGGCGATGGTCAGGTCGAGGGCCCCGGCGCCGGCCCGCACCACGTCGCCATCGGCCGCCACCTCGGCGAACGGTCCGGCCAGACGGATCACCACGCCCGGCACGCCGCCGTCGCGCACCAGCAGGTTCGAGCCCACGCCGATCACCGTCACCGGCACGTCGGCCGGCAGGGCGGCCAGGAAGCCGGCGAGGTCGTCGGCATCGGCGGGACGGAACAGCACCTCGGCCGCGCCGCCGACCCGGAACCAGGTCAGCCCGCCCAGCGGCGCGCGGCGCGCGATACGCCCCCGCACCGGCGGCAGCCGATCGGCCCAGTCGGACAGGACAGCCGGCGGAGCGTTCATTCGGCGGGCTCCTTCACCGGCAGCAGTTCCAACTCGGCGGGCAGGGCGTGGGCCCAGGCGGTGATGTTGCCGGCGCCCAGGCAGACCACCAGGTCGCCGGCCCGCGTCACGCCGTTGACCAGGGGCGCCAGCGCCTTGGCGTCGGGCAGCGCCAACACCCGGCGATGGCCGTGCTCTTGCAGGCCGCGCACCAGGGCGTCCTTGTCGAATCCTTCGATGGGCGCCTCGCCGGCGGCGTAGACGTCGGCGACGATCACCGTGTCGGCGTCGTTGAAGCAGGTGCAGAACTGGTCGAACAGGCTGGACAGCCGGGTGTAGCGGTGCGGCTGCACCACCGCCACCACGTTGCCGCTGGCGGCGGAGCGGGCCGCCTTCAGCACCGCGGCGATCTCGACCGGATGGTGGCCGTAATCGTCGATGACCGTCACCCCCTTGGCCTCGCCGGTCTTGGTGAAGCGGCGCTTGACGCCCGAGAAATTGCCCAGCGCCGCGCGCAGCACGTCGTCGTCCAGGCCCAGTTCGCCGGCTACCGCGACGGCGGCCAGGGAATTCTGGACGTTGTGCTCGCCGAACATCGGCAGGTGCAAATCGGCGATGGTGCGGGAATCGCCGGTGATCCGGTCGGTCAGCATCACGTCGTAGGTGGCGCCGCCGGCGCCGACGCGCAGGTTGACGGCGCGCACCAGGGCTTGCGGGCTGAAGCCATAGGTGACGATTTTGCGGTCCAGCACCTTGGGGATCAGCGCCTGGACCTCGGGGTGGTCGATGCACAGGCAGGCGAAGCCGTAGAACGGGATGTTCTCGACGAAGGTGCGGAAGGCGTCCCGCAGCCGCTCGAAGGTCCCGTAATGGTCCATGTGCTCGGGGTCGATGTTGGTGACCACCACCGCGGTCGAGGGCAGCTTGGTGAAGCTGCCGTCGGATTCGTCGGCCTCGACCACCATCCAGTCCGAGGCCCCCAGGCGGGCGTTGGTGCCATAGGCGTTGATGATGCCGCCGTTGATCACCGTGGGGTCCAGGTTGGCGGCGTCCAGCAGGGTGGCGATCATCGAGGTGGTGGTGGTCTTGCCGTGGGTGCCGCCCACCGCGATGGCGTTCTTCAGGCGCATCAGCTCGGCCAGCATCTCGGCACGGCGGACCACCGGCACCAGCCGGGTGCGGGCGGCCACCAGCTCGGGATTGTCGGCCTTGACCGCCGAGGACACCACCACGACGCGGGCGTCGCCCAGATTCTCGGCCAGATGGCCGATGGCGACGGCGATCCCCTTCTTGCGCAGGCGCTCGACATTGTAGTTGTCGGCGATGTCCGAGCCCTGCACCCGGTAGCCCAGGTTGTGCAGAATCTCGGCGATGCCCGACATGCCGATGCCGCCGATGCCGACGAAATGGATGGTGCCGATGGACAGCGGCATCGTCCTCATGGGTGAATCTCCTGGTGGGTGGCGGGCAGGGCGGCGACCATGTCGGCAAGCCGGGCGGCAGCGTCGGGGCGTCCGACGGAATGCGCGCAGGCCGCCGCACGCGCCAGCGTGCCGGGCTGGGTGAACAGCGAATCAAGGCGGGCCGCCAGGGTGCCGGGGGTGAACGAGGCCTGCGGCATCAGCCACGCTCCCCCCGCCTCGTCGACGGCATGGGCATTGGCGGTCTGGTGGTCGTCAATGGCATGGGGATATGGCACCAAAATGGCGGGCCGGCCCAGGGTGGTCAGCTCCGCCACCGTCGAGGCGCCCGAGCGGGCGATCACCAGATGGGCGGCGGCCATGCGCTCGGGGACGTCATGGAAGAAGCTTTCCAGGGTGGCGTTGACGCCGCTGGCGCCGTAGGCCCGGCGCACCTCCTCCAGATCCTCGGGGCGGCATTGCTGGCTGACCGCCAGACGGCGGCGCAGGGGCGCGGCCAGGGCGGCCAGCGCCGCCGGCACCACCTCGGACAGGGCGCGCGCCCCCTGGCTGCCGCCCAGCACCAGCAGGCGGATCTCGCCGGCCTCGTCCAGCGCCGGGGCCGGGCGGCCGCGCAGGGCGGCAACGGCGGGGCGCACCGGCATGCCGGTCTGCACCACCTTGGCCGCCAGCCGGCCGTCGATGTGGGCCACCTGGGCGTAGGAGGTGGCGATGCGCCGCACGCGGGCCGCCAGCAGGCGATTGGCGCGGCCCAGCACCGCATTCTGTTCGTGGATGGCGTTGGGCAGGCCCAACAGGCTGGCCGCCACCATGGTGGGGACCGAGGCGTAGCCGCCGAAGCCCAGCACGGCGGCGGGCCGCAGCCGGCTCAGCAGGGCGCGGGCCTGCACCACCCCCAGGCCCAGTTCGGCCAGGGCACGGACCTTGGCCAGCGGGCCGCGGCCGGCGATGCCGCCGGCCAGGACGCGGTGGGTCTCCAGCTTGCCCAGGGTGCCGCCATAGGCCTGGCCGCGCCGGTCGGTGACCAGGGCCAGGCGGTAGCCGCGGTCAAGCAGCGTGCCGGCCAGCGCCTCGGCCGGGAAGACGTGCCCGCCGGTGCCGCCGGCGGCAAGGACGACGAGGGGGGCGGTCATTCGTCCACCTCCTCGGTGCCGTAGCGCTTGCGGGTGAAGGCCAGGGCCATGCCCATGCCCAGCGCCAGCGCCAGCATCGACGAGCCGCCGTACGAGATGAACGGCAGCGTCATGCCCTTGGTGGGCATCAGCCGCAGGGTCGAGGCCATGTTGATCATGGCTTGCAGCCCGAACTGGATGAACAGCCCGGCGGCGGCCAGCACGATGAACAGGTTGTCCTCGCGGATCAGGCGCGACAGGCCGCGCAGCACGATGAAGGCGAACAGCGCCACCACCGCCAGGCAGAGCAGCACGCCGAATTCCTCGCCACCCACCGCCAGGATGAAATCGGTGTGGGCGTCGGGCAGCACCAGCTTGACCCGGCCCTCGCCGGGGCCGACCCCGAACACCCCGCCGTGGCGGAAGGCGTTGAGAGCGGTCATCACCTGATAGGCGTCGCCCGATTGCGGATCGAGGAAGCGCGCCACCCGCAACTGGACATGGGGGAAGACCAGATAGGCGCCGACCGCGCCGAGGACGCCCATCACCCCCAGCCCGGCCACCAGCAGCAGCGGCAGGCCGGCGAGGAAGAATTCCACCGCCCAGGTCGAGGAGACGATGATGGTCTGGCCGACATCGGGCTCGGCCAGCAGCAGGGCGGCCAGCAGGACGTACAGGCCGCCGGCGATGGCCTTGCCCGGGAAGCCGGGATTGAGGCGGGCCTCGGCGAACATCCAGGCGGCGACCACCGCGAAGCACGGCTTGGCGAATTCCGACGGCTGGATGGAGATGCCGGCCAGCGACAGCCAGCGGGTGGCGCCCTTCACCTCGGGCCCCACCACCAGGACCAGGGCCAGCATGGTATAGGCGGCCAGCAGGCCGAGCACCGCCATGCGGCGCACCTGGCGGGGCGTGAGCAGCGACACCCCCAGCATCACCACGACCGCCGGCGTCAGGAAGATGAACTGGCGGCGGACGAAGTGGAAGGGCTCGACATGGATGCGCTCGGCCACCGCCGGGCTGGCCGCCATGGTCAGCAGGATGCCGATGCCGATCAGCAGCAGCAACGCCGCGATGGACCAGCGGTCCACCGTCCACCACCAGCGGCCCAGGGTTGAGGTGTCGGTGCGCGAGAAGCTCATGGCGCCGCCCCTCTCTGCGCCAGCCCCAGCACCAGCTGGCGGAAGACCTCGCCGCGGTGCTCGAAGCTCTTGAACTGATCCCACGAGGCGCAGGCCGGCGACAGCAGCACCACCTCGCCCGGCCGCGCGTCGGCGGCGGCGCGGGCCACGGCGGTCTCCAGGGTGCCGCACGGGACGAAATCGGCCTTGCCGGCCAGGGTGGCGGCGAACAGGGGCGCGGCTTCGCCGATCAGGTAGGCGCGGGCGATGCGCGGGAAATAGGGTTCCAGCGGGGCGATGCCGCCTTCCTTGGCCTGGCCGCCGATGATCCAGCGGATGCGCTCGTAGCACACCAGGGCCTTTTCCGCCGCGTCGGCGTTGGTCGCCTTGGAATCGTTGACATAGGCCACGCCGTCGACGGTGGCCACCAGCTCCTGGCGGTGGGCCAGGCCGGGATAGGTGGCCAGCGCGGCGGCGATGGCCTCGGCCGGCACGCCGTCGGCGCGGGCCATGGCATAGGCGGCGCAGGCGTTCTGCCAGTTGTGGCGGCCGGGCAGGCGGGCGATGGGCCGCAGGTCGCAGACCGCCACGCCGTCCTCCAGCAGCACTCCCTCGGGGGCCGAGACGCCGGCGGCCAGCGCGCGCTCGGCCGAAATGCGCACCACCCGCAGACCCTTGGCCTCCAGGTCTTCGGCCATGGCGGCCGAGGGCGCGTCGTCGATTCCGATCACTGCGGCGGCGCCGGGCGCCAGCCGGTCGAACAGGGTGCGCTTGGCGGCGACGTAGCCGTCCATGCCGCCGTGGCGGCCCAGATGGTCGGGGGTGATGTTGAGCATCACTCCGGCCGCCAGCCGCAGATGGGGCACCAGTTCGAGCTGGTAGGAGGACAGTTCGAGCACATAGCGCCCGTCGGCCTCCAGGTCGGGCATGGCGAGGGCGGCGGTGCCCAGATTGCCGCCGGCCGCGACCTGATGCCCGGCGGCGGCCAGCACATGGGCCAGCAGGGTGGTGGTGGTGGACTTGCCGTTGGTGCCGGTCACCGCGAGGAAGCGGGCTTCCGGTCGGGCGCGGGCCAGCAGGTCGACGTCGCAGACCGGCGGGAGGCCGGCGGCCCGTGCCTTGGCCGCCACCGGGTGAACGGTGGGGAAGGTGTGGGGAATGCCGGGGCTCCACACCAGCAGGTCGATGCCTTCCGCCGCGTGGGCATGCAGGTCCACCAGGGCGATCCCCTCGGCGGCGGCGGCCCGGCGCGCCGCCTCGCCGTCGTCCCAGGCCAGGACCCTGGCGCCCCCGGCCAGCAGCGCGCGCACGGTGGCGGTGCCGGACTTGCCGAGCCCCATCACCGCGACGGTTTTGCCTGCCAGGAAGGGAACCGTGATCATCGCCGCCTACCGGAGCTTCAGGGTGGACAGGCCGACCAGGCCCAGGATGGTGGCGATGATCCAGAAGCGGATGACCACGGTGGGTTCCGCCCAGCCCTTCTTTTCGAAGTGATGATGCAGCGGCGCCATGCGGAAGACCCGCTTGCCGGTCAGCTTGAACGAGGCGACCTGGACGATGACCGAGACGGTTTCCAGCACGAACAGGCCGCCGACGATGGCGAGCACCAGTTCATGCTTGGTCACCACGGAAATGGCCCCCAGCGCACCGCCCAGGGCCAGCGAACCGGTGTCACCCATGAACACCAGGGCGGGGGGCGCGTTGTACCACAGGAAGCCCAGGCCGGCCCCCACCAGCGCGCCGCAGAACACCGCCAGTTCGCCGGTGCCCGCCACGTAATGGATCTGGAGGTATTCGGCGTATTTCACGTGACCGACGAGGTAGGAGATGATGGCGAACACGCTGGCGGCGATCATCACCGGCACGATGGCGAGGCCGTCCAGGCCGTCGGTCAGGTTTACGGCGTTGGAGGCGCCGACCACCACGAAGGCGGCGAAGGGCAGGAAGAACCAGCCCAACTGCAACAGCACGTGCTTGAGGAAGGGGACCGCCAGCGCTCCGGCCAGCGGCAGGGGGTGGATGGCGTAGACCCAGGTGCCGGCAATGAGGGCGATTCCCACCTGGCCGGCCAGCTTCAGCTTGCCCGGCAGACCTTTGGGGTTCTTCTTCGACACCTTGAGGAAGTCGTCGAGGAAGCCGATCAGGCCGTAGCTCAGGGTGACCAGCAGCACGATCCACACATACTGGTCGCGCAGGTCGGCCCACAGCAGGGTCGAGATCACCAGGCCGATCAGGATCAGGATGCCGCCCATGGTGGGCGTGCCCTTCTTGGTCAGCAGATGGCTTTCCGGGCCGTCGGTGCGGATGGGCTGGCCCTGCTTCTGCCACTTGCGCAGCCAGGCGATCAGGTTGGGGCCCACCACGAACGAGACGATCAACGCCGTCAGCACCGCGCCCCCCGCCCGGAAGGTCAGGTACTTGAACAGGTTGAAGATCCCGAACTCGTCCGTCAGCGGGTAAAGCAGATTATAGAGCATCGTCCCCCCGTCAGCCCTCGCCCAAAGCCTTGACTACCCGGCCCATGCGGCTGCCCGCCGAGCCCTTGACCATCACCACGTCGCCGGGGCGCACCGCCGCCTTGACCAGCGGCGCCAGCCCGTCGGCATCCGCCGCGTGGCCGCCGCGGCGGCCGGCCGGCAGACCGGCGTCCAGCGCCGCCATCAGTTTCCCGGCCGTGAAGACCAGATCGATGCCCCAGTTGTCCAGGACTTCGGCCAGGCCGGCATGAAAATCCTCGGATTGCCCGCCCAATTCCAGCATGTCGCCCAGCACCGCGATGCGCCGCGCCCCCTTGGCCGGCCGCGCGGCCGCCAGTGTGGCGATGGCCGCCCGCATCGAGACCGGGCTGGCATTGTAGCTTTCGTCGATCAGCTCGAAGCTGCCTCCGGCCAGCGGCACGGCCCGGCGCTCGCCGCGGCCCTTGGGCGGCGCCATGGCGCGCAGGGTGTGGGCGGCGGCCTCGACGTCGCCGCCCAAGGCGCCGACGGTCAGCAGTACCGCCAGCGAGTTGATCGCCCAATGCTGGCCGGCCACCCCCAGCCGATAGGCGACGGGATGGTCGTGCAGCAGGGCCAGGATCGCGGTCGAATCCGGATCGATGCCGCAATCCAGCAGCCGGGCGTCGGCTTCGATGTGGCGGCCGAAGCCGGCGAGGTGGCCGATGCCGGCCGCCTTGGCGGCGGCGGTCAGGCGGCGGAAATGCCGGTTGTCGCGCGGCAGCACGGCGACCCCGCCCGGTTCGACGCCCAGGAAGATTTCGGCTTTGGCATCGGCGATCTCGGCGGTGTCCTTGAAGAACGCGGTGTGCACCGCCTCGACGGTGGTCACCACCGCCACATGCGGCCGCACCATGCGGGTCAGCGGGGTGATTTCGCCAGGATGGTTCATCCCCAACTCGAAGATTGCGAAGGCGGCGTCGCGCGGCATGCGGGCCAGGGACAGCGGCACGCCCCAGTGGTTGTTGAAGCTGCCGACGCTGGCATGGGTGGCCCCCTGGGCGTCGAGGGCCAGCTTCAGCATCTCCTTGGTCCCGGTCTTGCCCACCGAGCCGGTGACGGCGGCGATGCGGGCCCGCGACCGGGCGCGCGCAGCGAGTCCCAGGGCCTCCAGGCCGTGGAACGTGTCGGGCACCACCAGCAGCGGCGCGTCGACCGGCAGGCCGGCGGGAATCCGATGCACCATGGCGGCGGCGGCGCCGGCTTGCAGGGCGCCGGCGACGAAATCATGGCCGTCGTGGTTGGGGCCGGCCAGGGCGACGAACAGATCGCCCGCCGCCACGCCGCGGCTGTCGATGGCTACGCCGCAAGCGGTCCAGGCGGGGCCGCGCAATTCGCCGCCGGTGGCGGCGCAGGCTTCGTCGGCGGTCCACAGGGCGGCGGTCATGGCGCGCCTCCGTCGATCTCGGCCACGGCGCGGCGGGCCTCGTCACCGTCGTCGAAGGGCAGCACGGTGCCGGCGACGATCTGGCCGCGCTCGTGGCCCTTGCCGGCCAGCACCAGCACGTCGCCGCGGCGCATCTGCCAGATCGCCTCGCGGATGGCGCGGCCACGGTCGCCGATCTCGACGGCGGCCGGACAGGCTGCCAGGATGGCGCGGCGGATGGCCACCGGGTCCTCGCTGCGCGGGTTGTCGTCGGTGACGAACACCTGATCGGCCAGGCGCGCCGCGATGGCCCCCATCTGCGGGCGTTTGCCGGGATCGCGGTCGCCGCCGCAGCCGAACACCACCGCCAGCCGGCCGTCGGCATGGGGACGCAGCGCCCGCAGCACGGTTTCCAGGGCGTCGGGGGTGTGGGCGTAATCGACGTAGATGGCGGCCCCCGAACGGCGTTCGGCCACCTTCTGCAAGCGGCCGGGCACGCCGGTCAGGCGCTCCAGCGCCGCCAGCGCGGCCTGGGGCTCGGCGCCCGCCGCCACCGCCAGTCCCAGGGCGGCCAGGGCGTTGGAGGCCTGGAAGCCGCCGGCCAGCGGCAGCCGGATCTCGGCGGGGCGGCCGAGAATTTCCAGCCGGAGCACCTGGCCCACCGGCGCCGGGCTCGAAGACAGCAGCCGGAGGGCATGCCCCATGCGGCCGAAGGTGAGCACCTCCTGGCCGCGGCGGACCGCGGCGGCGACCACCCGGTCGGCCAGGTCGGAATCGGCGTTGACCACGGCGGTGCCGGTTTCGGGCAGCACCTCGGTGAACAGCCTCAGCTTGGCCCGGGCATAGTCCGCCATGTCGGCGTGATAGTCCAGGTGGTCGCGGGTCAGGTTGGTGAAGGCGGCGGCTTTCAGGCGCACCCCGTCCAGGCGGTATTGCGACAGGCCGTGGCTGGAGGCTTCCATGCAGGCATGCTCGATCCCGGCGCCGGCCAGGGCGGCCAGGGCGGCGTGCAGCGTCTCGGGGTCGGGGGTGGTCAATCCGCCGGCATTGGGCCAGTCGGGCGCGACGACCCCCAGGGTGCCGATGGCGGCGGCCCGGAGCCCCAGCGCCATCCAGATCTGCCGGGTGAAATCGGCGGTCGACGTCTTGCCGTTGGTGCCGGTCACCGCCGTCATGGTGGCGGGCTGGCGGCCATGGAACTCGGCGGCCATCAGGGCGAAGCGGCGCCGCGGATTGGCATCCAGGATCATCCGCACGCCGCGCCCGGCCGGTTGGGTGCCCTCGGGGGCCAGCACGGCGGCGACGCCGCGGGCCACCGCGTCGGCGATGAAGGCGCGGCCGTCCGCCTTGGTCCCGGGCAGGGCGGCGAACAGCATGCCGGGCCCCGCCTTGCGGGAATCGGCGGTCAGGCCGGTGAGGGTCAGGTCGTCGGGCAGGGCGGCCATCTCAGTCGGCCCTCGCCACGTCGCGGGTGGCCCAGCCGTCGACGAAGCCCGGCGTTTGCATCTCCCTGCGCGGCAGCATGCCGGTCAAGGGGGCGATCTGCGCGATGATGCGCGCGACGGCGGGCGCCGCCGTCCAGCCGCCGGTGATGAAACCGTGGGTCTCCTTGGTGCCTTGGGGTTCGTCAATCATAACAAGAACGCAATAACGGGGGGCGTCGATGGGGAAGGCGGCGATGAAGGAAGACAATACGGCTTTCCTTCTGTACGAACCGTTGACGGCCTTTTCGGCGGTTCCCGTCTTGCCTCCGACGAAATATCCAGGAACGTCAGCGTACTTGCCGGTTCCCTGCGCAACGACCATGCGCATCATCTGCCGCAATTCGTCGGAAGTCTTCTTTTTTGTCACGCGCTCCTCCTCAATCGCGGCGCCGGGAGCGCGGGCCAGAAGGGTGGCGCGGTGGAATTCGCCGCCGTTCACCAGGGCGGAGACGCCGGTGATCAGGTGGAGCGGCGTGACGCTGATGCCGTGGCCGAAGCCGATGGTGGCGGTGTTGATCTCGCGCCAGACCCTGGGGACCTGCGGCGTCGAGGTCTCGGGCAGCTCGATGCCGGTGGGGGCGAGCAGCCCGACCCGGTCGAGGAAGGCGCGCTGGTTGGCGGCGCCCAGGTCCAGGGCCATGCGCGCCGCGCCGATATTCGAGGAATAGATCAGGATTTCGGGCACGGTCAGCCAGCGGGCCTGGGGATGGTCGTCGTGGATGACCGCGCCGGCCAGATGCAAGGGCTGGGTGGCGTCGAAGCTGGAGGTGGGGGTGGCGACGCCGTAATCGAGCGCGGCGGCGGTGTTGAACAGCTTGAAGGTCGAGCCCATTTCATAGAGCCCCTTGGTCGCCCGGTTGAACAGGCGCACATCGTTGCCGCCCGGCGGGTCGTTGGGGTCGAAATCGGGCAGGCTGACCATGGCCAGCACTTCGCCGGTATGGACGTCCATCACCAGGCCGACCGCCCCGAGGGCGCTGAATTCCTTCATCGACTTGGCGACTTCGTCGTGAACGATCTCCTGCATACGGATGTCGATGGACAGGCGTAGCGGCTGATGGTCGGTGCGCAGCCGGGAATCGAAGCGCCGCTCGATGCCGGACACACCCTTGTTGTCAACGTCGGTCATTCCGACGATATGGGCAGCGAGGTCGCCATGCGGGTAGACCCGACGTTCGTCCTTCTCGAAGTACAGGCCGGGTATTCCCAGGGCGTTGACGTCGTATTGCTGGCGAGGCGTCAGATTGCGGCGGAGATAGACGAACGGCCGCTTCGAGGAAAGGCGTTCCTGGATTTCGGCCGCGTTCAGGTCGGGCAGGACGCCGATCAGCTTGCGCGTGGCCTCGGCCGGATCCTGGACCTCGTTGGCCTGCGCATACAGCGAGACGGTCGGCAGGCTGGTGGCCAGGATGGCGCCGTTGCGGTCGGTAATGTCGGCGCGCACGATGTCGGCCGGGTCGCGGGACGTGGCGGTCGGCGCGGCATGCCCGGTGCTGCGGTCGAGGACCGACACGTCCAGAAGGCGCAGGCCGATCACGCTGTAGGCCAGGAAGAACATCGCCGCCGTGGTCAGCAGGCGGGAGCGTCCCGTCTCCAGGGCGTGCGACGTCACCCCGTCCAGGCGGAGCGGCGCGTTGGCCTGGAGGTCGTCGCCGGCCTGAATGCGGGGGGCCGGCCGTCGGCGGGACGGGAAGAGGTTCACCGCTCCTCCCCGGCTGTGGGATCAAGGTCGCCGGCCGCGGCCAGGCGCCGGAGGCCGATGGAACGGGACGCGGCGGCCAACTGGTGGGCGCCGGCCGGCCGGGCGTGCCGCGGCCGCGGGGCGGGAAGCGGCGCCGGCCGGATCATGGCCACCGGATGGGATTCGGGGCGGTTCGGTTCGGCCCGGGCGACGGTTGCGGCGGCGGGCCCCGCGTCGGCTACGTCCTGCGGTTCGATGCGGTTGGCCGGCAGGCTGGCGAAGGCGGGCGGGCCACCGGCGACGGGCAGCGAATCCAGGTTGGCCACCACCTGATTGGCGTTGATCGGGCGCATGCCCAGATGCTTTTCGGCCAGTTCGCGCAGGCGGGCCGGGTCGTTGAGATAGGCCCACTCGGCGCGCAGGACGTGGATTTCCTGCTGATTGCGCTGAATGTCCTGGTCGATGCCGGCCAGGCGGCCCTCCAGGTCCTTGACCTCGTGCTTGACGAAGAACAGCCCGACGCCGACGGCGCCGGCCAGGCAAGTCCACAGGATGGTTCCGGCGAGGCCGCGGATCATGGAACGGCTCCGTGATGGGAAATGGGCCAGGACGGGGCCTGGGTGCGGCGCGCCGCCCGCAGCTTGGCGGAGCGGGCGCGGGGATTGGCGGCGGCTTCGGCCGCGCCGGGGGCGATGGCCTTGCGGCCGAGCAGGGTGAAGGTCGGCTCCGGGCCGGCGGTGGCCAGCGGCTGGTGGCGCGACGGCCGGGCGGCGGCGCCGCTGCGCGCCTTGAGGAAGTCCTTGACCACCCGGTCTTCCAGCGAATGGAAGGTCACCACCGCCAGCCGGCCGCCGGGCGCCAGCGCCCGTTCGGCGGCGGCCAGGCCACGCTCCAACTCGCCCAACTCGTCGTTGACCGCGATGCGCAGGGCCTGGAAGGTGCGGGTGGCGGGATCGATGCCGTCCTTGGAACGGGGGACCACGCGCCGCACCGCCTCGGCCAGTTCGAGGGTGCGGGCAAAGGGCTGTTCGCCGCGGGCGGCGACGATGGCGCGGGCGACCCGCCGTGCGTGCCGCTCCTCGCCCCAGCGGAAGATGATGTCGGCCAATTCGGCTTCCGGCGCGGTATTCACCAGATCGGCCGCCGTCGGCCCGCTGCCGGCCATGCGCATGTCGAGGGGGCCGTCCTTGGCGAAGGAAAAGCCGCGTTCGGCCTGGTCGATCTGCATCGAGGACACCCCGATGTCCAGCGCCACCCCGTCCACCGGGCCGAGGCCGCGCTGGGCCAGCAGACGATCCAGGTCGCCGAACCGGCCCTCGATCATTTCGAAGCGGCCGGGCAGGCTGGCCGCCAGGTCGCGGCCGCGGGCGACGGCTTCGGGGTCGCGATCGATGGCGATCACCCGGCAGGCGGCGGCACCCAGCAACGCGCGGCTGTAGCCGCCGGCTCCGAAGGTGCCGTCGACGAAGGTTTCCCCGTCACGGGGCGCCAGGGCGGCCACCACTTCGGCCAGCAGGACCGGGATGTGGGGAGCGTGAGTCATCGCCCGTCTCCGCCGGGGGCGGGGCTGCGCGGGCGTAGCGGCACGGTGGGGCGGTTCTGGAAGGCGCGGGCGCGGATTTCGGCCTCGGCCGCCTTGTAGGCGCCGGGTTCCCAGATCTGAAAAGTCTGCCCCTTGCCGACGAAGGCGGCGGACTCGGTGATGCCGGCATGGGCGAGCAGATCCTCCGGCAGCAGGATGCGGCCCTCGGGGTCCCAGGACAACTGGCGGGCGTCGGCGAAGATCAGGGCGGAGAGGTCTTCCTGTTCGGGGCTGAACGCCGCGAATTGCTGGGTGCTGTCCGACAGGCGTTCCATGAAATCCATGCCGCAGCCTTCGATGCAGGGGGCGGTGAAGCTGCGATAGGCGACGACCCCCGCGAACGGCTGATCGGCAAGGGACGTGCGGAAGGTCGCAGGCACCGAGACACGGCCCTTCTTGTCGACCTTGTTCACGAATGTGGAGAGGAAGAGACGCATCCCCGTCCGCTCTGCTTTCAGCCCCTGTCCTTCGGATACCCGGCGGGCAGCCCCTCCTGGTCGCCGCTGGGTGATTATGGGATAGCATGGGACAGGATGGGCGTCAATGGTAGTCCGTAGTAAAAACCTGGGAAAATCCCGATCTAGCCAAGTTTGTTCAAGTTTTTATCAAAGTAGACGAGGATATCTCGGTAATGCCTTGAATTCGCGGGAAATGGCCCCTTGGCGTGGCCGAGCTATGGGGTGTGTTCATCTTTTGTTCAGAAGATGGAAGGCGGATGGCGAGGCGGCGCTGCACGCCGTTTTCCGGTAAAAACGCCGGATGAAATGGTCAATTTAGAAAGTTGTTTGAGAGTTACATATTTTTGTTTTGCAATAGCGGAAAATGCCGAAATGAAATTCGGACTTCATCCGCAGAAATACCGGGTGTTATTTCCGGGCGGCGGGCATTCGGTGTCGAAGTGGCCTATGGCTGTGCCTGTGCGTAACTCGGCGGTGCTGTTGCGGCCGCGCCCATCGCCGCTTAAATAGACAAGGGTTTAAGTCTGGCGCAGAAGGCGCGTCGTTTCCGGTGGGCAAGGCTCCGGGCCATGACCGTCTCGGCGATCGCCGCATCTTCCGTGGTGCTGCCTTCGACACGTCCGTCGGAGGCTGTCGCCTCGCCGTTCACTGCGGATGCGACCGCCCTGGCGTCGCCGGACAGCACCGCGGCCTATACCGGGATCGCCCAGATCCTGTCCGGCCAGACCGCTTTCTTCGCCACCCTTCTGGCCGGCGTCGGCCCGTTGACCCCGTCGGGGTTCTCGCTGCTGGGAAGCAGCGATTCCAACTCGGCGCCGCAGCAATTCGATCAGCTCTTGGCGAGCGCCAACGCCTTGTATCAGACTGACCTCGCCGGCCGGGGATTCCCGGCACCGGTGGCGGCCGCTTACTCCCTTGCCGTGACCCAGGCCTCGGAGGGCGATCTGGTGGCGTCGGAACTGTTGTGACCACGGTGACGAGGGGCGATGACCAAGGACCTGACCCGGTCCGGCGGGGGGGAAACCGGTCGCGATGGCCGAGCTGATGCCGAAGCGTGGTTCGCCCGGGCGCTGGACCATCACCGGGCCGGACGCCTGGGCGAGGCCGAGGGCCTGTATCGCCGCGTTCTGGCCGCGTCGCCCCGCCATGCCGCAGCCATCCACCTGCTCGGCGTGATCGCCATCCAGGCCGGGCGTCCCGACCTGGGGGCCGCCATCATCGGCGAGGCCATCGCCATCGATCCCGATGCCGCGCCGTTCCGCTCCGACCTGGGCAACGCCCTGGTGCGGCTGGGCCGCCTCGACGCGGCAGTGGCGGCCTTTCGCCAGGCGGTGGCGCTGGACCCTTCCTTTGCCGAGGCCCATAACAACCTGGGCAACGCGCTGCGCCTGCTGCGGCGGCGGGACGAGGCCGCCGCATGCTATCGCCAGGCCATCGCCTTGCGTCCCGACTTGGCCGAACCCCGCTGCGGGCTGGGGATCGCGCTGCATGAACGCGGCGAGTTCGACGCGGCGGCGGCCAGCCTGAACCATGCCCTGACCCTGCGCCCCGACTTTCCGGAAGCCTGGGTCGGGCTGGGCAAGGTGCGGCGGGACCAGCGGCGGCTGGAGGAGGCGGAGGCCTGCTGTCGCCGTGCCGTGGACCTTCGGCCGTCCCTCGCCGAGGCGTGGACCGGCCTGGGCCATGCCCTGCGGGCCCAGGGGCGGATCAGCGAGGCGGTGGACTGCCATCGCCGCGCCGTCGCCCTGGCCCCGGACGCGGCGGAGGCCCACAACGGCCTGGGGATCGCCCTGCATGGCCGGGGCGAGGCGGCGACGGCGGCGGAATGCTACCGCCGGGCCCTGGACCTGAATCCCGACTACCCCCAGGCCGCCAGCAACCTGGGGGTGGCGCTGCAGGAATTGGGGGACACGGCGGGGGCGGTGACCTGCCATCGCCGCGCCCTGGCCCTTCAGCCGGATAACGCCGAGACCCACAACAACCTGGCTTATGCGCTGCTGCTGCGGGGCGACCTGGAGGAGGGATGGCGCGAATACGAATGGCGGTGGCAGACCGCCCAGATGGCCGCGGGCGCGCCGCGTTTCCGGCAGCCCCGCTGGCGCGGCGAAGCGGCGGAGGGCCGGACCCTGCTGGTCCACGCCGAACAGGGATACGGAGACACCCTGCAATTCTGCCGCTATGCCCCGCTGGTCGCCGCCGCCGGATTGCGGGTGGTGCTGGCGGTGCAGGCGCCGTTGGTGCGGCTGCTGGGTGGCCTGCCGGGGGTGGAACGGGTGGTGGGGCTGGACGAGGTGCTGCCGCCCTTCGACCTGTATTGCCCGCTGCTCAGTCTGCCGCTGGCCCTGGGCACCACCCTGGACACCATTCCGGCGGCGCCGTCCTATCTGCGGGCCGACCCGGTGCAGGCGGCCGCCTGGGGCCGCCGTCTGGCCGAGGTCGAAGGCGTGCGGGTCGGCCTGGTCTGGGCGGGAAATCCCCGCAGCCATGCACCGCTCAAGACCCTGGTGGACCGCCGCCGCTCCATGGCGCCCGCCCTGCTGGAGCCGCTGCTGGAGGTGCCCGGACTGCGCCTCTTCAGCCTGCAAAAGGACGGCCCCGCCGCGCCGGCCGACTGGCCGCTGCTCGATTTCATGGGGGAGATGGGCGATTTCGCCGACACCGCTGCCTTGGTGGCCCATCTCGATCTGGTGATCTCGGTGGACACCGCGGTGGCCCATCTGGCGGCGGCGCTGGGCAAGCCGGTGTGGCTGCTCAACCGGTTCGACACCTGCTGGCGCTGGTTGCTGCACCGCGCCGACAGCCCGTGGTATCCCTCGCTGCGCCAGTTCCGCCAGCCTTCGCCCGGCGACTGGAAGGCGGTGGTGCGGGCGGTGGAAGGCGAATTGCGTCGGCTGGGCGCCTTGAACCAAGGGGGAAATACGTCAGACGGCCTGTAAGCCGGGTTCTGTCCCCGCCTTGCGGCGGGGGACGGCCATTCATCTGGGACGCCCGTTACCGGACGCCTCGCGCGACCGACCCGGGCGGCTACGCGGAAGCCCGTTTCGCCCCCCGTTGCCGGAGGGACCGCCGCCCCTATTTGGTCTTGCTCCCGGTGGGGTTTACCATGCCGTCCCCGTCGCCGGGGCCGCGGTGCGCTCTTACCGCACCCTTTCACCCTTGCCTGCGGGCCGGCCGGAGCCGGTGCGCGGGCGGTTTGCTTTCTGTGGCACTTTCCCTGGGGTCACCCCCGCCGGACGTTATCCGGCACCGTGCTTCCGTGGAGCCCGGACTTTCCTCCCCCTTGCGGGAGCGGCCGTCCGGCCGTCTGACGTTTCCCGACTTTGGCGGCAAACCGGCCCAGCGTCAACCCGTCTGACGGTCCGCAGGACGCTCGCCCCGGCTTGGCTCCGGAGGCGAGCGTCGGCCGGCGGCTCAGTGCGGCAGGCGGAGCAGCCCCATGGCTTCGCCCGACATCTTGACGACCAGTTCGCCCAGTTTCTTGGCCTCGTCCATGTAATCGTCGACCGCGACGCGGGTCAGCCGCATCTGGACGTCGATCATATCCTTGGCAGACTGGCACTGCCGCATTTCCTCGGCCACGGCCTGGGTATGGCGCCAGGGGGCCTGCGCAAGCGAGATCAAGCGGTTGTTGACCTGGGTCCACCCGTCCATCAGCTGTGCGGTCACCGCGGTGATATCCCGTTCCGCCGCCTTGGCGGCCATGTCGTCCCCGCCCGCGACGGCCTTCAGTTCGCTTCTCCGCTCGCTCATCGGTCCTTACTCCTTGTTTGGCAACGGCCCCTGCCGCCGCAGGCATGCAACCCGGCGCGTGGGAACCCGCGGTCAGAAGGTACAGAAAAACAGAGGCCATTCCGCCTGGGCAGGCGGCCTAGGACGGACGGATGGGAGGGAAGGGGAATCCGGGCCGGGCGGCGACGGAGCCCCGCGGAAAGCGGGGGGAGCCGCGCCAGAGAAATCGAAGGCCGCGGCGCGATAATTTCGCGCCGGGATTTCAGCCGAACAGCTTGTCGATCTCGTCTTGCGAGATGCCCTGGTTTTCCAGTGCGGGGCCGTTAAGAAGCCTCGCTTCCTCATCCTTGTGGTCGTCGTGCGTCTTGGGGATGATTTCGGCGATGTTGTCGGGACCCCAGATGTCGATCATTGCCACGATGCGGCCCTCGATATATTTGAGGGTGCGGACCACCTTGGTGATGCGCTGGCCGGTAATGTCCTGGAAATTGCAGGCCTCGTACATCGTCACGATGGTTTCGTTGATGTCCTCGGCCAACCGGCTGATGTAATTGTCGCCGCCATGGGACTGGATCTCGCGGGTCAGCGCCTCGATCTTCTCGGCGGCCTCCAGGATCTGCTGGGTGGCCCGCTCGGTGGAGATGACGATGGCATCCAGTTCCGAGGCGACCACCGCCAGGCGGTCGTCGCCGCTTTCCGACGGCTTGAGGGCGGCGATCTCGGACTTGGTCTGCTCGATGCAGACGGCCAGCGCCCGCAACTCGGTCTTCAGCATGGAGACTTCCGCCTGCTTCTGCTGGACCACGTCGTTCAACTGGGCGGTTTGGACATCGGGGGGCGGCGGCTCTTCGCCCTTGACCAGATGGCCGAGCGTGCGCAACTCGGCCTTGATCTCGTTCAGCGCCTTCAGGATTTCGCCGTTGGCCGGCTGGGCGGCGGACTCGCCCTGGGCCTTCAGGCGCTTCAACTCGGCGGTGAACAGCTTGCGTTCGGTCATCATCGGTGCCCGATCCTCTCCCCCAGATCCGCGTCGGCCGGCCTATCGGCATCCGGATCGTCCTGTTTCCCCACCCAGGGACCGTAGGCTTTATCGGCAACCAGGATATGATCGGTCAACCATTTCCTGAGAAAGTCCAGCACGTCCTCGCACAGGGCCTGCCGCTCGCCCGCCAACCAGCGGTCGCGCGCCTCGCAGACCTTGGCGGCCAACGCGCGGTGCTGGCGGATATGCGCCTCGGCGTCGGGGAAGCCGCCCGCCAGGAACAGGCCCTCCTCGCGATGGAAATGGTGCTCGGTATATTCGGCCAGCACATTGACGATGCTGCCCACCACCGCCCGGCTCTGGCCGGTGTCGAGGGCGTCGTACAATTGGTTGATGACGGTGACGAGGACGCGATGGTCGCCATCCAGCCGAGCGTCGCCTACGCTAAACGACTCGTCCCACTCGATCGCCGGCATTCCCGCCTTCCCGTCGCTCCGCCTCCATCAAATACACCCTCCGGCACAACTCTTACAAGCCGGGGAAAAGCCCGCGCTCCGGTGTATGCTGCGGGGGTGGGGGGCGATGGCCGTTCCCGCCCACCAGCCCAACGGGGCCCGCGCAGTGAAACATATTCGCATCGCCACATTCAACCTGGAAAGCCTGGACGACCGGCCGCCGGCCGCGCTGGATTTCGCCGACCGGCTGGCGGTGCTGCGGCCACAGCTCGGCCGGCTGCGCGCCGATCTGCTCTGCCTGCAAGAGGTCAATGCCCACGCTCCCAGCCGCCACGCCATGCGCGAACTGACGGCGCTGGACAAGCTGCTGGCGGGGACGGGCTACGAGCGCTACCACCGGGTGGTGTCGCTGAGCCGTGGCGGGGTGCGCCCCGCCGACCGCCACAATCTGGTGATCCTGTCGCGCCTGCCGGTGATCGACCATCGCCAGGTCTGGCACGATCTGGTGCCGCCGCCGGCCTGGCGGCCGGTCACCGCCATGCCGGCGCCGGCCGGGCCGCAGCCGGTGGAATGGGACCGGCCGCTGCTCCATGCCGTGGTCGAGGCCCCGGGCGGCCGGCGTCTGCATCTGTTCGACGTCCATTTCCGCGCGCCGCGTGCCGCCTGGCTGCCCGGCCAGAAGGAGGCGCATGGCCGCTGGCAATCGGTGGGCGGCTGGGCCGAGGGGTTCTTCGCCGCCACGGTCAAGGCGGCCGGCCAGGCGTTGGAGACCCGCCTGGCGGTCGAGGCGGTGTTCGATGCCGAACCCGAAGCGCTGGTGGCGGTATGCGGCGACTTCAACGCCGGCGATCGCGAGGCGCCGGTGCGCCTGGTCCGCGGCGACGAGGAGGACACCGGCAACGGCCATCTGGCGGGCCGCATGCTGGTGCCGGTGGAACGCTCGCTGCCGGAAAGCCAGCGGTTCTCGGTGGTTCATCATGGCCGGCCGGTGCTGCTGGACCACATCCTGGTGTCGCGGCCACTGCTGGCCTGGTATCGCGGCTGCGAGATCCACAACGAGGCATTGGGCGACGAACTGGTCTCGCCCGCGACCATCTGGGGCAGCCCGGAAAGCTATCACGCGCCCTTGGTGGCGGAATTCGCGCCGCCACGTTAGGGGCAGCCTCTCAGGCGAGGTTGCCGCCGGCCGGCACCGCAAGATTGACGTTCTGGGCAAAGCCGCCGATCGTCCAGGCGACGGTGATGTTGAGCGCATAGGCGCCAGGGTTGTTGAGGCCGCCGGTTTTCTGGGTGTTGGTGATGGTTGCGTAGGGCCAGAGGTGCTGGACGCCTTTGATCAGGATATGCTCGAAATCGTAGCCGACGCCATCGAGCGCGATGTTCACGTTGGCCGCATCGTAGCCGCCCGGATTGTTCCAGAGCTGCGCTCCCTGATTGCGGTACCGCATGATTCCGAGAAAGGCGTGGACGCCGTCGAGCGCCTGGCGTTCCAGGCCCAGTTCGTAGCAGGCGCCCTGCCGGCTGGCGAACCGATTCTGGAAGTTGTTGGTGATCCCCATATACCGGTTTTCGGGCGTCATCCGATTGGGATACCTGTTCAGAATGATGTAGACGCCGGCATTGGCGTTGATCGCCGCCGGAAGGCCGACGGCGACACCTGGGTTGATGGGCAGCATCACATCCAGCGCGATTGGGTCGCCAAAATTGAACTCGATGTCGGCCATCATTCCACCTTTGACCGTTCCGGCTGCTTGCCGCGATCAAAGATATACGGAATCACCGATCATGACAGCCTTACAGTGTTGATGGCCCGATCATGATCGCCCCGCCAGGGCGGGGGCGTAGGCCCGATCCTCGGTGCGGATATGGTGGATCAGCCAGTCGGCCAGGAACTCGAACAGTTCGGCGGCGATCACGTCGCGCGGGGCGGCGCGGTATTCGCCCTGGTACTCTGCCACCCGCTCGCGCAGGAAGTCGTGGGATTTGCGGTGCTCCGCCAGACCGGGATAGCCCGCCCGCGCCATCAGCGCCTCTTCGGCGGCGCAATGCTGGTGGGCATAATGGGACAGTTCGCCGATCACCGCGCCGACCTCGGCCTGGGCCTCGGGCCGGCGCATCACGTCGTAGAGCCGGTTGATCAGGCCGATGAGCCGCTGATGGTCCCGGTCGAGGGGGGCGACGCCCACGCTGATGTCATCAGTCCATCCCACAATGGGCATCGCCGCAGGTCCCCCACCCATCCGTCATCGCCAAGGAGAGTAGTCTCACCAATATCAGGCCACGTCCACAACCACGATTTCCGCATGCTCCGCGGCGTCGATTTCCAATGTCGCCTCGTCCACGGCCAGCAGGCCGGACCGCTCCGGCACCTCCAGCCCGTTGACGATCACGCCGCCCTTGGCCGGCACCAGATAGGCGTGGCGATGAAAGAGCGGACAGCTCACCCGGTCGCCGCGATCCATGGTGCCGGCCAGCACGCGGGCCTCCTGGTAGATGCGCGGCACCCCGGCTGCGACATCCTCGTCGCGGCCCGAGGCCAGCAATTCCAGGCGCCCATGGTCGCGCGGGAACGGCCGGGTTTCCCAGCGGGGCAGCCGGCCGGCGCGGTCGGGGACGATCCAGATCTGGAACAGCCGCAGCACCTGGCCGTCGGCGTTGGCCTCGGAATGACGGATGCCGGTGCCGGCACTCATCACCTGCACCTGGCCGGCTTCGGTGCGCCCGACGTTGCCCAGGGAATCCTGGTGGGTGACGGCGCCCTCGCGGACATAGGTGATGATCTCCATGTCGCGGTGGCCGTGGGGGGGGAAGCCGGTGCCGGGCTGAATGGTGTCGTCGTTCCACACCCGCAGCTTGCCGAGCCCCATGCGCTCGGGATCGAAATAGTCGGCGAAGCTGAAATGGTAGTGGGCGTCGAGCCAGTCGCCGTCGAAGCGGCCGAGGCGGTCGAAGGGGCGAAGCTCCAGCATGGTCAGGCGTTTCCTTTCAGGCGGGTGGCGATCTCGGCCAGGTGGCGGCCCTGGAAGCGGGCCATCTCCAGTTCGCCCTCCGACGGCTGGCGCGCGCCGTCGCCGCCGGCGATGGTGGTGGCGCCATAGGGCGAGCCGCCGGTGATCTGGTCCATGGCCATCTGGCCCTTGGCGGAATAGGGCAGGCCCACCACCACGAAGCCGAGATGGAACAGCGTGAACATCGACGAGATCAGGGTGGTTTCCTGGCCGCCGTGCTGGCTGCCGGTCGAGGTGAACACCCCGGCCGGCTTGCCGATCAGCGCGCCCGACAGCCACAGCTTGCCGGTCTGGTCGAGGAAGTTGCGCATCTGCGCCGCCATATTGCCGTAGCGGGTCGGCGTGCCGATCAGCAGGCCGTCGTAATCCCCCAGTTCCAGCGGGTCGGCGACGGGGGCGGCCTGGTCCAGCTTGGCATGGGCCTGGCGGGCGACGGCCTCGGGCATCAGTTCGGGCACCCGCTTGACCACCGCCTCGGCGCCGGCCTGGCGGACACCTTCGGCGGCGGCTCCGGCCATGGTCTCGATATGGCCCCAGGTGGAATAGTACAGGACGAGGATGCGCGTCATGGCGGGCCCTCCGCGGTTGTCGGGTGGCTCCGATATCGGGTGCGGCAATCCTCTGGACAATCGCCGCGAT
>JAKAFA010000038.1:17256-21962 GCA_021818185.1 Pseudomonadota bacterium | reverse complement strand
CGACCTCGACATCCTGGTGGCGACCACGGTGATCGAGGTCGGCGTCGACGTGCCGGCCGCCACGGTGATGGTGATCGAGCACGCCGAACGCTTCGGCCTGGCCCAGTTGCACCAGCTGCGCGGCCGAGTCGGGCGGGGCACCGGCCGCTCCATCTGCCTCTTGCTCTACGGCGCCCCGCTGTCCGAGGCGGCCAAGGCGCGCCTTGAGATCATGCGCGCCACCGAGGACGGCTTCGTCATCGCCGAGGAGGATCTGCGCCTGCGCGGCGGCGGCGAGGTGCTGGGCACCCGCCAGAGCGGCCTGCCCGAGTTCAGGGTGGCCGACTTGGCGCTGCATGCCGAGCTGCTGGCGGCGGCGCGCGACGAATCCCGCCGGATCCTGGCCGACGACCCCGATTTGGCCGGCCCGCGCGGCGACGCCCTGCGCACCTTGCTTTATCTGTTCCAGCGCGACGCAGCGGTGCGGACACTGCGGTCCGGGTGAACGGCGGAGCGCCGGACGGTAATGGTGAAAATCTGACGGGCGGGTCCGTCAGCGAATGGGGACTACCGCCCCGTATGCGGCCTCGGCCACGCCTGCGGAGGGTGGCGGTTTAGCGCTTCTGCACCTCTGCACCTCCTTCCGGCGCCCAATCTCCCTGCCCCAAGCCGGTCGTCCTTGCGGTCCCCGACGACAAGCGGGGCGAGGCCGCCGCCGGTCACTCGTTCTCTTTCGGCAATACGGCCACCTCGAACCAGTAGTCTTTGAGGCGGCTGATGGCGAGGAAGAAGCCCTGCAGGTCTACCGGCTTCTGGATGTAGGTGTTGGCGCCTTCGGCATAGCAGCGCTCGATGTCCTGCGGGGCGCTGGAGGTGGTCAGCACGATGACCGGGATTTTGCACAAATCCGGCTCCGCTTTGACCATGCGGAGGACGTCGCGCCCATCGAGACCTGGAAGATTCAGGTCGAGGAGGATCACGCCGGGCCTGGGGGCCATACCGGGGCCGGCGAACTCGCCCCGCTGGAGCAAATAGTCCATCGCCTGGTCGCCGGTAGTGCAGCGGCGGATACCGTTCGCCAGGCCAGCCTTCTTGAAGGCCCGTTGCGTGGCGAGGAAGTCATCATCGCTGTCTTCGACGATGAGGATCAGCTTCGGGTTCATGGCTTATCCTTGGGAAGAATTGGCTTGAGATTCGTCCACCATCAGGAGTTTCCGTTGAGGGTGAAGTAAAAGGTTGTCCCCACCCCCGGGGCCGATTCGAGCCAGATCTGCCCGCCATGGCGTTCGATGATTCTCTTGACGATGGTCAGCCCCGCCCCGGTGCCGCCCCCATACTTGTCCTGCGTATGCAGGCGTTTGAATATTCGGAAAACATTCTCGCGGTGCCGTTCCGGGATGCCGATGCCGTTGTCCCGCACGTAGAACACCGCTTTCCCGTCTTCGACCTGCCACCCGACCTCGACCCATTTTTCCGCCCTGTCGTTGTATTTGGCGGCGTTGCCGATCAGGTTCTGAAACACCTCGCCCAGCCGCGTGGCGTTACCGACGACGGTGGGCAGCCGGCCGGCGCGGCGCAGGTCCACCCCCTGCGCCGCCAGCGACTGTTTGATATCCTCGGCCACGTCGTCGAGCACCGTCTCCAGATCCACCGCCCTCATGGGGAGCGGGGCACCGCCCAGGCGCGAATAGGCGAGCAGCCGATCGATCAGGGAGGTAAGCCGTTCGGTCAGACGATGCATCCTCTCCAGATAGTCCCGGCCCTCGCTGTCCAGGCGCTCGGCATAGTCCTCCAGGAGGAAGCTGGCATAGTTGTGGATGCCGCGCAGAGGCTCCTTCAGGTCGTGCGAGGCGATGTAGGCGAACTCGTCAAGTTCGCGGTTGCTGCACCGAAGTTCCTCCAAGGTGGCGTCGAGTTGGGCCGCCACCCGCTTCCGCTCCTCGATTTCCCCCGTGAGCCGGGCATTGGCTTCGGCCATCACCATCTGCTCGCGCTGCGCCGCGTCGGCACGGCTGCGGGTGAGGCGTATCACCCCCTCGATGCGGGCGAGCAGCTCTCGGGCTCCGAACGGTTTGACCAGATAATCGTCGGCCCCGGCGCTGATACCCGCGATGCGGGCTTCCTCGCCGGCCTGGGCGGACAGCAGGATGACCGGGAGGAGCCGCGTCCTCTCATCCGCACGCAGCTTCGCCAGCAGCCCGAAGCCGTCGAGAACCGGCATCATGATATCGCTCAGCATCAGGTCGGGAGGATTGGCGGCGCAGGCCGCCAAGGCCTCCTCACCGTTGGTCGCCTGCTCCGCGGTATAGCCGGCCGCCTCCAGCAGCCGGCAGACATAGGCTCGCATGTCCTGGTTGTCGTCAGCCACCACGACACGTCCCCGGGCGGCGGCGGGTATCGCCTCGCCGAGGATGCCGCCCGGCGACGGCACGGCGTCGGGCAGCCAACGCAGCGCCTCCTCGATGAAGGCTTCCACCCGCGTTGCCGTCAGCCCTGGACCCTGCGCGGCCACCTCCAGACTCGGCGGAGAGGGGAGGTGCCCGGTCCCGAAGGGCAGGCGGATGGTGAAGATGGTGCCATTCCCCTCGCGGCTGTCGACGGCGATGGTCCCCCCATGCTGTGACACCAAATCACGGACCAGCGCCAGGCCGATGCCCGTCCCCTCGTGGCTGCGCCCCCTGGCCCCCTCGACGCGATGGAACCGCTCGAAGATGCGCGGCAGGTCCGCCGCCGGAATGCCGGTGCCGCTGTCTTCGACCGTCACCTCGGCCTGGCCGCCGATGGCGGAAACCCGGACGGTGATGGTGCCGGCGAAGGTGAACTTGAAGGCATTGGACAGCAGGTTTAGGACAACCTTCTCCCACATGTCGCGGTCGACATAGACCCGATCCGGCAGGGCCGGACAGTCCACCACCAGCGTCAGGCCGGCACGCTCGCAGGCCGAACGGAAATTGCTGGCGAGTTCGGCGGTGACCGCGGCGAGGTCGACCGGCACGAAGCTGGCCCTCGCCCGCCCCGCTTCGATGCGGGAAAAGTCAAGCAGCGTGTTGACCAGCTTCAACAGCCGCAGGCCGTTGCGGCGGACGACGGCGAGCACGTCCCGCACCGCCGCCGGCAGCTCGGCGCCGGGGTTGCCCAGCAACTCCTCCACCGGGCCGACCATCAGGGTCAGGGGTGTGCGGAACTCGTGGGAGGCATTGGAAAAGAACTCCGTCTTGGCCCGGTCGGCCTCCTCAAGGCACTCATTGAGGCGGGCCAGTTCAGCCTCGCGGGCCTCGAGCGCCTCCAGGGCGGCCTTCAGCTGGCGGTTGGCATCCTTGACCTCGGCGGCCCGGTGCAGCACCTCGGCTTCCATTCGGCCGGCATGCGCCGCCACCCGCTCCATCTTCTGCGCGTCCTGCGAAGCCCGCTGCTGCGACAGGATGAATTCCGTCACATCTTCGACGTGGTGAATGATGAAAGTGACCTGGCCGTCATTGCCGAAAACGGGGGTGTTGACGGGGCTCCAGTATTTCACCTTGAACCCGCCCCCGCCATCGGTTGCGGGAATGTCGTACTTCTGCACCCCCATGATATCCTGCACCCGCTCGCGCAGAACCCGGTCGAGGGAAACGCGCAGGTCACGGACGCTGGTGGTTTCGGGGTCGTCCGGGTCGTCGGGAAACACCTGGAACACGCCCCGGCCGACAAGCTCGGCGCGCCGGGTGCCCGTCGCGGCCAGATAGCGGTCGTTGACCGCCGCGATGGTAAAGGCCGCGTCCGGCCGCAGGATCAGGTAGGGATGTGGGCTGGCCTCGAATACCTGCCGGATTTCGGCATCATCTGGCGCGTTCACCTCAAATGCCGGGGGGGACATCGAATGCCTCTTTGCTTTGGGCAGGCCGGGCCGGGGCCAGGCGAACGAGCCTTCTTTTGATACCTCATTGTTGCCACTGTGGCAACTATAGCGCAGAGCCCTTCCACGCGCGTCACGTGTCTTTCGATAAAACATGAAACAAATTGTCTTTCAGCCCTCCGCCCGGCTTGGAGCGCAGTTGGAATTTGGCCGGGAAGGCATAATCCGCCAGCCGCCCCTCCTCATCCGCGCGCCAGCTTCCCATATTCGCAGCAGGCCCAACCACCCGCCGCCCGCCCATGCCCCCGCACCTGCTGTCTCTGGCCACCGCCGCACCGCCCATCGTGCTGGAGCGCGACGCGGTCGCCGCGATGGCGCGGCGGCTGTTCGGCGATGGCGACGAGCGTCTGGGGGCGGTGTTCGCCAACAGCGGCATCGAGCGGCGCCGCTCCTGCGTGGCCCTCGACTGGTATTCGCGGCCCCACGGCTGGGCGGAGCGGTCGCTTCTGTTCGTTGATAACGCGGTGGCGCTGGCCGCCCAGGCGGCGCGGGGCGCCCTGGACCGCGCCGGCCTGCCGGCCCGCGCGGTGGATGCGGTGGTGGCGGTGTCCACCACCGGAATCTGCACCCCCAGCCTGGATGCCCTGGTGATAGACCGCCTGGGCCTGCGCCCCGACGTGGTGCGCCTGCCGGTGTTCGGCCTGGGCTGTGCCGGCGGCATCCTGGGCCTGGCCCGCGCCGCCGCCCTGGCCGAAGCCATGCCCGGGGCGCGGGTGCTGCTGGTGGTGGTCGAGCTGTGCGGCCTGACCTTCCGGCCCAACGACCCGTCGAAAAGCAACCGGGTGGCCGCCGCCCTGTTCGGCGACGGCGCGGCGGCGGCCTTGCTGTCCAC
>JAKAFA010000038.1:0-17246 GCA_021818185.1 Pseudomonadota bacterium | reverse complement strand
CCGGTCGTGGCAGCCTGGGGCGAGCATACCTGGCCGGATACCCTGGACGTCATGGGCTGGCGCATCGAGGACGATGGTTTCGGCGTGCTGTTCTCCCGCGACATCCCGTCGCTGGTGCGCGACCGCCTGCGGCCGGCCCTCGATGCCTGGTTGGACCGCTGCGGCCTGGCGGTTGCCGGCCTCGACGGCTTCATCTGCCATCCCGGCGGCGCCAAGGTGGTGACGGCGCTGGAGCAGGCCCTGGAATTGCCGCCCGGCCGCCTGGCGCCCGAGCGCGAAGTGCTGGCCGAATACGGCAACATGTCGGCCGCCACCCTGCCCTTCGTCCTGGCCCGCGCCCTGGCCCGGCCGATCCGCGGGCGGCATGTGTGCCTCGGCCTGGGGCCGGGCTTCACCGCCGGCTTCCTGCTGCTGGAGATACCCCGATGAGCGCCCCGGCCCTTGCCCTGGTCGGCGCCGTTTCACTCCAGCGGCTGGCCGAGTTGGCGGTGGCGCGGCGCAACACCCGCCGGCTGCTGGCCCATGGCGGGATCGAGGCGGGACGGGGCCATTACCCCTTGCTGGTGGCGCTGCACGCGGCCTGGCTGGCCGGCGCGGCCGTGGCCGCCGCCGCCACGCCCCTGCCGCCCGCCTGGCCGCCGCTGGTCGGGCTGGCGGCGCTGATGGCGGCGCGGCTATGGGTGATGGCCGCCCTGGGGCCGTGGTGGACCACCCGCATCATCACCATACCGGGGGCCCCGCTGGTGCGCCGCGGCCCCTATCGCTGGTTCCGTCACCCCAATTACGGGGTGGTGGTGGGCGAAATCGCCCTGTTGCCGCTGGCCCTGGGGGCCTGGCGGATGGCGCTGGGCTTTTCGGCCGCCAACGCCCTGCTCCTCGCCTACCGGATGCGGGTCGAGGAGCGGGTGCTCAGCGCTCGTGGAACGCCGACCGTGTCTGCGTGAAGATCGGCTTCAGCATGTATTGCAGCAGGGTTTTGTTGCCGGTGATGATGTCGGCGGTGACCGTCATGCCCGGGGTGATGGGAAAGCGGCCGGGGATGTCGCCGACATAATCGTGGTCCATGTCGATCAGCGCCTTGAAATAGGGATTGCCCTTCTCGTCGAGGAAGCTGGAGGCTGACAGCCGTTCCAGGGTGCCCTCGACCGCGCCGTAGCGGGCGAAATCGTAGGTCGCCACCTTGATCTTCACCCGCTGGCCCGGCTTCAGATGGCCGATGTCGCGGGGAGTGACCTTGGCGTCGATCTTCAGTTCGCGGCCTACCGGCACGATGTCGCAGACCAGGCCGCCGGGCTGGATCACCGCGCCGACATTGTGGACCGCCAGACCCTTGATGTAGCCGCGCACCGGCGCCGTCACCACCAGGCGGTTCACCCGGTCCCTCAGCCGGCCGATACTCTCCTGCACCTGGGCCAGTTCGCCGATCACCGTGCTCAGTTCGTCCATGGTCTGCTTGTGGACCGTGGATTCATGGTCGGTCAGGCGGTTCTGCGCCTCGGTCAGGGCATCGCGCGCCGTCACCGTCTGGCCGAGCACCTTGGCCAGCTCGCCGCGCATGCGGGCCTGCTCACGCCGGCTGTCGAGGTACTGGACGCGGGTGACCAGGTGCTGCTGCACCAAGCTTTCCCGCATCTTCACTTCCTCGTTCAAGGCCTCGACCTGCTCCTCCAGCGTCTTGCGCTGTTCCTCCAGCAGTTCCAGGTCGGACCGCTTCTGCTCCAGCTGCGCTTGCAGCACGGCGCGGGCGGTGTGGTCGGCCTCGACCGAGGTCTGGTAGATGGCGATATTGTCGGCGACCAGCCGGTCATAGCCCTTGCCGACGGCGGAAAAGTCGGGCTTGCGGCCTTCGGCGAAGGCACGCAGGCGTTCGGCCCTGATCAGCAGCGCCGCTTCGCGGGCGCGGGCCTGGTCCAGGTCGGACAGCGAGGCGGCGGCGGAGAGGCGCACCAGCGGCTCGCCCTTTTCCACCAGTTGGCCTTCCTTGACCAGGATCTTCTCGATCAGCCCGCCTTCCAGATGCTGCACCGTGACGATCGAGCCGGCCGGGATCACCTGCCCGTCGGCCGCCGCCATCTCGTCGATATGGGTCAGCGACGACCAGACCACGAAAAGCAGGCAGGCGGCGCTGGCGATGGCCATGGTGAAGCGGATCAGCGGCGCGGTGCCGCTTTCCTCCAACTGGATCGCCTGGGCCAGGTGGCGGGTCTGCCGGCTGGACGACTTGACCACCGGCGGGCCGGACGCCCCCCCGGTGGGAGCGGGCAGATTGGCGTCTGGGGTGATGTTGGCGAGGCTCTGGGACATGTCAGATCAGGTCCGGAGGGATGCGGGCGCGAACTTCGTCGGCCGGCCCGCCGAGGCGCAGATAGCCGGCATCGAAGACCAGGATGCGGTCGGCCACCTTCAGGTGGCTGGGGCGATGGGTGACCATCATGATGGTGGACTGGCCGCGGAAATGCTCGACCGCCTGCATGAACATGCGGTCGCCTTCGAAATCCAGGCCATTGACCGGCTCGTCGAACAGAATCAGCGGGCTGCGTTTCAGATAGGCGCGGGCCAGGGACAATTTCTGGACGAAGCTGGTGGGCAGGTGGTCGACGGTGCTGTCGCCGATGCGCGTCTCCAGGCCGCGCGGCATCGCCCGGATTTCCTCCCACACATCGGCCATTTCGCAGGCCCAGCGCAGATCGGCATCCGAGGCGGTGGGATGGGCAAGGCGCAGGTTCTGGGCGATGGAGCCGAAGAACAGGTTGCAGACCTGCGGCACGTAGGCGATGGCGTGGCGCAGTTCCAGCGGGTCGATCTGGCGGATGTCGGTGTTGTCGATGCGGATCGAACCGGCCTGGGCGGAATACAGGCCCAGCAGCAGCTTGAGCACCGTCGACTTGCCCGAGCCGTTGCGCCCCGTGACCGCCACCACCTCGCCCGGCTGCACTTCGAAGGACACGCCGACCAGGGCGGGGTCGGCCTCGTTGTTGTAGCGCAGGCTGACGCGGGAAAACTCGACCCGGCCCTTGATGTTGCGCAGCGGCGAGACGATGGCGCGCGGGTCGCGCTCGGGACGCAGCGCCATCAGCCCGTCGATCTGCCAGATCGAGCCCCGCACCATCTCCAGCCGGTGAATCAGGGTGATCACCGTTTGCAGCGGGGTCAGCACCCGCCAGACCAGCATCATGGCGGCGATCAGGTTGCCCATGGTCATCGTGCCGCCGATGACCCCCAGCACGCCGACCGCAATGGTCACCATGCCCGCGGTGACGATGATGATGTTGCCGACGGTGCTGACCAGCACCGTGTACATGCCGTTGTGGAAGCCGCCGATGGCGGCGCGGGCCGCCATTTCCCGATAGCGCTTGAGGAAGATCTTCTCGCCGGCCGCCACCTTCATGGGGCGCATCTTGCCCAGCACTTCGATCAGGAATTCCTGGCGCCGCGCCCCGGCGCGCGAGGCGTTGGCCACCGTCTTGCGGATGTTGGGCATGACCATCCAGGCCAGCACCCCGAAGGCCAGGGTGGCCAGCACCGGGACGATGCACAGAATTCCGCCCAGCAGGAAGATGATGAAGAAATAGAACAGGGCGAAGGGCAGTTCCATGCATACGGTGGCCAGCGGACCGGTGAAGAACTCGCGAACCGATTCGAAGTCCTTCACGCGGGCGACCTGGGCGCCGATGGTGGCGCGCTCGGTGAAGCCCGGCGGCAGCCCCAGGATGTGCTGGAAGATATTGTTGCCCATGATGTTGTCGAGGCGGGCCCCGACATAGGCCAGGATGCGGGCCCGCACCCCCCGCAACAGGCTGTCGGCCGTCAGCGCCATCCCCACGCCGATGGCGAACGACGTCAGCATGCTGCGCGAGCCGCTGCCGATCACCTGATCATAGACCGCCATCACGAAGATCGGCGTGGCCAGGGTGGCGATGTTCAGCAGCAGGGTGACGAAGAAAGCCTGCCAGAACAGCGGGCGGAACCGGTCGATCACCGAGCGGAACCAGCCCTGGCGGCTGGGCGCGGCATCGGCGGACAGCGCGGTGAAGAAATAGGCGGTCCCCTTGACCGCCGGCCGCGGCAGGGAATATTCGCACAGCCGCCCGGCATCGAAGACCTCGACGCCGCCGTCGGGATCGATGGACTTGACCACCAGGGCCGGGCCATCGTCGGGCAGGAACAGGCAGGGGGTCAGCCGGGAATCGATGGCGCCCAGGCGCAGCTTTTCCGGACGGCTCGAATAATTGAGCGTCGCCATCACGTTGCGCAGGCCGGTCAGGTCCAGGTCGTTGGCAAAGTGGGGCAGCGCCTCGGCGACGTTGCGCGGATCGCCCTTCCATTTCAGGCTTTTGAGCAGCGGCAGCAGGCAGGCCGCCAGATCCGAGGCGGCGGCGAAGCCCCCCAGCGCGGTCTGCGCCAAGTGCTGCTGGTACATCTCGGCCGCCTGGCTGGCGGAGCGGGCGGTAACCAGCTTATTCATGCCGGCACCCCTTGGCCCGCCGCTCCGTGGCTCACCCGCTTGACCTCGCCGGCCTCGCGTGGCGGCCGCGGCATCAGGCGCCCGCCGTTGAGGTCGAAGATCCGGTCGGCCAGTTTGAGCAGCGATGGCCGATGGGTGACCAGCACCAGGGTCCGCTTGCCCTTGGCCCGTTCCAGCCACACGCGCAGGAAATTGTCGCCGGCGGTGTCGATGGCGGTATTCGCCTCGTCGAACATCACGCAGCGGGGGTTGTTGACCAGGGCGCGGGCGATGGCGATGCGCTGCTTGATGCCGCGCGGCAAGGAATCATAGGCGCCATCGCCCACCGGCGTATCGAAGCCGAAGGCCATGGTCGCCACCACCTCGTCCAGGCCCAGCAAGGCGGCCATCTCGACGGCGACGTCCTCCAGGTCGGGGCGGAACAGGGTGATGTTCTGGAGGATGGTGCCCTGGAACAGCACACCCGACTGGGGCAAATAGGCGACCTGCTCGCGCACCGTCTGGGGATCGAAGGCCGAAATATCCAGGCCGTCCACCAGCACCCGGCCGGCGCTGGGGCGCAGTGCGCCCTGCATCAGCGCCAGCAAGGTGCTCTTGCCGCTGCCGTTGCCGCCCGAGATGCCAATGCATTCGCCCTCGGCGACGTCGATGTCCACATCGGAAATGACGTAGGGCAGCTTCTCGCCGAAGCGGAAGCTGACGTTTTCCAGGGTGATCCGCCCCTTGACCGGCGGCAGCGTCGGCATGTGCTCGACCGCTTCCGCCTTCAACTCGAACAGTTCGGCGATCCGCTTGCGGGCCAGCACGAAGGTCTGAAACCGCGTCCACACGCCCAGGGCCTTCTGCAAGGGAGTCATGGCGCGGCCCGACAGCATGGAACAGGCGGCCAGGCCGCCGGTGGTCATGTTGCCCTTCACCACGAGCAGGCAGCCCAGCGCCACCACGCTGATCACGGTCAACTGGCTGAAGAACGACGAGACCCCCAGCGCATTGGCGCTGTCCAGCGCCACGTCGTAATTTCCTTTGGCGCAGGATTCCTGCAGGCGCTCGTAGCGCCGCACCATCTGCGCCTCCATGGACATCGCCTTGACGCTGTGGATGCCGCCCAGCACCTCGATCAGGAAGTTGAAGCGCCGGTCGTCCGCCACCATGCGCTTTTCGATGGCGGCGCGCAGTTTGACGCCCACCCGGGCCGCGGTGAAGGCGAAGGCGGCCAGCAGCACGATGGGTACCAGTACCAGCCAGCCGCCCATGAGGGCCACCAGGGACAGGTAAAGGATGGCGAAGGGCAGGTCCAGCAGGGTCAGCACCGCCTGGCCGGCATAGAACTCGCGCACGGTGCCGAGAGAGTTCATCCGCTCCAGATGGACGCCGGCTCCCTCCTTCTCGAAGGTGTCGATGCTGGTCATCAGCAGCCGGCCGAGGCCGACGCAGCCGGCCTTGTATTCGAACTTGGCGCCCACCCAGCCGGTCACCCACGACCGGCAGTAATTGAGGGTGGATTCCAGCAGCAGCGCGCCCAGCACGCCCAACAGCAGCAGCACCATGGTGCCGGTGGATTTATTGGGCAGGATGCGGTCGTAAACCTGAAGCAACGTCATCGGCATGGCCAAGCCGAGGACATTGAGAAAAACCGATGACAACGCCAAATCGAATATGTTCGACTTCAGCGTCGACAACGAACTGAGGCTGATGCCTTCGCCCTGTGAGGCGGAAGTTGTTCCTTCCGTCATTTTCCGACTCGCTCGCGATCCCCACGGGGCAGGCGCCGCCATGGCCGCGTCTGTCCACCACCCGCCATTGCAATACCCTACTTGAGAATGAGTTAACAATCCCTTCCGAAAGGCGAAGTGTGACGCGGCCCGACGCGCAGGGCCGCCGGTTGGGGCTGGCATCCGCCCGGCCGCCGGTCCTATGATCCGGTGATGACCGGCCCGCACCCTGCCATCCTGTCGCAACTCGACCGCCTGGTCGCCTTCGACACCACCAGCGCCCGCTCCAATCTGGCCTTGATCGAGCATGCCGCCGGATTGCTCTCCGACCTCGGCGCCAGCATCCGGCTGACCACCGACGACAGCGGCGGCAAGGCCAATCTGTGGGCGACGCTGGGCCCCGCCGACCGGCCGGGGGTCGTGCTGTCGGGCCATACCGACGTGGTCCCGGTGGACGGCCAGGACTGGGCCAGCGACCCGTTCCGGACGGAATGCCGCGACGGCCGCATTTATGGCCGCGGCACCGCCGACATGAAGGGGTTTCTTGCCGCCTGCCTGGTGCTGGCCCCCGATTTCGCCGCCGCCCGGCTGCAAATCCCCGTGCATTTCGCCCTGTCCTATGACGAGGAGGTGGGCTGTATCGGGGTGCGCCGGCTGCTCGCAGACCTGGAAACGCTGCCGGTGCGGCCGCGCCTGTGCATTGTCGGCGAGCCGACCGAAATGCGGGTCATCCTGGCCCACAAGGGCAAGAAGACCGTGCGCTGCACCGTGCACGGCCACGAATGCCACTCGGCGCTGAACCACCAGGGCGTGAACGCCGTCGAGATCGCCGCCGAACTGGTGGCTTTCCTGCGCCGGATGCAGCGGCGCCTGCGCGAGCAAGGGCCGTTCGAGGCCGGCTTCGACCCCCCCTATACCACCGTCCATACCGGCACCATCCACGGCGGCACCGCGCTCAACATCGTGCCCCGGGAATGCCGGTTCGAATTCGAACTGCGCCACTTGCCCCGCCACGACCCGGAGGCGCTGATGGCCGAAGTGCGGGCCTTCGCCCAATCGCTGGCTCCCGAGATGCTGGCGGTTTCGCCGGCCGCCGGGATCACCCTGGACGAAACCAACACCACCGCCGGCCTGGCGGCCGACGAGGACAGCGAGGCGGCGCGTCTGGCCCGCCGCCTGACCGGCCGCGACGATGGCGGCAAAGCCGCCTTCACCACCGAGGCGGGACTGTTCCAGGCGTCGGCCATTCCCGCCGCGGTCTGCGGCCCGGGGAGCATCGCCCAGGCCCACAAGCCCGACGAGTTCATCGCCGTCGAGCAGTTGGCCCAGGCCGAGCGCTTCCTGCGCGGCCTGCTGGCGGAAATGACGGCTCCTTAGCCCCCGGGCTGCCGGGCGGATCGCCTTTGAAGTGCGGCCCCTGGCTTTCCAGATGCAGCCAGGGCACCCGGCTGGAGGTCCAGATCTGGTACACCGGCTCCGCCGCGTTGGGGTCGTCCAGGGTGGCGATGGTGACGTCGACGGTGTCGGTGCTGCTGGAATATTCGAAGGTCAGGGCCGAGCCGCAGCGTGAACAGAATCGCCGCGTGGCGCGCGGGCTGGCCCGCACCGCCGCCGGCTCGCCCTTGACGATCCGGAAACTGCCGCGGCGGAACGCCACCCAGGCCACCACCGGCGCGCCGGCGGCGCGCTGGCACATCCGGCAATGGCAATAGCCGGCCGACAGGGGCTCGCCATCGATCCGGTAACGCACGGCACCGCACAGACAGCCGCCGTCATAGATCATTCCGCATCTCCCACCGGGACTTTGGCGGGATGTCGGGCCGGGCCGGCGGATTGCAATGGCCGGCGCGCCGGCCTTCCGGGGTAGGTGCGGCTATTCGGCACCCCGTCCCTTGCGCAGATGTTTATGCACCGCCTGGCGCGAGATGCCCAATTCCTTGCCGATGCGGGCCAGGGACCAATCGGGATGGGCGGCCTTCAGCCGGCGGGCGGCCTCGCCGGTATGGGCGGCCCGCGCCGGGCCGGAGGCCAGCCCCCCCTCGGCCAGCAGCCCGGCCAGATCGCGCTGGAGCACGCCATAGCCGCTGCCGTCGTCGCCGCCCCGCTCCGCCCAGTATTGCAGCCGGGCCGCCAGATCGGCGGCGCCCCGCACCGGCAGGTCGCGGCGCCACAGATCCTCGACCAGGCGCAGGCGGGCGGCGCAGGCGGTGGGCAGCACCGGCTGGCCGGGGCCGTCGCCCAGCACCTGCAATTCGCGGCGGCGCTGGTGCCAGACCATGGCCTCATCGCGGGCATCCGCCACGCTGACCGGCAGCGGACAGGCCTCGGCCACCGCCTGACGCAGGGCCATCGGCACCTCGTGCCAGGGTACCACCCAGCCGGCCAGCGGACCGTAAGCGTCCGGCCCGCCCCCGCCCTCCACCGCCGGATCGGCCAGCCCGGCGGCAGCGGTGATGAATTGCCGCTCCAACGGCGTCGGGGCGCGGGCCGCCGCTTCGCTGCCGTAACGGGCGACCACCCGGGCGCGGGCATCGCCCCCGCCTTCCGCCGCCTTGCGCCGGCGGCGGACCGCCCGCACCACCATGCCCGGCTCCTCGCCCTCCTCGCGCCAGCGCATGGCAGCCAGCGACCCGGCGACCGGATCACCGGCCCGCGCCTCGATCCGCCGGGCATAGGCGTCCATGCCGGCGGGATAGCTGCCCCAATGGCTGCAACACAGGGCCTGGGCGCGGTCCAGCGCCTCATCCTGCTCGGCCGCATTCTCGGATTCGAAGCACTGGACGATCCGCTCCAGCCGGTCGAGCGCCTGCTCGTCCGGGTCATGCCCGCCGGCCATCAGGTCCAGTAGATCCATTGCGTGTTCCGTCAACGCAAGGGTTGACAGTGCAGGCGGGCGCCCCGCCTTGTCAATCCCTGCCGTAGTGCCGGATCGGCCGATGCCCGGCCTTGTGCAAGACCGGGCGCAATGGCAAACTTTCCTAGGGGGAACAGGGAATGCGGGCCATGCACGAACGGCACGACATCGAGGTTTTGCTCGTCGAGGACAATCCCGGCGACGCCCGGCTGGTGCGGGAAGCGTTCGCGGAATGGCACCTGATGAACGCCCTGCACCATGTCGGCGACGGTGTCGAGGCCATGGCCTTCCTGCGGCGCGAGGGCAGATACGCCGAGCACCGCCGCCCCGATCTGGTGCTCCTCGACCTCAACCTGCCGCGCAAGGACGGCCGCCAGGTGCTGATCGAGTTGAAGGCCGATCCGCAGTTGAGGAGCATCCCGGTGGTGGCGCTGACCACCTCGTCGGCCCGCTCCGACATCGAAGCCTGCTATAATGCCGGCGCCAACGCCTACGTCACCAAGCCGCTGGACTTCGTCGAATTCGTCAACGCCCTGGCGGCCCTGCGCATCTTCTGGTTTTCGGTCGTCACCCTGCCCGAGCGCTGAAACCGGGCGGAGCCGGCTCAGATGCCGCCGAAGCGCGCCGAAATGGCTTCGGTCTGGCCATGCAGCTTCTCGACGTCGGCAAAGGGCGCCTTCCGCCCGGTGGTGCGGATCGCCGTGCATAGCCGGACCAGTTCGCCCAGGTCGAGGGCGGTTCCCGACAATTCGACCAATTCCTCGACCACCTGCTCCAGGCGGAACATCCGCTGCACCAGATCTTCCGGCAGGTCGTGGCCGTCGCGCCCCAGGGCCAGCAATTCCCGGCCCTCGCGCCGGACATAGAAGGCCAGACTGCCGACGCGGCGGGTCCGGATCTCGGCGCGGGCGGTCTCGACCTGATGGCGATAGCGTTCCGGCGGCATACCGCCGGCCCGCGCCGCCACCGGGTTGGGCGCCCTCATCTGGCGGGCCGACGGGCCGGTGCCGAGGCCGGCGCGTGGCGTCTTGCGGCGATCGGGGCCGATATAATCGTGGGTGATGACGAAGGGCTTGCGCCGGGTAATCAACGATTGCAGCCGGGAACACAGCTGTTCCGGCGCGAAGGGAATCAGCAGCAGGTCGTCGGCCCCGGAATCCACCACCCGGCGCACATGTTCGGCGTCGGCGATGGGCAGCAGCGAGACCACCACCACGAAGGGGTCCTCCCCCAGCCGGGTGCCGCGCAGTTCCCGGATCAGGAAGCTGCTGTCGCTCTTTTCCAGGTCGCTGTTGATGATCAGCAGATCGGCCCGGGTTTCCTCGCAGAGTTGATGGGCGGTGGTCAGCAGGCCGGTATCGACCACCTCGCGGAACCCCATGCCATACAACGCATTTCGCACACCCTGGCGGATCATCGGGCTGCCTTCGGCGACCACCGCCCGCACCCGCCCCAGATCGAATTGGTTCATTCCTTCCCCACGTCCCGCGACCTCGCCCCCTAACCCGATGGAATAGGACCATACTCCATCCGTTGGCGCCACACCGCCCACATTTGGGGACATCGCCGTCGGAAAGTGAGCCGGCGGGAACGCTGGGTGGGGCCATGCCCGGGCCATTGCGGCCGCCCGGGCATGGCGCACCCGGCTCAGGCCTTGCCGGTGGAGGGCGCGGGGCCGGAAGACGTGGGCGCCGGGGCCGGGGAGGCGGCGGCGCCGGGCGCCATCGCCCCCCACAGGTTCATCAGCACGCCCACATGCTCCTCCATCGCCGATTTGACGATGGCGGGGTGCATGGTCATGAACGATTGCGGATCGGTAAGGCCCGACATCTGCTGCAAGGCCCTGGTGTTGATCTCGGCCATCTTGCGCGCCGCATCGAAATGGGCGCGGTGAAGGTCGCCCAGGCGAGTCATCATGTCGGCCGGGTTGCCGGTGAACTGCGCCATGAACTTGTCGTCGATCGGAAACATGTGTCCCTTCCTCCAGTAGAAGCTGTAGTCGGCGCCACGGTGGCACAAAACCGATCATACAACCAGATATATTTCATGTGTCTTGAAGATTCGCGCATTGGACAGCACTCAGAGACCATGGATCATCTCGGCGACGCCGCCCCAGATGATCTCGATGCCGATGCACAGCAACAGCAGGGCGAACAGCCGCATCAGGGCGTCGGTCAGCGTGCGCCCCAACAGGCCCTCCATGCGGTCGGCGAAGCGGAAGCACAGATAGATCAGGGCGCTGATCGCCAGCGCCGCCAGCAGCGCCCCCAGCAGCGCCGTCGACGGCGCGTGGCCGGCGAAAGGCTGGCTGGTGCCGAGCGCGATGGTGACGGCGATGGTGCCCGGCCCGGTGGTCAGCGGCATGGTCAGCGGATAGAAGGCGGCGGTCCGCAGCGCTTCCGGCGTGCCGTCCAGCACGACATCGGGGTCGGCCAGGCCGGCCTTGGCGTTCAACAACCGCCAGCCGGCCACCGCGATCACCAGCCCGCCGCCCACCCGCAGGGCCGGAATCGACACCCCGAACAGGCTGAGCACCGACGAACCGACATAGAGCGAGCCGTTGACGATCAGGAAGGCGTAGACCGCCACCCGCACCGCCAGTTCGGCCCGCTGCCCATGGCTGGCCGCCCGCGTATGGGCCAGAAACATGAAGGCGCTGCCCGGCGGGTTGACGATGGGAAATAGCGACCCGAACACCAGCAGGAAGCTGGTCAAAAGCTGATGCATGACCCCCGACACCCCCGGATGACCGCCCCGACCATAGCGCCGACGGGGGCGGCCGTCGAGGCGGGGCGAACGGAAAAGCCGCGGGGCTCAGTACGATGCCACTTCGACGAGGTTCCCGTCGGGATCGCGGAAATAGAGCGAGATGATCGGCCCCGCGGCCCCGGTCCGCGCCACCGGCCCCTCCTCGATGGCGATTCCGGCGGCGGCAAGACGCGCGGCGACCTCCGCCAGCGGCCGTTCGGTGATCACGCAAAAATCGGCGGAGCCCGGCATGGGGCGAGCAGCCTTCGGGCCGAACTCCGCGCCGGCCTGATGGAGGTTGATCTTCTGCCGCCCGAAGGCCAGGGCCTTCCGGCCTTGCCCGAAGGTTACGACCTCCAGCCCCAGGGCCCGCACGTAAAAATCACAGGTCGCCTGAATGTCCGCCACGGTCAGGACGAAGTGGTCGATGCGGTCGATCATGGTTCTTCTGCTATTTCCCCGCGGATGGGCATGGTTCGGCCGGCCACGACAGCGACGGCGTGGCGGACGAGGCGAATGTTGATCAAGCGGTCACCTTGTCCCGCGCCGAAACCCGTGGCGAGGAAAACCGCTCCCGCCCGCCCGGTTTTCCGGGATGCCCACCCCCCTCATCCCGCCGTTTGGCCGGAAGCGCCTTGCGGCAATCGGTGCATGCGCCGACATCGCGGCGCCGACACACCCTGACGGTGCATAAGGCCTCGGCCGAGCGGCAAAGGGCATCCTTGGAGGTTGGCTCGGACATGGCAGCATTACACCGCGGCCGGGAAACATCGGCAAGGGGGCACCCGAGGCTTCTGGTGCAGATGGTTGCTCGGGCGTGTGACAGGGCGTGTCACGGGTCGCCGCCAGCCCAACCACCATGCCAACATTCAAGTCA
Organism: Pseudomonadota bacterium; assembly: GCA_021818185.1. GTDB lineage: Bacteria > Pseudomonadota > Alphaproteobacteria > Rhodospirillales > Magnetospirillaceae > JAKAFA01. The sequence goes on along the minus strand of JAKAFA010000038.1, from coordinate 4,590 downwards.
ACATTTTGGATTGCATGATATGCAAATGATATAGACAGGCGAAAGGCCGACGATTCTGCATCACCGGCCCTTTCGTAATTCCCTGATTTTCCTGGGGATCTTTGGTGTGCCCGCCGGGACTCGAACCCGGGACCCCATGATTAAAAGTCCGGAAAAGCACCATAAACGCCCTGCGGAGGGTAGCGCATAGTGTCGTAATATCAATGCGTTATAGCCGTGCCTTGTGTGCTGCGTGTAGCCTTGCGTGCGGTGTAACTGTCCCCAAACTGTCCCCGATGCAGATGGACAAGTCCATCCATCGCGCAGACGCGGTGGGCCGGCCCCGGCATCTCGTACTCTTGACGCGTCATCCCGCACAGGGTTGCACAATTGTCAGAAATCCCGCTTCCGTGCTATGCGTGCAGGGCAACTCAATATGGGGGCTAAAAAGCGATGGCGAAAATGACCCTTTCCGCTCTCACGATGGGGGTAGCTTGCGTGGTTGCGGGATGCGCTGAGCAGCCATCGGCCCCGGTCCAGCATATCCAACACGTTGAACGCGGCGACAACGCCCTAACGTGCGCCCAGGTCAACGATAAGCTCGCCGAGATGGACAAGTTGATTGGGCAATATCGTGCTGCACAGCAGCAGTCGGCAGCGGCAAAGGCTTCGACCGACAGCACCATGACGACCATGGCTTATATCCCTGTCGTTGGAGCGTTTGCCGGCCTGGGGATGTCAGAGTCAAGCCGACAAGAAGCCGCAAACCAGCAGGCGAGTCAGGATCTGAAAGACGCGACAGATCGCAGGGATACTCTGATCACCATAGGCAATGGCAAGGGGTGCTTCTCCTCCGATAATTCAGCCGGACACTAGGCGCGCACCACCGGGTTCGGGTCCAGCCTCTTCCGGTAAGCAGGGTGCTGGTGGCTGATGATTTGATCCAGTAGCACACCGGGGTTTGAGCGAATCCGACAGAGCATCACCGTCGGCGGCAATTCCAGCAATTCCGCCGCCGACAGCAGCTTTTCCTTCTGCTCCACGTCCGTGAAGGTCATTCTCCCGTCCGATCCACGCGAGCGGTTTTTCTTTTTCATCGTGTACATCGGCATTGTGCCTTCCGCCCACTTCGCCGTTTTGTCGTCGCCGGACCCGAGGCCAAAGATGCGTGTCGTCGCGCACGATCCCAACAGGGTCTTGGTGTCCAGGGGACCATAGACCGATTCATGCGTCGCCAAATCCTGGACAATGAACACTGCCTCAACGCCGCCGCCAGCAGCAATGGTGGCAATCTCCATAACTTTTTCCATTCTCCCAAGGCGGGTGAACTCATCCATGACGCAGAGTATTTTCTGCGCCACTCGCGTCTTGCCGTCCTGTCGCGTCACCGCGCCCAGGACTGTATTCAGTACTACGCGCATAAATCCGCCGAGCGTCTTCGTCATATCCTGTGGGATGCAGATGTAGACATCTTGCTTCCCGGCCAGGAGATCGGCGTAGCTGAACGAATGGCCGCCAGGCGCCGTTAACTGCCTCATTTGGTCATACTTGAGCCAGTCCAGGGACGCGTCGAGGTGTTCGAAGATCATCCCTTGCTCTTTGGAGCCCATCGACATGATGCTGGCGCCGGCTTTGGCGATACGACCGCCGCAGAGGTCGCCCGCCTGTTGCCATTTCGCGAACGTCCCCAGCCGCCCAGGGCTTTGCACCAGGTTCGACAGGGCCGCCAGTGACCACTGCTCGCGCGGCTCCATCGTCACCAGTAGTTCGAGGGCTGCCTCGACCAGGCGGCGGGCGGCATCGGAAATCCAGCGGTCATCACCGTGGATCTCGATGACCAGGCCGTCGGCCAAAACGGCGATATCCCGCTGAAGGGTCGGGCCGGGGCGCAGGTACGTCATGGGGTTGATCCTGGAGGTTTTGCCATCGATCAGCCCGAACGGATTCAGCACGACCTGCCGCCGGCCCAGGGAGGTCCGGTGCCGGCGACACACCGCCATATTCTCGCCCTTCACGTCGATCACAACCACGGGACCATCGTGATCGACGATGGCCGGCAGGACGCAGGCCACGCCTTTACCGGCACGCGTGCCGGCGATCACCATGTGGTGGCCACCAAGAAATTGCCCTGGCGAGGGCCTGTACCGGGCGATGCGGCTGCCATAGAGGCCCAGCGGCACCCCCGTACGTGCTGTCGTCATCCGGGTCACCTCCTTCCGGTCCAACCAGCCCGGCCGGCGGCGCAACCGCGCCGCACGTGCCCGCTGCCGCATCGGTGCCAGCGGTTCGGTGAACAGCGCCCGCCGCGTGCCGGCAATCAACATCACCAGCGGCAACACCGGCAGCAAGCGCGCCGCCGCAGCCTCAGGATTCGCCGCAACGGTTCGGACAACGGCGCCCGGCGCCTTAAGCAAATCGAGCAGCGGCCAGTTTGACAGCCGAATGGTGCCCCAGGCGACGGGAACAAAGTCGGCGCAGAAGCGCCACAGCGCGGCGCCGAGCGCCGCCCACAGGCAGCCGTAGGTCACCACCCGCGCCCACCGGCTGGCCGACCCACCAGGCGCCACACCCCCGGCGATGACCCACGCGACGGCGGCGAAGGCTAGGACAAAGACGGGCCACTTCAGCACATGGAGATACCCTCCGCCGAGCATGGCGGGTTGGGTCGCCGCGATGGTGACGACCATGGCAGCAGCCAGCGGCAGGAAGCGCCAATAAGGAATCGGCTGCTGTTCCATCATAGAACCTCCTCTGGGCCAACCGCCGCCGTGGCGGCCGGCGGTTGCGGTTGTTCCAATTCGGCAATCAGGCCCGCCAGCACAGCCGCATCCCCCGGCCGCTGTGGCGCGCCACGGAGGAGCCCTGCGAGCCACTGGCGGATGCGCGTGTCCGCATCCGCCGTGCCAAGCACCAGGGCGCCGATGATCACCTTCCGGCGCGTATCGGCCTTGCGCTTCGCGCTGGCCTCCCGTGCCGAAATCGATTTCAGCCGCGCTTCGATCTGGCCGCGCCTACGCTCCAAATCGAGCTTTTGCTCTTCAAGACTCCGTCTCTGCATGTTCCCCATCTCCAATCGCTCACAGCCGTACAACAATATTAAAATTCATGCACGCACAGCACGTACAGCAATAACGCCGCCGTCTCTGCCGCGTGCGTACTTACCGATGACAGATTTTTTCGGGGCGGGCAATGCATTTCAACATCAGATCATGCCAATACGCACCGGCCTTGTATTGACATCGGTGGTGCGAACACGTCACCATCCCGAGGCGACGGAGGAGACAAGGGCGCGCTTATACGTCGGCTTCGCCGACGTGCGCGGTCCTCTCGGGGGTTCCCCCCGGCCGGACGGCCTCCCCCTATCCCCTCCGCGCGCGCTTCGGGGAATGGGGCGTTGCCCCAAACCCCACCAGGGCAAGGGCTGCGCCCTTCCCTGGACCCATCCGCTTCGGGAGTCATGCGTTGGCGATCTACCACCTCGCCGCCAAGGTAATCGGCAGAAGCTCCGGTCGCAGCGCGACCGGAGCCGCCGCTTACCGTGCCGGCGAGCGCATTGAAGACCGGCGCACCGGCCAGGTCTTCGATTACTCGCAGCGGCGCGGCATCGAGCATCGTGAGATCGTCGCCCCGGACAACGCGCCCGAATGGATGCGCGACCGGGTCGAATTGTGGAATGCCGTCGAGAAGGTGGAGGCCCGCAAGGATGCTCAGCTTGCTCGTGAGGTCGAGGTTGCCCTCCCGCGCGAGCTGACCAAGGAGCAGCGGCTCGCCGCGCTCCGGCAGTTCGTCCGGGATGAGTTCGTCAGTCGGGGCATGGTGGCCGACTTCGCAATCCACAATCCGAAGACCCGCCATGGCCTCGGCCAGCCACATGCCCATGTCATGCTCACCATGCGCGAATTGACCGGCGCCGGTTTCGGCCCGAAGGCCCGCGAGTGGAATGGCAAGGATTTGCTCGAAGGCTGGCGCGAGCGGTGGGCAGAGCACGCCAACCGCGCCCTCGAACGCGCCGGCCGGGAAGAGCGTATCGACCACCGCAGCCTCGCCGATCAGCGCGCCGCTGCGCTGCGCGTTGTCGCTGACCCGCAGCGGCCCGAGCCCGAACGGGCGGCGGCGGCGGTCCGCGCTGAAGCGTTGGACCGCGAGCCGTTGCCTAAGCTCGGAGCCGCCGCCCGCATGGAGAAGCGCGGCGTCGAGACCGAGCGAGGCACCCGCTGGCGGCGTGTTCAAGAGGCGAACGCCGAGCGCTCACGCCTCCGGCGCGCGCTGGCCGAGGTGCGAGATCAGGCAGCCCGGCTCTTTGGCCGTGGCGCGGAGGTATTGCGCCAGGGTGCCGATGCCGCCAAGGCGCGGATCGACGCCCTGTTGGGGCGTGGGCCGGGACCGGCACAGCCGACGCGCCCGCCGCCCGACAGGGACGCCCTCATGGGTCGGCAGCCGCCCCATGACGCGCCCCAGTTGCAGCCTGTGGACCGAGATGCTCTCCTCGGTCGGGCACCGCCAGAGGCGCGGCCCCAGCCCGCCCCTGATCGGGAAGCGCTCCTCGGACGCGGCCCCGCCACAGATCGGCCGATGCCGGATCGTGACCGTGACGACGGCGGCAGGGACAGG
>JAKAFA010000037.1 GCA_021818185.1 Pseudomonadota bacterium | reverse complement strand
CCCGGCCTTGCCCGATCCCTGGTCGCCCAGCACGTCGTCCAGAATGTTGACGGCATGCACCCGCACCATCACCGGCGCGGCGCCGCCCACCTTGCCCTTCACCAGCACGACATGCTCGGCATAGGCTACGGTGTTGACATAGACCAGCATCCGCCAGTCGCCGCCCCATTTGGAATGGAAGGGCACCTCCAACTCACGGCGCACCAGCTTGTCGTGCCGGCGGCGATACGAAATCAGATCGGCGATGGTGGCGATCTTCAGGCCGTGGAACTGGGCGAACTTCACCAGATCCGGCAGGCGGGCCATGGTGCCGTCGTCGTTCATGATCTCGCAGATCACCCCCGACGGGTTAAGGCCGGCCAGCCGCGCGATATCCACCGCGGCCTCGGTATGCCCGGCCCGCACCAACACCCCACCCTCGCGAGCCCGCAAGGGGAAGACGTGGCCCGGCGACACGATGTCGCCGCGGCCGCGCGCCGGATCGATGGCCACCTGGACGGTGCGGGCGCGGTCCGCGGCGGAAATGCCGGTGGTCACCCCTTCCCGCGCCTCGATGGACACGGTGAAGGCGGTTTCCATGCGGGTGCCGTTCTCGGCACTCATCAGCCGCAGGCCCAGTTCCTCGCAGCGCGCGCCGGCCAGCGACAGGCAGATCAGGCCGCGGCCGTGCTTGGCCATGAAGTTGATGGCGTCGGGGGTGGCCATCTGGGCGGGGATGACCAGATCGCCCTCGTTCTCGCGGTCCTCGTCGTCGACCAGGATGAACATGCGCCCCTGGCGCGCTTCCTCGATGATGTCCTCGATCGAGGACAGGTAAGCCTGCATTTCGGACACGGCCGGTCTATTCCCTCTGCAAGAGGCGGGCAACATAGCGCGCGAGCATGTCGATTTCCATATTTACGACGTCATTTTCCCGCAAGGTTCCGAAGGTCGTCGCCGCCTGGGTGTGGGGAATGACGTTGATGCCGAACAGCCGCCCATCAACCTCGTTGACGGTGAGCGACACGCCATCCAGCGCCACCGACCCCTTGGGGGCGACGAACCGGGCCAGGTCGGCGGGCGCCTCGAAGGTGAAGCGCAGGGATTGGTTATCGGGCCGGATCGCCGCCACACGGGCCACGCCGTCGACATGGCCGGACACGATATGGCCACCCAGTTCGTCGCCGACCGCCAGGGCGCGTTCCAGGTTGACCCGGGTGCCGGCCTGCCAGCCGCCCAAGGTGGTCTTCGACAGGGTTTCGGCCGACACCTCGACCGCGTACCAGTCGGGGCCCTTGTCGATGATGGTCAGGCAGACGCCGTTATGGGCGATGGAGGCGCCGATAGCGACGCCGGCCAGGTCGTAGCCCGTGGCGATTTCGAAACGGGTTTCCCGCCCCTCGCCCTTCAGCACCCGGCGCACTTCGCCGAGGTCGGTCACGATGCCGGTGAACATGAACGGTGTTCCCCTTGACTGTTGCTGCCTGCCGCCGGTCACGGCCTGCGATAGGTTTCCATCAGGTCGTCGCCGACCGGCCGGGCGTCGACCCGTTCGAAGCGCGGGACGGCAGTCAGGTGGTCGATGCCGAAGCTGGCGGCGGCAGCCAAGCCGTCGCCGCCGATCAGCCCCGGCGCCCGGAACCACACCAGCCGGTCCACCAGATCGGCGCGCAGCAGCGCGGCAGCGAGATGGGCACCGCCCTCCACCAGCACGCGGGTGACGCCGGCGCCGGCCAGCAGGGCCATGACCGAGCCGGGATCGACTTGGCGGTCGGGGCCGGCCTTGGCCTCCAGCACGTCGACGCCCGCATCCTCGTAGGCGGCGCGGCGCTCGGCGGCAGCGGCCCCGGCCAGGGTGACGACCCAGGTGGGGACTTCGCCGGCGGTGGCCACCAGCCGGCTGGTCAGCGGCAGGCGCAGCCGTCCGTCCACCACCACCCGCACCGGCGAGCGGTCGGCCATGCCCGGCAGGCGGCAGGTCAGGTCGGGATTGTCGGCCAGCACGGTGCCGCTGCCGACCATGATCACGTCGGTTTCGGCGCGCAGCCGGTGGGCGGCGGCGCGGGCGGCCTCCCCGGTGATCCACTGGCTTTCGCCGGTATGGGTGGCGATGCGGCCGTCCAGCGTGGTGGCCAGCTTCAGGGTGACCAGCGGCCGTCCGACCCGCACCGTCAGGAAGAAGCCGGCATTGAGTTCGGCCGCCTGATCGGCCAGCACACCCAAGGTCACCTCGACGCCGGCGGCGCGCAGCAGCGCCAATCCCTTGCCGGCCACCCGCGGGTCGGGGTCTTCCATGGCCGCCACCACGCGCGACACCCCGGCGGCGAGCAGCGCCTCGGCACAGGGCGGGGTCTTGCCGTGATGGGCGCAGGGCTCCAGGGTGACATAGGCGGTGGCGCCGCGGGCCGCGTCGCCGGCCATGGCCAGGGCCTCGGTCTCGGCATGGGGGCGCCCGCCCGGCTGGGTGAAGCCGCGGCCGACCACCCGTCCCTCCTTGACGAGGATGCAGCCCACCGACGGGTTGGGCCAGACGCTGCCCAGGCCGCGCCGGGCCAGGCCCAGCGCCGCCAGCATATGGGCGCGGTCGAGATCAGTGGTCGTGCTGGACACCCATCTTTCCCAGGAAATCCTCGAAGTCCTTGGCTTCGCGGAAATTGCGGTATACCGAGGCGTAACGGACATAGGCGACCTTGTCGAGGTCCATCAGCACGTCCATCACCAACTCGCCGATGTACTTGGACGGAACCTCGTTCTCACCCATGCTCTCCAGCCGGCGGTGGATGCCGTTGACGATGCGCTCGATCTGCTCTTCGTCCACCGGGCGCTTGCGCAACGCGATCCGCACCGAGCGCAGCAGCTTTTCGCGGTCGAACGGCACGCGGGCGCCGTCCTTCTTGATCACCACCAGATCGCGGATCTGCACCCGTTCGAAGGTGGTGAAGCGCGAGCCGCAGGCCGGGCATGACCGGCGACGGCGGATGGCGGAATTGTCCTCGGTGGGACGCGAGTCCTTCACCTGGGTGTCGTCATGGCCGCAAAACGGGCACCGCATGCACCTCTCCCCCCGTTCGGACCGGCGAACCGCCCCCTGCGGCCCGCCGGCACACGCAGATGATCCGCTTCGCTCCTATTGATAGATTGGGAATCGGCGGCACAACTCCTCGACCTCGGCGCGGGCGCGGATTTCGGCCGCCCCGTTATCCTCGGGATGGGCGGCGAGGCCGTCCAGCACATCGCCGATCAGCTCGCCGACCTTGGTGAATTCGGCCACCCCGAAACCGCGGGTGGTGGCGGCCGGCGTGCCCAGGCGCACGCCCGAAGTGATGGTCGGCTTCTCCGGGTCGAAAGGAATGCCGTTCTTGTTGCAGGTCATGCCGGCGCGCTCCAGGCTGGCCTCGGCCGCCTTGCCGGTCAGCTTCTTGGGCCGCAGGTCCACCAGCATCAGGTGGCTGTCGGTGCCGCCCGACACGATGGCCAGGCCGCGCCGCACCAGGGTCTCGGCCAGGGCCTTGGCGTTGTCCACCACCTGGCGGGCATAGAGCTTGAACTCGGGCCGCAGCGCCTCGCCGAACGCCACCGCCTTGCCGGCGATGACGTGTTCCAGCGGGCCGCCCTGGATGCCGGGGAAGATGGCCGAGTTGATCTTCTTGGCGATGTCGGGGTTGTTGGTCAGGATCATGCCGCCGCGCGGGCCGCGCAGGGTCTTGTGGGTGGTGGTGGTCACCACGTCGGCATGAGGCAGCGGGCTGGGATAGACCCCGCCGGCCACCAGCCCGGCGAAATGGGCCATATCCACCATGAACAGCGCCCCCACCTCGTCGCACAGGCGGCGGAAGCGGGCGAAGTCGATGACGCGCGGATAGGCCGAGCCGCCGGCGATGATCAGCTTCGGCTTGTGCTCGCGGGCCAGGGCTTCGACCTCGTCGAAATCGATCTGGGCGTCCTGGAGGCGCACGCCGTACTGCACCGCCCTGAACCACTTGCCCGACTGGTTGGGGGCAGCGCCATGGGTCAGGTGTCCGCCGGCCGCGAGCGACATGCCCATAATGGTGTCGCCCGGCTGCAACAGCGCCATGAACACGCCCTGGTTGGCCTGCGACCCCGAGCTGGGCTGCACGTTGACGAACTGGCAGTCGAAGATCTTGCAGGCGCGGTCGATGGCCAGCTGCTCGACCACGTCGACGAATTCGCAGCCGCCGTAATAGCGCTTGCCGGGATAGCCCTCGGCATACTTGTTGGTGAGGACCGATCCCTGCGCCTCCAGCACGGCGCGCGACACGATGTTTTCCGATGCGATCAGCTCGATGTTGTCCTGCTGCCGCTTCAGTTCACGGCCGATGGCGGCGAACACGTCGGGATCGCTGTCGGCCAGCGCGGTGCGGAAAAAGGACTGGGTATTCATTGTCGGTACCTGACTGATCGTTGACGCAAAAGGCGCAAAAAAAGATTCAGCGCTCGCCGCATTCGGCAAGCTTGGCGACGCGCCGGGCATGGCGCCCGCCCTCGAACGGGGTCTCCAGGAACAGGACGAGGCAGTCCTTGGCGACTTCCGGCCCAATGGTGCGGCCCCCCAGCACCAGGACATTGGCATCGTTGTGCTGCCGCGCCATGCGGGCGCCGAAGGCGTCATGCACCAGCGCCGCCCGGATATGGGCATGGCGATTGGCGGCGATCGAGATGCCGATGCCGGTGCCGCAGATCAGCACGCCGCGGGCGGCGCGGCCTTCCTTGATGGCCTCGGCCAGCTTCATGGCGAAATCGGGATAGTCGACCGAGCTGGGCCCGTCGGTGCCCAGGTCGAGGACGCCAAGCCCGCGCCCTTCCAACTCGGAGCAGATCAAGGCCTTGAGTTCGATGCCACCGTGGTCCGACGCCACGGCAATGGTTTGAGCGGGCATTGGCGGATGCTTCCCGGGATTCTTGGCGACAACGGGGCTAGATACCATATCTCGCACCGGGTTGCCAATCCGCCACAATTTCATGGGGAGCCCCGGGCCCCGGCGGCCCGCCGCATCGTTGCGCCGCCCCTTCGCCGCCAAGGCCCAAGACAACCCCGAAGGGGGGCACAGACCATTGGGGTATAGGCACCCCCCCCTTGGGGGAGATTTATTGAAATGGGCAGAGTTTCCAAGAACTCATTACTCTTGCCCCCGAAAATGGAATTGACAGCCAAAACGAACCATGGATTCATCTCCTAATCCAGTCAAACCTCGGTCGGAACCACACATGACTGACACCATCGAAAAAGCCAACCGTGATGATCTTCTCCGCATGGCGGTCGACGTCGTTGCCGCCTATGTGAGCAAGAATCCCCTCCCCGCCGGACAGATTCCGGAGGTCATTCATACCGTCTACGCCTCGCTGTCTTCCCTGGAGAACGGCCAGCCGGAAGCCAAGGCGGAAGCGCCCAAGCCGGCCGTGCCGGTCAAGAAGTCGGTGACCCCCGAGTACATCGTCTGCCTGGAGGACGGCAAGAAGCTGAAGATGCTCAAGCGGCATCTGCGCACCACCTACAACATGACCCCCGACGAATACCGGGCCAAATGGGGCCTGCCGCCCGATTATCCGATGGTGGCGCCCAATTACGCCGCGCAGCGCTCAGATTTCGCCAAGAAGATCGGCCTGGGGCGCAAGACCGAGGCGGAGGACAAGGGCAACCGCCGCAAGGGCCGCTGACCGGCCGCGCAGACCGAGGGACCGCGGAAACCGAGAGCCCGTGCCGGCCATGCCGCCGGCGCGGGCTGCCGTCGATTCATCCCTTGGCCTTCTTCGCCAGGACGTATTCCAGCCGCTTCAGCGCCAGCGCCTTCAGCTGCTCCTGGGTGGCCTGGGCGGCGCCGATTACCGAAACCTCGGTCAGGGTTTCCGTATCGAAGGCGGTCGCCTTGACGGCGTTGCCGATACGGACGAACTCGAACAGAACTTCCCGCTGGCTCATCGCGGCCTCGTCATCCCAGGTCCAGGTCGCCGCCCGCAGGCGGGCGGAAATAGGCGGCCACGGTTTCGTCGGCCACATCGGCGGTGTCCGCCGGATTCCACCGGGGGCGGCGGTCCTTGTCCACCACCGCTGCCCGGATCCCTTCGTATAGGTCACCGCCCTCCAACATATGGGTGGTGATGCGGTATTCCCGCCGGATGGCCTCGTCGAAGCCCAGGCCCGCCCCGCCGGTCAACTGGCGGAAGGTTACCGCCAGCGCGGTCGGCGAATGCCCGGCCAGGGCGGCGCAGGAAGCTGCCGCCCAGTCGCCCGGCTCGTCGGCCAGCGCCGTCCGGATTTCGGCCAGCGAGGGACGCCCGAAGCAGCGGTCGATGGCCGCCCGTCGCTCGGCCAGGGTCGAGGCGCCGGGGTCGCGGTGATGGGCGGCCAACACCTCGGCCACCGCCGCCGTCGGATCGGCCGCCGCCGCTGCCTGCACCAGGCCAGCGGCCATGGCGGCGCGGCCTGCCCGCGGGACGTAATGGGTGGCCAGCCCGGCCCACAGGCAATCGGCCGGCCCCAGGCGGGCACCGGTCAGCCCCAGATACAGCCCGACGCAGCCGGGCAACCGGGTCAGGAAATGGGTCGCGCCGACGTCGGGGAAGAAGCCGATGGCGGTTTCCGGCATGGCGAACAGCGTCGTTTCGCCGGCCACCCGGAACCGGCCGTTGACGGACACGCCGGCCCCGCCGCCCATGACGATACCGTCCATCAGCGCCACGTAGGGCTTGGCGTAATGGAAGATGCGCCGATCCAGCCGGTATTCGTCACGGAACAGGGCGCGGCCCACCTCCCGGCCGCCCTCCCGCCCCTCCCACAGCGGCCGCAGATCGCCGCCGGCGCAGAAGGCCCGGTCCCCCGTCCCTTCGATGAGCACCACCCGCACGGCGGCATCTGCCGCCCAGGCGGCCAGTTGCCGGTCGATGGCGGCGAACTGGCGCGGCGACAGGGCGTTGAGCACCTGCGGACGGTTGAGCCGGATCCGGCCGATCCCGTCCCGCGCCTCGAAAATGGTTTCTTCGCTGGTCATCGCCCCCTCGGCGGTCTGCCGGCCCATTGTTCCAGCCGGAGCCGGGCGCGGCAAGGCTGCCGATTAATACATTAATATGATGTAATTTAGATTGCCGTTGCTTGACACCCGCTTTCCGGCAGTGTTCAATCTCCAGAAATCCAGTAGAATGATTCGCAAAAGGGACAGCGCATGACGGCCAACAGCACCCATCCGGAAACCATCGTCCTCCACGCCGGCTGGCGCGCCGACCCGGCGACCAACTCGGTGGCGGTGCCGATCTACCAGACGACGTCCTACCAGTTCCGCGACACCGAGCACGCCGCCAATCTGTTCGCCCTGGCCGAGATGGGCAACATCTACACCCGCATCATGAACCCCACCTGCGACGTGCTGGAACAGCGCATCGCGGCGCTGGAGGGCGGCGTGGCGGCCCTGGCTCTGGCCTCGGGCCAGACGGCCAGCACCTTCGCCATCACCAATCTGTGCCAGGCCGGTGACAACTTCGTCAGCTCGACCAACCTGTACGGCGGCACCTGGAACCTGTTCGCCAACACCTTGAAGCAGTTCGGCATCGAATGCCGCTTCGTTGACCCCGAGGATCCGGAAGCCTTCGTGCGCGCCACCGACGAGCGCACCCGCTGCTGGTACGCCGAGACCCTGCCCAATCCCAAGCTGGAAGCCTTCCCCATCCCCGAGGTGGCGCGTCTGGCGGAGCAGGTCGGCGTGCCGCTGATCATGGACAACACCTCGGCGCCGGTGCTGTGCCGGCCGCTCGCCCACGGCGCCCACATCGTCGTCTATTCCACCACCAAGTTCATCGGCGGCCACGGCACCTCGATCGGCGGCATGATCGTCGACGGCGGCACCTTCGACTGGGAGAAGCACGGCAAGCGCTTCCCGCTCCTGACCCAGCCCGACCCCAGCTATCACGGCGCGGTGTGGACCGAGGCGGTCAAGCCGCTGGGCCCGGTGGCCTACATCATCCGCGCCCGCGTGATTCTGCTGCGCGACATCGGCGCGGCCATGAGCCCGTTCAACGCCTTCCAGTTCATCCAGGGCCTGGAAACCCTGCCCCTGCGCATGCGCGCCCATTCGGACAATGCCGCGGCGGTGGCCCATTTCCTGGCCAAGCACCCCAAGGTGACCAAGGTCATCTATCCCGGCCAGATGGCCGGCGAGGCGCGGCGGCGGGCCGATTCCATCTTCAAGCATGGCTACGGCGCCCTGCTGGGCTTCGAATTGCAGGGCGGCGCCGAGGCCGGGCGGCGGTTCATCGACGCGCTCAAGATGTTCTATCACGTCGCCAATATCGGCGATTCCCGCTCGCTGGCCATCCATCCCGCCAGCACCACCCATTCCCAGCTCAGCCCCGAGGACCAGCTGGCCACTGGCGTCACGCCGGGCTATGTGCGATTGTCGGTGGGCATCGAACATATCGACGACATCCTCGCCGACCTCACCCGGGCGCTCGAAGCGGCCTAAGCACGGCTTCGATCCGCAGCTGACGCGATTCTTTCGTTTCAGACCCTACCCGGCGGCCGCGCGAGCGGCCGCCGTCTTCATTGGGAGCCCAGCCTTGCCCGCATTCCTTCCCGCGACCAGCTTCCCCCGCACCCGCCTGCGCCGGCCGCGCCGCTTCGAGTGGTCGCGCCGCCTGGTGGCGGAAAACCGCCTGTCGGTCGACGACTTGGTCTGGCCGGTGTTCGTCGTCGAAGGCCAGGGGGTGCGCCAGCCCATCGCCTCCATGCCGGGGGTGGACCGCCTGTCCATCGACCTGCTGGTCGAGGCGGCCCAAGGCGCCGCCCGGCTGGGCATCCCGGCCATCGCCCTGTTTCCCTCGGTCGATCCGGCGCTGAAGACGCCCGACGGGCGCGAGGCGGTCAACCCCGACAATCTGGTCTGCCGCGCGGTGCGGGCGGTCAAGCGGGCGGTGCCCGAACTGGGCATCGTCTGCGACGTGGCCCTCGACCCCTTCAATTCCGACGGCCATGACGGCTTGGTGATCGACGGCCACGTCGCCAATGACGAATCGGTGGATATTCTCTGCCGCATGGCGGTGGTCCAGGCCGAGGCCGGCTGCGACATCGTCGCGCCTTCCGACATGATGGACGGCCGGATCGGCGCCATGCGCGACGCCCTGGACAAGGCCGGCCTGCAACAGGTGCAGGTGCTGTCCTATGCCGCCAAATACGCCTCGGCCTTCTACGGCCCGTTCCGCGACGCGGTGGGCTCGGGCGGCGCGCTGAAGGGCGACAAGAAGACCTACCAGATGGACCCGGCCAATACCGAGGAAGCCCTGCGCGAAGTGGCCATCGACGTCGCCGAGGGCGCCGACATGGTGATGGTCAAGCCCGGCCTGCCCTATCTCGATGTGCTGGGCCGGGTGAAGGAAGCCTTCGGCCTGCCCACCCTGGCCTATCAGGTCTCGGGCGAATACGCCATGATGCGCGCCGCCGCCGACCGAGGCTGGCTGGACTGGAACAAGGTGATCGTCGAAAGCCTGACCGCCTTCAAACGGGCCGGCGCCGATGCCGTCTTCACCTATACCGCGCCCGAGGTGGCGCGGCTGCTGGCCGCCGGCTGATCCGCCTCCGGCCGGTCCCAGGTTTGGCGGCGGTCCAGCCGCCGCCATTCCGCCCAGAAGGGTAGCGACAGGACCGCCAGCATCGCCGACCAGATCAGCATTTCGCGGTTGGCCACCAGGCTGTAGGCCAGGCGCGGCAGACGTTCCGCCCAGGTGGGATGCATGGTGAGGAAATCCTCGCCCTGAAGCAGGGCCTGGGCTTCGGACAGCGGCGCCGCCAGGACCGACAGCCACAGGCCGATGGCGATCTGCTTGGCCGGCGCGAAGCCGCCGGCCTCGCCCGAGGCGAACAGCCGCCCGACGGCGAAGGCCTTGCCGCAGGGCAGCCCCAGCATCGCCTGGCGCAGCAGGGCATAGGCGGTGACGCCGACGCAGGGCACCAGGAATTCCAGGTTGGGAATGTCGCGATACCGGCCGTGCAGCAACAGCAGCAGGGTGGCGATGATCGCCGACAGGCCGTAGACCGGCATCAGCCGCTCGCCCCAGCGGCTTTGCCACGGCTGGTCGGCCAGGCCAGAGCGCGTCGCCCGCAGGATGGCGGCGGCCAGACCGGCATGGAGGGCGATCCGCAGCAAGGCCCATAGGTCGCCGGTCAGGTCATAGCCCAGCCACCAGGCGTTCAGCGCCTGCCACACGGTCAGCACCGCCAGCCCCTGTCCCAGGGCCGCGGCGATCAGCGCGCGGCCGGCCGGCAGCCGGCCGCCGCGGCTCAGCCACCAGGCCGCCGCCGCCCCCAGCGCCGCGGCCGCGGCGCCCTGGTACGGCCAGCCGGGATTGGGCTCCACCGGGCCGGACATGCGGTATTTCACATGGCGATTTCCGTCCACCACGCCCCAATTGGCGCCCACCGTGCCCTCCATCCGGGCCTTCCACGCCTGGTCGAAGGCTTCGACCACATTGTAGTCGAAGCCGTTTTCCTTGGAGATGCGGGCCAGCGTGCGCACGAAGCGGGCGGCATCGACCATGTCGGCCACCGCCGGCCCCCGCTCGCGCCCGCGGGTCGGCCAGCCGGATTCGCCGATCAGGATCGGCTTGCCGGGAAAACGCGCATGCACCAGGCGATAGATGTCGACGATGTGCTGGGCCGCCTGGTCGACGCCGACCGGTTCGTCCTCCCAATAGGGCAGGATGTGGATGGTGATGTAATCGACCTCGTCGGCCAGTTCGGGGTGTTTGAGCCAGAATGCCCAGACATCGGCATAGGACACCGGCTGCCGGATGGCGGCGCGCACCCTGCGGATGTAGCCGATCAACTGGGCGGGAGTCAGGTCCTTGCGCAGCAGAACCTCATTGCCGACGATCACCCGCTTGATGGTGTCGGGATAGGCGTTGGCCGCCTTGATCAGCGCCGCCACCTCGCGGTCGTTGGTGGCCGGCTTGGTGCCCAGCCAGGCGGAATCGGTCACCTCCAGGCCGTATTTGCGGGCCAGCGCGGGGACGACCTGCATCCCCTCCTCCGACGTGTAGGTCCGCACGCCCTTGGCGACGCCCACCAAGCTGGCCAGATCGGATGCGATTTCCGCCGGGGTGGGATAGACCTTGGTCAGCGGGCTTTCGTCGCGATGGAACAAGCCGCGGCGGCGGAACGGCGCGAACGACACGCTGGGAAAGGGCTCGTCGAACGAGATGTCTACCGGCACCGGCCGGTTGAACCACCACCAGCCGGCAACATCGGCCGCGGCCGTGGCGAGGATGAAGACCAGGGTAACAACGAGCCGCATGTCCTTGGGCATTCCTCGCCGGGATAGGGTGCCCTTTCCTAGGCGCAAGCCGGGGCGCCGTCAACGCTCCACCGGCCCCCCGTCCCTGTTAAGTCACACCCGCTCAGGCCACCACCGCATTGCCGTCGCGATCATCCTTGTTGGGGCACAGGAACAGATAGCCGACCCGCCAGCCCATTTCCGTTTCGTAGATGGAACAGCCATAGACCAGGCCGCGCTCGACATAGCACGACCCGCGGGAAATATCGGCGCGTTTGCAGATTTGATCCAGACGCTGGAGCTTTTCGACGGACAGCCGGCTGGCGGGAAGGCCCAGATGGGTGGCCAGCGCCTCGTGCATCTTCAGGGCGCCGAACATACGGACCTTCTGGACCATTTCGAACTGCGTCTTGGCCCGTGCCACCAGCTCCGCCCGGCTGAGCGGCTTCTCCTGGTCGGCGGATTCCTCGGCCGCCTGGGTTTCGCCCTTATCCGCCATGCCCGCTATCCTGTGTCCCCAGATTTCCCAGCCGCCCGGTCTGCTCGAACGGCACTTCCCGCCGCAGGCCGCCGGCCAGAAACAGCGTGCCCGACAACTGGTAACCGATGCCGTCGGCCGCCTGGGCCGCCGTCACCTGCTGCACCAAATCCAACGTCGAAATGCTGGCCCGCGCCCGGGTGGTCGCCTCGCCCAGCCGGGGCACGGTCAACGATTCGCCGCTCATCCCTTTGGCCAGGGGCCGACCGTTGATCGACAAGGTGAAACGGTATCCGTCGATGTTGAGCGGCGCGTCGTTGGGGTTGCGAATGCGCAACACCACGTCGGCCGTCTGCTCCAGCAGCGCGACATCACGCAACTGGAAGTCGACGAGCGTCACGTCGGGCGGCGTCTCCGGGCCGCCCAGGGCGCAGCCCGACAGGGCGAGTGCCGCAAGTATCACCGTCCGTTTGACCATACCCATGGGCGATCCTTTTCCGATCGGCGCAGTATGATCAAATCTTCGGTATCGCTGTCCAGCGGCAATTCATCTCAACCTGTGCGCAAACCCACAGGTCAGATTTCCTCGACATCCACCACGCCGCCCACCGAGCGCAGGGCGCCCATGAAGCGCGGCGACAGGGTGATGGTGTCCTTGAGGCCGATCTCCACCTCGCGGCTGCCGATCTGCGAGACGATGGCGATGCGGTTCTTGCCCCGCGGCTCGCGGCCGAGCAGGGCGCGCAGTTCCGGAAGGGGCGCTTCGTCGCGGATGTGGATCTTCAGGCCGGCGGCGGCGCGGGCCGCCTCCTGGTCGAGCGAGGAGATGCGCTGGCAAGTCAGGCGCAGTTGCTCGTCCTCCAGCTTGGCGTCCACCTCCAGCAGCAGCGGCCCGCCGGCATCCAGCAGTTCGCGCGAGGCGGACAGCACCTCGGAGAAGCAGGTGACCTCGTACATCCCCGAGGAATCCGACACTTGCAGGAAGGCGTAGCGGCTGCCCTTGGCCGAGGTGCGCTCCTGCTTGGACAGCAGCGAGCCGGCCAGCCGCACCCGCCCCTTGCCGCCGGCCTGCAGGTGGCGCGGCAGTTCCGCCACTTTCAGCGCCCCCAGCCGCTTCAGGCTCTTGGCGAAGGCGTCCAGGGGGTGGGCCGAAAGATAGAAGCCGACCGCCTCGAATTCCTGGCTGAGCTTCTCGTGGGGCGACCAGTCGGCGGCGGCCTCCAGCTTGACCGCCGGGGCGTTCGCCCCACCGAACAGGCCGATCTGGCTGGAGCCGCGGCTTTCCGCCTCGGCCTGGGCGAAGCGCAGCAGGGTTTCGCAGTTCTTGAAGACCTTGCCGCGGTTTTTGTCCAGCGGGTCGAACACCCCGGCCTTGACCATGTTCTCCATTTGGCGGCGGTTGAGCTGCCTGGTGTCGAGGCGCCGGGCGAACTCCACCAGGTCCTTGAACGGGCCGCCGCGGTCGCGCTCCTCGACGATGGCCTTCATCGCGCCCTCGCCGACATTCTTCAGCGCCGCCAGGGCGTAGCGCACCGCCAGCGTGCCGTCGCCCAGCTTCTCGCAGCCGAAATCGGGGCGCGAGCGGTTGATGTCGGGCGGCAGCAGGCGGATCTTCAGGCGGTCCAGTTCCTGGCGGAAGGAATTGAGCTTGTCGGTATTGCCCATGTCGTAGGTCATGGTCGCCGCCATGAACTCGGCCGGATGGTTGGCCTTCAGCCAGGCGGTCTGGTAGGCGACCAGGGCATAGGCGGCGGCGTGCGACTTGTTGAAGCCGTATTCGGCGAACTTGGCCACCTTGTCGAAGATCAACGAGGCCTGGGAATCGGCCACGCCGCGCGCCACCGCGCCTTCGACGAACGTGGCGCGCTGCTTGTCCATCTCCTCCTTGATCTTCTTGCCCATGGCGCGGCGCAGCAGGTCGGCGCCGCCCAGGGTGTAGCCCGACAGCACCTGGGCGATCTGCATCACCTGCTCCTGGTAGACCATGATCCCGAAGGTCTCCTTCAGGATCGGCTCCAGCGAGGGATGCATGTAATCCGGCTCCTCCTCGCCGTGCTTGCAGGCGATGTAGCGCGGGATCTGGTCCATGGGGCCGGGGCGGTAGAGGGCCACCACGGCGATCAGATCCTCCAGCCGGTTGGGCTTCATCTTGCGCAGCACGTCGCGCATGCCCGACGATTCCAACTGGAACACGCCGGCGGTGTCACCATGGGCCAGAAGCTCGTAGGTGGCGGGATCGTCCAAAGGCAACGTGGAAAGATCGACGTCCAAGCCTTTGGTTTGCTTGATATGTCTGATGGCGGTCACCATCACCGTCAGGGTCTTGAGGCCGAGAAAGTCGAACTTTACCAGGCCGGCCGCCTCGACCCATTTCATGTTGAACTGGGTCACCGGCATGTCGGAGCGCGGATCGCGGTAAAGCGGCACCAGTTCGCTCAAGGGCCGGTCGCCGATCACCACGCCGGCCGCGTGGGTCGAGGCGTGGCGGTACAGCCCCTCCAGCTTCATGCCGATGTCCAGCAGGTGGGCCACCGTCTCGTCACGGTCGCGCAGTTCCTGCAACTGGGGCTCACCCTTGACCGCCTCCTCCAGGGTCACCGGGTTGGCCGGGTTGTTGGGCACCAGCTTGCACAGGCGGTCCACCTGGCCGTAGGGCATCTGCAGGACGCGGCCGACATCGCGCAGCACAGCGCGGGCCTGCAGCTTGCCGAAGGTGATGATCTGGGCGACCTGATTGTAGCCGTACTTGCCCTGGACGTAGCGGATGGTCTCTTCCCGGCGGTCCTGGCAGAAATCGATGTCGAAGTCGGGCATCGACACGCGTTCGGGATTGAGGAAACGCTCGAACAGCAGGCCCCAGCGCAAGGGGTCCAGGTCGGTGATGGTCAGCGCCCAGGCCACCGCCGAGCCGGCGCCCGAGCCGCGGCCCGGCCCCACCGGAATGCCGTGGGCCTTCGACCACTGGATGAAGTCGGACACGATAAGGAAATAGCCGGGGAAGCCCATCTGCTCGATGATCCCCAATTCGTATTCCACCCGCTCGCGGTAGGGCTTGGCGGTGTGTTCCCGCTCCTCCTCGGCCATGCCGTCGCGGCAGACCTGGGTGCGCAGGCGCATCTCCAGGCCGTCCCAGGTCTTCTTGCGCAGAACTTCCGCCTCGGTCAGACCGTCCATGCGGTAAGGCGGCAGGATCGGCTTGCGCTTCGCGACCATGAAGGCGCAACGCCGGGCGATCGCCAGGGTGTTGTCGCAGGCCTCGGGCAGATCGGCGAACAGCGCGCGCATCTCCGCCGCCGATTTCAGGTAATGCTCGGGCGTCAGCCGGCGGCGTTCCTCCTGCGACAGATAGGCGCCCTCGGCGATGCAGATCAGGGCGTCGTGAGCCTCGTACATGCCGCGGTCGGCGAAGAACGCCTCGTTGGTGGCGACCAGCGGCAGGTCGTGCTTGTAGGCCAGATCCACCAGCGGCCCCTCGATGCGGTCCTCGGCTTCGAGCCCGTGGCGCTGCAACTCGACATAGGTGCGGCCGGCGAAGGCGCGGGCCAGGCGGACCAGCACAAGTTCCGCTTTGTCGCCCTGCCCCTCGCCCAGCAGCCGGCCCACCGGCCCGGCCGCCCCGCCGGTCAGCAGGATCAGGCCCTCGGCCCGGCTTTCCAGGTCGTCCAGACTGACCTGCGGGGTCTCGCCCGCCTCGGTCTCCAGGTAGGCCTTGGAGACCAGCGCCAGCAGGTTGAGATAGCCCGCCTCGCTCTGGCAGAGCAGCACCACCGGGTCGGGATCGGGCCGCCGCCCGTCGCGGGCCGGCGCGCCGTCGTCGCGCCGCACTGCCAGTTGGCAGCCGATGATCGGCTGAATGCCGGCGTCGGCGCAGGAGGTCGAGAATTCCAGCGCGCCGAACAGGTTGCCGGTATCGGTGATCGCCACCGCCGGCATGGCCATCTTGTCGCACAGCTTGACCAACTGCTTGAGCTTGATGGCCCCTTCGGACAGGGAAAAGGCGCTGTGGATGCGCAGATGGACGAAATCGGCATGGGCGGGCATGGCGCCATCATGGGCGGGCGGGGCACGGAAGTCCAGGGGGGCGGCGGGGTCGGGCGGATCAGCCCCCTACCGCGACGCGGCAACCGCCCTTCCGTCCAGCACCGCCTTGCAGGCGGCGGGCAGCACCGGATGGCGGTGGTTGGGCCTGTCGGCGGGGATCGGCAGGGTTGGCTTGACCAGCCAGGAATACAACTCCCAGCCGCAGCCGTCGCCTTCGGGCACCGGGCGCTGGGGCACGCAGGCGGGATCGTCGGCCGGACAGGCCATGCGGACGTGAAAATGCTCGTCATGGCCCCACCAGGGGCGCAGCTTGGCCAGCCAGGCACGGTCCTTGCCGGCGCTGTGGCACAGTTCGGCCTTGATGGCGGGATTGACGAAGATGCGGTCGACGCCGGGCGAGCGGGCGGCCAGTTCCAGCAGGCGGGCCTGGGGCGAGCCCCAGACCGTGCGGTCGACGCGGCGGCCCTTGACCATCGAGATCGATTGCGGCCGGGCCAGTTCGGCGGCCGATAGCGGCGCCTTGGGCAATTCCAGCCAGATATCCACGTCGAGGCCGGTCTGGTGGCTGCCGTGGCCGGAGGGCATGGGGCCACCGCGCGGCTGCGCCATGTCGCCGATCAACAGCACCCCCAGATGGCGTTTCGCGGCGGCGGCGGCAAGCCGGCGCACGAAGGCGATGGTCGAGGGATGGCCGTAGAAGCGGTTGCGCTCCAGGCGCAGCACCTGATAGCCGATGCCCTGGGGCGGGAGCATGGCCGCGCCCGCCAGGCAGCCGGCGGCCGCCGAACCGATCGGCTGGCTGGTCCCCGGGCTGGGCCGGCGCACCGCGGCCCAGGGATCGGACTGGGCGCGCAGATGCAGGGGAACCGCCGCCGCCGCCACCGCCGCCATCATTGCGATCAGCCGCCGCCCGCCCATCTTCGTCACCTCCGACCAGGGGATCGCCAACCCTAACCGGCCGGCGGTTAAGGCTGCCTCAATCGCCATCCTCGGCAAATTGCCGCCGGATGTCGGCGATGGCCGCGCCGCTGTTGCGCAGGATTTCCACCACTTCGGGATCGAACTTGCGGCCGGCCTGCTCGACCAGGAAGGCCAGCGCCTCGTGCACGCTCCACGGGCGCTTGTAGGGCCGGGTCGAGGTCAGGGCGTCGAACACGTCGGCCACGGCCACGATGCGCCCCTCCAGCGACACCTGGTCGCCGGCCAGACCATCGGGATAGCCGCTGCCGTCCATCGCCTCGTGGTGGTGGGCCACCACGTTGTGCAGGATGCGCATATAGGGCGCGCCGGCGATGCCGAAGGTTTCCGCCATGGTATCGACGATCTCGGTCCCCTTGGCGACATGGCCCTTCATCACCTCGAACTCCTCCGGCGTCAGCCGGCCGGGCTTCAGCAGCACATGATCGGGCACGCCGATCTTGCCCACGTCGTGCAGCGGAGCGAACTGACACAGGAATTCCACCCATTCGTCCGACATGCCGCGGCGCGGCGCCAGGCGCACCGCGATCAGGCGGGTATAGCGGGCCATCCGCTCCAGGTGGGAATGGGTTTCCTCGTCACGGGCGCGGCTGATCTGGCGGATGGTGCGCACCGCCGCCTGGATCATCCGCACCGCGTCCAGTTCCATCACCGTGGTCAGCGCGATCACCTCGGCGGTCGGCCGCAGGGCGCGGGCCACTTCGGGGGTGAAATAGTCCCGCTGCATGGAGTTGAAGAAGACGAACCCCTGGAACGAGCCCTTGTGGAACATGGGGACGGTGTAGCTGGACAGATAGCCGGACTGGAGCAGGCGCCGCAGATGGGCCATCGACGACGGCTTGTGGACGGAAAGGTCGTTGATGACGCGCGCCCCGCCGGTATGGGCCAGATCGGCCAGCGACTTCAGGTCGGCCAGCCGCGACATGGCGTGTTCGAACGGATTGCGGCCCTCGCTGGAATGGATAAAGGCCTTGAGCAGGTCGGTCCGGGCGTCATAGATGGCCACGGCGATGCGGTCGAGGCCGGGGAATTCGCTGCGCAGCAGATCGTGCTGGCAGACCAGCCGTTCGGCCAGGCCCTGGTGGAAGGGGCGCATCCCACCCGCTGCCGTGTTATTCGCCTGGGCGGATCCAAGGCCCATCTACGCATGTCCTCCGTTCGATTTCTCAACCATACATGGTTTCGCCGAACCGGGACTGAATTTCCTCCACCGCATCGATATTCGCAAGCATCACGCCAACGCAGTCGGCATCGAACTTACGGCCGGCCTCCCGCCGCAGCAGGTCGAAGGCCTGGGCATTGGTCCAGGGCGTCTTATAGGGGCGTTGCGACGTCAGGGCGTCGAATACGTCGGCCACGGCGGCAATGCGGGCTTCGATGGGAATCTCGTCGCCCTTCAGGCCGTGGGGATAGCCCGAACCGTCCACCGCCTCGTGGTGGAAGGCGACGATGTTGCGCAGCAGCCCGGCATGGGGCATCGAGCGCAGGCCGAAGTCGCGCATCATCATCTCGACGATTTCGACGCCGTGGGCGACATGGCTGCGCATCACCGCGAACTCGTCCTCGGTCAGGCGGCCGGGCTTCAGCAGGATGCTGTCGGGCACCGCCACCTTGCCGACATCGTGCAGCGGACAGAACTGGAAGAGGAATTCGATGAACTCGTCGTCGAATCCCTTGGCGGGCGCCATCTTGGCTGCCACGAGCCGGGCGTAGCGGGCCATGCGAGCCAGATGCGAGGCGGTCTCCTCGTCGCGGGCCGACGAAACCTGGCGGATCACCGTCACCGCCGCCTGCATCATGCGCACCGCGTCCAATTCGCGCACCACGGTCAGAGCGATCAGCTCGACATGGGCCCGGAGCCGGCGGATCACCGCCGGGGAGAAAAAGTTCCGGGTGAAGGAATCGAAGAACAGGAAGCCGTAAAAATTACCCTTGTGGCTGATGGGCACGGTGTAGCTGGACTGATAGCCGCAGGCCAGCAGCCGGCGGTTATAGGCCAGATCGCTGCCGGCGGCCGTCAGGTCGTTGATGGCGCGCCGCGCCCCGGTTTCCGCCAGGGCGCGCAACGACGGAATCTCCGACAGGCGGGCGGCGGTATGTTCCAGCGGGCTGTTGCCGTCGCTGGAATGGATGAAGCTTTTGAGAAGGTCGCTGCTGCGGTCGTAGAGCGCCACCGCGATGCGGTTCAGGTCCCGCAGCAGGGAATCGCCCTTCATTTCGTCGTGCATGCACATCAGGCGTTCGACCAGCCCGCGCGGCATCATCGGCAATGAAGAGCGAGAAATGGGCATTCCGGTTCCGCAGCCTGCCTATAGTGCGCAAAGATTTTACCTTAAAACTTCGGGGTAGGTCAAAGCGCCACATGGGGCTGTCCGGAAGGCATGGGCCTGATCCCGATGCAACGGGGGCGGCGCCCGCCGCCCCCGCACAGCCCCGGATCTGGAGCCGATTACAGCGCCTTTGCCATCTCGCGCAGGACATACTTCTGAATCTTGCCCGTCGAAGTCTTGGGCAGCGGCCCGAACACCACCGTCCGCGGGCACTTGAAATGGGCCAAGCGCTGCCGGCAGAAATCCAGGATCTCGGCCTCGGTCAGCTGGGTCCCCTCCTTCAGGGAAATGAAGGCGCAGGGCGTCTCGCCCCATTTCTCGTCGGGCCGGGCCACCACTGCGGCTTCCACCACGGCCGGATGCTGGTAGATCACCCCCTCCACCTCGATGGTCGAGATGTTCTCGCCGCCCGAAATGATGATGTCCTTGGAACGATCTTTCAGTTCGACATAGCCGTCGGGATGGACGACTCCCAGGTCGCCGGTGTGGAACCAGCCGCCGGCGAAGGCCTCCTTCGAAGCCTCGGGATTCTTCAGGTAGCCCTTCATCACCACGTTGCCGCGGAAAAACACCTCGCCCATGGTGGCGGCATCGCGCGGCACCGGTTCCAGGGTCACGGGATCGGCGACCATCAGCCCCTCCTGCATGACATAGCGGACGCCCTGGCGCGATTTCAGCCGGGCCCGCTCCTCCAATGGCAGGTCGTCCCATTCCTCGTGCCATGAACACACCGCGGCTGGGCCGTAGGTTTCGGTCAGGCCGTAGACATGGGTGATCTTGAAGCCCTGGGCCTCCAGCCGGCCGATCACCGCGGCGGGCGGCGGCGCGGCGGCGGTCATGAACTCCACCGTATGGGGCAGCGGCCGGCGCTCGTGGTCGGAGGCGTTGATCAGCATGCCCATCACGATGGGCGCGCCGCACAGATGGGTGACCTTGTGGGCCTCGATGGCTTCGAACATCGCGCCCGCCTCGACCCGGCGCAGGCAGACATGGGTGCCGGCCATGGCGGTGATGGTCCAGGGGAAGCACCAACCGTTGCAATGGAACATCGGCAGCGTCCACAAATAGACCGGGTGGCCGCTCATCCCCCAGGTGACCACGTTGCCGATGGCGTTCAGATAGGCGCCGCGATGGTGATAGACCACGCCCTTGGGGTTGCCGGTGGTGCCCGAGGTGTAGTTGAGCGAGATGGCCTCCCATTCGTCCTCGGGCCACCGCCAGGCGTAATCGGGATCGCCCGAGGCCAGCAGGTCCTCGTAAGTGGACTGGCCGATGAACTCGCCGCCACGTCCCAAGGGGTCGTCGATGTCGATAACGATCGGCTTGGTCTCCAGCACCGCCAGCGCCTTGGAGATCACCGGCGAGAATTCCCGGTCGGTGAGCAGCACCTTGGCCTCGCCGTGCTGGAGGATGAAGGCCAGCGCCTCGGCATCCAGGCGGATGTTGAGCGCATTCAGCACCGCGCCGCACATCGGCACGCCGAAATGGGCCTCGAAGGCAGCCGGCGTGTTGGGAGCCATCACCGCCACGGTCTCGCCGACGCCCACCCCCAGCTTGACCAGGGCCGAGGCCAGCCGGCGGGCCCGCTCGTAGGCCCGGCGCCAGGTGACGCGGTGCTCGCCGTGGATCAGCGCCACGCGTTCAGGATAGACCGACGCCGCCCGTTCCAGGAAGGACAAGGGCGTCAGCGGAACGTAGTTCGCAGGAGTCTTGTCGAGATGGGCGGCATAGGGCGATTGACGGGTCATGGCTCCTCCCCGGATGGTGGGCCGCCCCGGCCCATTGGGGCGGGAGGGGCCGCTATCCGAGGATGAAGCGGCCGTCCGCCAAATTCAATATCCGGCCGACCGCGACGAAGGGCCAGGGGATCGGTTGACATTTGCCGGCCGGCGCGCATGCAATGCGCGCATGCGTCTTGCCCTGCTGATCAACCGGTCCGCCGGAACCTTCCGCCGCCTGCCCCTGGAACCGACGGTGGCAGCCATCGCCGCCGCCTTTCGCACGGCCGGCCATCGCGCCGATGTCGAGATCTGCGGCCGGCACGATCTGTCAACCGCGTTGACATGCCTGGCAACCCGCCCCGACCTGGATGCGGTGGTGATCGGCGGCGGCGACGGGACCATCCTCACCGCCATCCTGGCCGGGCTGGGGACCCGGGTGCCGCTGGGCATCCTGCCCTTGGGCACCATCAACCTGTTCGCCCGAGACCTGGGCCTGCCGCGCGATCCTGTGGCGGCGGCGGCGGTGCTGGCGGCGGGGGGGCCGGCCGAGATCGACCTGGCCGAGGTCAACGGCATGCCCTTCGCCATCTGGGCATCGCTGGGCATGCATCCGTGGATGGTGCGCCGCCGCGACCATCTCCAGCGCGACGGCGTGGGGAAATGGCGGGCCATGGCCCTGGCGGCGCTACGCGGCCTTCGGCGCTATCCCTTGGTCAAGGCCAAGATCTCCGTGCGCGGCGAAACCTTTTCGGTGGCCACGCCGTTGATCGTCATCAGCAACAACGCCTGGCGCCAGGAGCGCCCGCCGATGCAGCGGTCCGCCCTGGACCAGGGCCTTCTGGAGGTGCATGTGGCCCGCTGCTCGACGCGGCTGTCCCTGATCTGGCTGGCCGTCAACGCTCTGCTGGGCCGCTGGCGTCTGGGCCGGCTGCTGGAGACCTACCAGGCGGAAACCGTCCGGGTGCTCAGCCACCAGCGCCGATGCATGCTCTCGCTGGACGGCGAGGTGACGGTGCTGCGCTCGCCGCTGGTGTTTCGCGCCCGGCCCAAGGCGCTGCACGTCCTGGTGCCGGCGCGGCCGGCGGCGGCGGCCGTCCACGCCGAGACGGTGGCGCCGTGACCCGCCTCGCCCATCTGTCCGATCTGCATTTCGGCCGTACCGACGGCCGCGTGGTTGACACTTTGGTTGACG
>JAKAFA010000036.1 GCA_021818185.1 Pseudomonadota bacterium | reverse complement strand
ACGCCCCGAACGATCTTGGTCCAGCCCTTGGTAACCGGCGTGCTTCCCCCGGCCATCGCCGCGGTAGATCCGCCCAGGATCGCCGCGGCACAGAAGGCGGCCGCGAGGCCGCGCGAGATAGATCCCTTCATTGTCTTCTCCTTGACCTTGCTTCGCATAGAGCAACAACCATTGTTGGTTGCTGATCACACGATACACTCTCCCCTTCGCCTGTCAACCGCTGGAGCGCCCGGAATCACCCTCTCATCTCGCGTCTGGCATCCGACGGCCATACCAGATATCGTGCGCCCAGCCCTTCCGATTGCCCGGACCCCCGCCTGTGGCCAAGCCCTCGTCCCGTTTCGTCTGCCAGGAATGCGGCGCCGTCACGCCGCGCTGGGCGGGCAAATGCGAATCCTGCGGCGGCTGGAACACCATCGTCGAGGAAGCGGCGCCCGAGGCGGTGCCCAAGGGCCTGTCGGCGGGCAAGGGCCGGCGCATCGACTTCGTCGGGCTTGAGGGCAGCGCCGCCCCCGTGCCGCGGCTGGTGACCGGCATCGCCGAACTGGACCGGGTATGCGGCGGCGGCCTGGTGCCGGGCTCGGCCCTGCTGGTGGGCGGCGACCCCGGCATCGGCAAGTCCACCCTGCTGTTGCAGGCCACCGCCGCCCTGGCCGCCAAGTCCCGCGTCGCCTACATTTCGGGCGAGGAGGCGGTGGATCAGGTGCGGATGCGCGCCGGCCGCCTGGGCCTGTCCCGCGCCCGGGTGGCGCTGGCCTCGGCCACCTCCCTGCGCGATATCCTGGCCAGCCTGGACGGCGCGGACGCGCCCGAGGTGGTGGTCATCGATTCCATCCAGACCGTCTACGCCGATTCCATCGAGGCCGCCCCCGGCACCGTCAGCCAGGTCCGCGCCTGCGCCGCCGAACTGATCCGGCTGGCCAAGCGGCGCGGCTTCGTGGTCTTCCTGGTCGGCCACGTCACCAAGGAAGGGACCATTGCCGGCCCACGGGTGCTGGAGCACATGGTGGACACCACCCTTTATTTTGAGGGCGACCGCGGTCACCAGTTCCGCATCCTGCGCGCGGTCAAGAACCGCTTCGGCGCCACCGACGAGATCGGCGTGTTCGAGATGACCGACCGCGGCCTGGCGGAAGTGGCCAATCCCTCGGCCCTGTTCCTTGCCGAGCGGCGCGGCAACGTGGCGGGCAGCTGCGTCTATGCCGGCATCGAGGGCACTCGCCCCATGCTGGTGGAGATCCAGGCCCTGGTCGCCCCCTCGTCGCTATCCAGTCCGCGGCGCGCGGTGGTGGGATGGGATTCCGGCCGGCTGTCCATGGTTTTGGCGGTGCTGGACGCCCGTTGCGGGCTTGCTTTGTCGGGAAATGACGTTTATTTGAACGTCGCCGGCGGCTTACGGATCACCGAGCCCGCCGCCGACCTTGCGGTGGCCGCCGCGCTGGTGTCGTCGGCAGGCGGCGTCCCGGTTCCGGCCGACATGGTGGTGTTCGGCGAAATCGGCCTGTCAGGCGAGGTGCGCGCCGTGGCGCAATCCGACCAGAGGCTGAAGGAAGCCGCCAAGCTGGGATTCGCCCAGGCGCTGGTGCCGAGCAGTCCCCGCAAGTCCAAGACGGCAGCCGCGGCGGGGCCGCTCGCCATCCGGACGGTCGGCCATTTGCAGGATGTGGCGGGCCTGTTTCGAAACGGCTAGGTTTGACAAGGCGTAGGGCGGTTCCGGGAATCCGGGGCGGCCGATGGACGGGAGCCCGGTTTGTTCACCTTCGTCGACGGCGTTGTGGCTGTGGTGCTGCTGGTTTCGGCCGGCCTGGCATTCCTGCGGGGCTTCGTGCACGAGGTGTTGGGCATCGGCGCCTGGGTGGGCGCCGGCTTTGTCGCCTGGTGGGGCTTCCCCCATGTCCAGCCTTGGTTCCGCGCCCATATCGGCGCGCCGCTGGTGGCCGACGCCGCCGCGGCGCTGGCCCTGTTCATGGTCGCGCTGCTGGTGCTGTCGATCCTGACCCGCGCCGTCTCGGACCGCGTGCGCGCCAGCGCGCTCAACAGCGTCGATTCCTCGCTGGGCTTCGTGTTCGGCCTGGTGCGTGGCGCACTGATCCTGTCGGTCGCCTATATCGGCGTCAGCTGGCTGATCGACCGCGACCAGCCCCCCGCCTGGCTGGCCACCGCCCGCACCCGCCCGTGGCTGGAGCGCGGCGCCGCCCTGGTGCAGGCCGCCCTGCCCGAGGGCTTCGGCAAGCAGGTGGAAGGCCGGGTCGGGG
Source organism: Pseudomonadota bacterium (assembly GCA_021818185.1). Classification (GTDB taxonomy): domain Bacteria; phylum Pseudomonadota; class Alphaproteobacteria; order Rhodospirillales; family Magnetospirillaceae; genus JAKAFA01. The sequence goes on along the minus strand of JAKAFA010000036.1, from coordinate 19,738 downwards.
CCGGCGTGGAAAGCCACATCGGGGCCGCCCTGCCCCACGCCACCGGCAACCTGCAGGAAGACATCAAGGCGGGCCAGGCCCTGCTGCGTGCCTCGGGCGCGCTGGCCATGCCCCAGCCGGCGGCTCCCGCCGCCGAGCCGGCGGGCAAGACGGCCCACCCCCAGGGCTACGACAAGAACGAACGGCGGGAAATGGACCGCCTGTTCCAGACCAACGAATGAACCGATGACTCCAGGCCACGAGGGCGGAATGCTCACCACCCATCCCTTCGACGACGACCACCTCCGTGAAGAGTGCGGCGTCTTCGGCATTTTCGGCCACCCCGAGGCCGCCGCCCTGGTGGCGTTGGGGTTGCACGCGCTGCAACACCGCGGCCAGGAGGCGGCCGGCATCGTCAGCTATGACGGCAGCCACTTCCACAACCATCGCGGCCTGGGCCATGTCGAGGACATCTTCGGCAACGAGGCGGTGATGCGACGCCTGAAGGGATTGCAGGCGGTGGGCCACGTCCGCTACTCCACCACCGGCGAAACCCTGCTGCGCAACGTTCAGCCGCTGTTCGCCGAGATGGAGTTCGGCGGCCTGGCGCTCGGCCATAACGGCAACCTGACCAACGCCCTGGGGCTGCGGCGCCAGCTGGTGCGGCGCGGCTGCCTGTTCCAGTCCACCACCGACACCGAAGTGATCATCCACCTGATCGCCATCAGCCTGTATTCCACCGTCGAGGACCGGCTGATCGATGCGCTCCGCCAGATCGAGGGCGCCTATTCCCTGGTGGTGCAGACCAAGGACGCGGTGATCGGCGTGCGCGACCCTCTGGGCATCCGCCCGCTGGTGCTGGGGCGCCTCGACGGCGCCTGGTGCCTGGCCTCCGAGACCTGCGCGCTGGACATCATCGGTGCCGAATTCGTGCGCGACGTCGAGCCGGGCGAAATCCTGGTGCTGTCGGAAGCCGGCCTCCGCTCCATCAAGCCCTTCGCGCCCCAGGCCCGGCGCTTCTGCATCTTCGAACACATCTACTTCGCCCGCCCGGATTCCATCGTCGAGGGCGCCAGCGTGTATGCGGTGCGCAAGCGCATCGGCGCCGAACTGGCCCGCGAAAGCCGGGTCGAGGCCGACGTGGTGGTGCCGGTGCCGGATTCCGGCGTGCCGGCCGCCCTGGGCTTCGCCGCCGAGGCCGGCATCCCCTTCGAACTGGGGATCATCCGCAACCACTATGTCGGGCGCACCTTCATCCAGCCCACCGATCACACCCGACACACCGGAGTGAAGATGAAGCACAACGCCAACCGCGCCATGCTGGAAGGCAAGCGGGTCATCCTGGTGGACGATTCCATCGTGCGCGGCACCACGTCGCGCAAGATCGTCGAGATGGTCCGCCAAGCCGGCGCACGCGAGGTCCATATGCGCATTTCGTCGCCACCCACCACCCATTCCTGCTATTTCGGCATCGACACGCCCGAGCGCGAGAAGCTGCTGGCCGCCCGCTACGACGTGGCCGGCATGGCCAAGCTGATCGGTGCCGACAGCCTGGCCTTCGTGTCGCTGGACGGCCTGTACCGTGCGGTGGGCGAGACGAACCGCGATCCGCACCAACCGCAATTCTGCGACGCCTGCTTCACCGGCGACTATCCGGTGCTGCCCTCGGACCAGATGGAAGGCGGCGGCGATCCCAAGCAATTGTCGCTGCTCACCGAGGGGTCGGTGTGATGGGCCGCCTCGACGGGCGCGTCGCCCTGGTCACCGGCGCTTCCCGCGGTATCGGCCGCGCCGTCGCCGCCCGCTTCGCCGCCGAGGGCGCCGAGGTGATCTGCGTCGCCCGCACCCAGGGCGCGCTGGAGGAATTGGACGACGAGGTGAGCGCGGCGGGCGGCAAGGTCATCCTGGCGCCCCAGGATTTGCGCGATGGCGACAAGATCGACCAGATGGCCGCCGCGATCTTCCAGCGTTTCGGCCGCCTCGACGTGCTGGTGGGCAATGCCGGCGAGATTGGCGGCGGTCTGACCCCGGTCGGCCATTACGAGCCCAAGCATTTCCAGTCCGCCTTCGACGTCAACGTCACCGCCAATTGGCGGCTGATCCGCGCCTGCGACCCGCTGCTGCGCCGCTCGCCGGCCGGGCGGGCGATGTTCGTCACCTCGGCCGTCGCCCATGAGCTTCCCCCCTATTGGGGCGCCTACGCCGCCAGCAAGGCGGCGCTGGAGGCCATGGTGCTGACCTGGGCCGCCGAAATCGGAAACATCACCCCGGTCAGGGTCAATCTGATCGACCCCGGAATCGTCGCCACCCGCATGCATGCCCAGGCCTTCCCCGGCCAGGACCCCGCCACGCTGACCCAGCCGGACGCCGTGGCCGGCACCTTCGTCGATCTGGCCGAGGCGGCCTGCACCCGGCATGGGGAAGTCGTGCGCGCGCAATGACGATTGGCCCCCCTTGCGGCCGGACGGCGTTGTGCGCTATCCCCTAAATGGGGGACGCACAGACGGGGGGATGAGGGCGGGAATGGCCGAAGGGCGGGATAACAGAACCTTCGAAACCAAGGTCGGCAACCTGATCGCCGCCACCCGGCATCTGGACGTGCCGCAGATCATGGTGCTGCGCCGCCTGACCATGCAGGACCCGGAAAGCCTGCGCTGGGCGTCGGAAAGGCAGCTTTCGGTAGTATTCAGCGTCATCGTCACCAAGGCGCTGGAACGCTACGGCCCGGCCCGGCTGAAGGAGGCCCGCGACCGCGGCTTCGAGCCGTTGCTGCCGCCCGACGACGGCCACCGCGAGGAGGACCGGCGCATCCTGGCCGAAGCCGCCCTACCCCTGGTCGGCAGCGCACCGCCCTCCGAGGCCCAGGCCACCCAGGCGGGATTCGAGGCGCTGCTGGCCCAGCGGCTGATCGCGGCGCCGCCCCGCACCGCCCGCCTGGCCGCACCGATCAAGGAGCCGCCGCCGCTGTTCTCCGCCCAGTTGGGCCAGCAGGACCGCAGTCCGCAATCCAAGTTCCTGCCGGCCGAGCCGACGGTGGAGGACGACGGCAAGCCCTTCGTCGATTTCCCCTCGCTGTTCGACGATACGCTGTGCGGCTATGCCCGGCAGATCCTGGCGCTGTTCGCCGTCGCCACCCCGCTGGAGGGGGCGCGCGTCCCGTTCATGGTCGCCCCCCATTTCGCCGATACCTACGAGGATGTGCTGCGCCGCTACATCCTGCCGCCCATGCGCCGGTCGCGCCACCTCCAGACCCTGGGCACCAGCTACAATTGGGCCGAACTGGGCGGCGGCAAGCTGATCGAGATCCTCCAGGCCGGCGAGGTCAACAACCCGATCCTGCACAACTGGGACACCCGCTGGACGGCGTTCCGCCCGGTCAAGGGGGCCAAGTCCAAGCACCTGCGCGAAGAAAGCCCCTGGCAATTGTTCCGCGAGGACGCCACCCGCGGCAATTACGAGCCGCCGACCGAGGACCACCTGACGCTGTTGCAGGACATCATCCGGCTGGAAATCGACGCCATCGCCAAATGCTGGCGGGAGATCGGCCACCTGTACCAGCAGGAATTCTCCCCCAACGCCCGCCAGGAGCAGGCCCGCGACGGCGCGCTACGCGACGGCATCATGAAATGGGTGGCCCGCCTGCCCGACCATGTGGGGGAACTTCTGGCCATCCGCGCCCATTTCGAATTGTCCCACTGCGACCTTAATTACTTGCGCCGGCTGGCCAACAATTTCGGCCGCACCGAGCAGGAACGCCGCCGCGCCGCACCGTTCCTCTGCGACTTCGTCCAGTCGCGCGGCGGCTGAGGCTGCCCGATGCCGGCCCTCGACCACGTCAACGTGGTGACCACCGACATGGACCGGGCGCTGGCCTTCTACGCCGACGGGCTGGGCCTGCGGGTGGTGATGGACCGCGTGCTGGACGGCGACTGGTTCGCCACGCTGACCGGCCGCCCGGAGGCGCGGGCCCGCTGCGTCATCCTCGATGCGCCGCAGGGCGGCTGCCGCATCGAATTGCTGCAATTCGACCGCCCCGGCCCCGACCATCCCGCCAACCGCCTGCCGGCCACTCCGGGCCTGCGCCATCTGGCCCTGCGGGTGGACGACCTGGACGCCAGCCTCGCCGCCCTGGCGGCAAGCTGCGGCATCGCCGCCCAGCCGGTCGAGGTGCCCCGCGCCATCGTCCGCGGCGGCAAGCGCATGGCCTATGTCCACGACCCCGATGGGGCGCTGGTCGAACTGTGCGAATACGGCGGCGGTATGCCGGATTTCCGCTGAGCGGCGCCTTCGCTACTCGTAGCGGTGCACCCTGCCCTGCCAGTCGGTGACCGTGCCGGCCGCCTCGTCCAGGTATTCGGGCCCCACCGGCACCTTGCCGGCACCGCCGGGGATATCGAGGACGTAGGTGGGCTGGGCGATGCCGGTCAGGCGCCCGCGCAGGTCCCGCATGATGGCCCGGCCTTCGGCCAGGGTCGGGCGGAAATGGGCGGTGCCCGGCGCCAGATCGGGATGGTGCAGGTAATAGGGCCGGACGCGGTTGCGCACCAGGGCGCGGAACAGGGAATCCAGCACCGCCGCATCGGCGTTGACCCCCTTCAACAGCACGGTCTGCGACAACAGCGGCACGCCGGCATCGGCCAGCAGGGCCAGGCCGCGGCGCACCGCCGGCGACAATTCCCGCGGGTGATTGACATGCACCGCCAGCCACACCGCCGCCTCGCTGCCGTCCGGCGCCCGCAGGGCCTGGGCCTGGGCCGGGGTGACGCGGTTGGGCTCGGCCACCGGCACCCGGGAATGCACCCGCACCAGTTCGATCTGGGGCAGGCGGCACAGCCGTTCGATCAGGGCGGCCAGACGCGGCGGCGGCAGCATCAGCGGGTCGCCGCCGGTCAGAACCACCTCGCGCACCCCTTGCTGGCCGGCGATATAGGCCAGCGCCGCCTCCAGCTCTTCGACCGACAGGCCGCCATCGGCGCCGCCCACCGTCTCGCGGCGGAAGCAGAAGCGGCAATAGAGCGGGCAGACCAGCACCGGTTTCAGCAACACCCGGTCGGGATAGCGGTGCACCACGCCCTTGACCGGGCTATAGGCCTCGTCGCCGATGGGATCGACCAGTTCGCCGGGCGCCGCCTCCAGTTCGGCGGCCGAGGGCACCACCTGACGGCGGATGGGGTCGGCGGGGTCGGCGGGGTCGATCAGGTCGGCCAGGGCCGGCGGCACCGCCACGGCGTAGCGGTCGGCGACCCGCGCCAGATCGGCGGCGGCTTCGGGCGGGACCAAGCCGGCGGCCACCAGGTCGGCGGCGCTGCGCAGGGTGCGGCGGGGGCGGTACGGCGGATCGAAAGGCATGCGGAGTCCTGACTTTACCTGGCCGGCGGTTCGTGGCTTGGTACGGCTCCGAACCGACAGCGGGGATGCGATGACGGGCAGAGAGTGGTGGCGGCCGGAGGCGTTGGCAAGACGAAAGGCCAAGTTGGAGGTCCGAACGCGTACCGTTCAGGCGGTCCGTTCGTTCTTTGCGGCCGAAGGCTTTACCGAGGTGGAAACCCCCTGCCTACAAATCTCACCCGGCCTGGAGCCTCACCTCCAGGCCTTCCGCACCGCCTTCGCCGATCCGTGGGGCGGGGCGGAACAGGCGCTGTACCTGCATACCAGCCCGGAATTCGCCATGAAGAAGCTGCTGGCGGCCGGCATGGAGCGCATCTGGCAGATGGCGCGGGTGTTCCGCAACGGCGAGCGTTCCCCCACCCATCACCCGGAATTCACCATGCTGGAATGGTACCGGACCGGCGCCGGGCTGGAACAGATGATGGATGATGTCGAGGCGCTGGTGCGGGCCGCCGCCGCCGCCGCCGGCGTAGCCGAACTGCGCCGCGCCGACACGTCCTGCGACCCGTTCCGGCCGTGGCGGCGGCTGTCGGTAGCCGAGGCCTTCGCCGAATATGCCGACATCGACGTGCTGGCCACCGCTCCCGATCCCTGGGCGCCCGATGCCGGCCGGCTGAAGGCCGAGGCCCGGCGCATCGGCATCTCGGTCAGCCCCGCGGACCGCTGGGACGACGTGTTCTTCAAGATCCTGCTGGACCGCATCGAACCCCATCTCGGCCACGGAGTGCCGGTCTTCCTGCATTCCTACCCGGTGTCCATGGCGGCGCTGGCCCACCCCGCGCCGGGTGACCCGCGGGTGGCGGAGCGGTTCGAGGCCTATGCCTGCGGCGTGGAACTGGCCAACGCCTTCGGCGAACTGACCGACCCGGCGGAACAGCGCCGACGCTTCGAGGCCGACATGGACCTCAAACAGGCGTTGTACGGCGAGCGCTATCCCCTGGACGAGGATTTCCTCGCCGCCCTGGCGGCGGGCATGCCGGATTCCGCAGGGATTGCCCTGGGATTCGACCGGCTGGTCATGCTGCTGACCGCGGCCGAAACCATCGACGAGGTGTTGTGGGCGCCGGTGGCCGGCGGTTGAGCGAACCGGAGGATTCACTCCTTCCCTTTTTCCACACGGGTCCCCATTCTAAAGACATAAGCAGCTAGACCAATGGCGGAGTCGGGAACGCGACATGAAGGAGTGCCATCTTTGCCACGCGCCCTGGGCCGCCCATGCCCCAGGCTGCCGGGTACCGGCCGATCTGGAACGGATGCGCCGGGTGTATGACCGCCTGGTTGCCGAAGACCGCGAGGCCATCCTGCGCGAACGGATCGGCGGCTATCTGCGGGAATTCGGCACCCTGCGCTGCCAGCGCGCGGATCACCCGCCCGGTGCCCCGCTCTGCGCGGATTGCGGCTATCCGGATATCTGCATCCTGGTTCCCGGCTGAACGGCCGGGGTCAGGCCAAGTCGGCCAGGGTCCGCCCGTCCAGCACGCCGAGAAACGCCACCAGCGCTTGGTCCATCACCCCGGCTAGCTTGCAATCGGTCAGCGGACAGACGCAATCCGGCTCGAAACAGGGCAGCAGCGCCAGGTTTTCCACGTCCCGCACCAGCCGGCCGATATTGATGGCTGCCGGCTCGCGCGCCAGCACCAGCCCGCCGCGTTTGCCGCGCACGGTGCGGATATGGCCAAGTTCGACCAGTTGGCGGACGATCTTCTTCAGATGCTCGAACGAGACGCCGTAGAACTCGGCCACCTCCCGCACCGTGACGGTGCGGTCGCGGTGACGGGCCAGGAACAGCAGCAGGCGCAGGGAAAAATCGGTATATTGGGTAATCCGCATGACCTGGGTCTATAGGCCAAGCTGGTGGAAGGTTGCAACAACCCCGTCCAGCAGGGCGGCGATTTCGCCGCTCCCGGCCCCCTCGGCCCGGTCTTCGAGGGTGGCCAGGACCGCCTCGGCCGCAAGGGCACCGAACATGGCGCATTTGCCCCGCATGGCGTGAACATGGGCGACCAACGCGGCGCGGTCGCCGCCGGCCAGCCGGCCGAGTGCCGCCAGATCGGCCGCCATCTCCTCGCGGAAGCGCGGCAGCAGGAACTCCAACCCCGGCGGAATCGCCCAGCCATCAGCCATGGCGGGTGAGGAAGGCGCGGAAGCGCTCGGCGGTCAGCGGCGGGCTGAATAAATAGCCCTGGGCCAGATCACAGCCCCTCTCCGCCAGGAAGGCCAGTTGCGCCCCGGTTTCCACCCCCTCGCCCACCACGCGCAGCCCCATGGAATGGCCGAGCGCCACGATGGCCTCCACCAAGCGGCCGTCCTGGGCGCGGTCCAGCGCCCCGCCGACGAAGCTGCGGTCGATCTTCAGCATATCCACCGGAAAGTGCTTCAGATAGGTCAGCGAGGAATAGCCGGTGCCGAAATCGTCCACCGCCAGGCGCACCCCCATGGCGCGCAGGCGGGCAAGCTTGCCCACCACCTCCTCGCCGCTGCCCAGCAGCAATCCCTCGGTGATCTCCAGCACCACCAAGCGGGGATCGAGGCCCGACGTCTCCAGGGCGCGGGTCAGGACGCCCTCCAGGTCGCCATGATTGACCTGGCGGGCCGAGACGTTGATGGCCACCTCGATCGGCCCGGCGCCCAAGCACTGCCATCCCGCCGCCTCGTGGCAGGCGGCGCCGACCAGCCAGTCGCCGATCGGCACGATCAGCCCCATCTCTTCGGCCAGCGGCACGAACTGGTCCGGACCCACCGCCCCGATGTAGCGGTTGTGCCAGCGCAGCAGCGCCTCGGCCCCCACCACGCGGGTGGCGCCCTCGCCGCCGATCTCTACCAGCGGCTGGAACACCAGGTGGAATTCCTGGTGGTCCAGGGCGTCCGACAATTCGCTGACCAGCCGCGACCGGGCCTGGGCGCGGGCGTCCATGGTCGAGGTGAAAAAGCGGAAGGTGTTGCGCCCGGCTCCCTTGGCCACCTGCATGGCGCCGGTGGCGTTGCGCATCAGCGTCTCGACGTCGACGCCGTCGCCGGGCCACAGACAGGCGCCGATGGAGCACGAGATCAGGATCTGATGCCCCTCGATCGTGAACGGCTCCTGCAGGCATTCCAGCAGGGCGCGGATACGGGGCACCACGTCGTCGGCGGTCCTCGGCCCGGTCAGCACCACGGTGAATTCGTCGCCACCGAACCGGGCGACGGTATCGCCGTCCTCCACCACCCCCAGGAACCGCCGCGCCGTCTCGGCCAGCAGCTTGTCGCCGATGGTATGGCCCAGGGTGTCGTTGATGGTCTTGAACCCGTCGAGCCCCAGGAACAGCAGACCGACCCGCCGCCCGTCGCGATCGGCCCGCACCAGGGCCTGCAACAGGCGATCGAGGAACAGGCCGCGGTTGGGCAGTTCGGTCAAGGGGTCGAAATTAGACTGTTGCCACAGCTTCTCCGCGGTCTCGCGCATTTCGGTGATGTCGCGGAACGTCGCCACCGTGCGGACCGCCTCGCCGGCACCGCACCGCACCGTCGCCAGCGACAGCCATTGGCGATAGACCTCGCCGCTCTTGCGGCGGCAGAACCGCTCCCCCTGCCAATGACCGTCGCGCCCCAGTGCGGCGGCGATATCCTGCTGCAGGGCGCAATCCCCGGGTTCGGCCCACAGCAGGTTCAGGCTGCGGCCCAGTGCCTCGGCGGCCGGATAGCCGGTGATGGTGGTGAAGGCGCGGTTGACCTTGACGATGCGGCCATCGGCATCGGTGACCAGCACCGCCGAGGACACGGCGTCGAAGCCGTCGGCACACAGGCGCAAATCGGCGTTTTCCCGTTCCAGTTCGGCAAGGCGCCGTTCAAGCGACTGCATTGCTTCCGCCACGGTTTCCCCTTACCTCCGCCGGCTTTTCCCGTAAGGATCGCGGACTTCCCGAAGGATTGCAAGCGTTCAGCAGGGCGGGCGCATCGCGCCGCCCGGCCCAGCGATCCCTCACACGAACGGCGAGGAGGGGGCCGGGGAACAGCGCCGCTGGTCACGGACCAGATGCTCGGAGAGCAGGGCGGCGATGCTGCGGAACGAGAATTTTACATACTGCATGTCGGCGGTCACCGAGGCCATCTTGGCGACATGGTTGGCCATGTGGAGCAGCACTTTGTGCTCGACGGCATGCTCGGCGGCGGCGGGATGGGCATCCTCGACCAGGCGCCGCTCCTCGGCCCTGAAGCTGGCACGCATGTCGGCCAGCATGGCGGTGAAGGCTTCGCGGAAGCGGTCTACGCCGCCATTTTCCAGGATGGCCTCCATCCGGCGGATCATGGCGAGGAAATCCAGGTCCGGCGCCGTCATAGCCCCTTCTCGAAATCCGTGGGGTGGCGCAGATAGGCCCCGAACATGTCGGGCAGACGGGCCCGCAGATCCTCGACGGGGTCGTTGGGATCGAGTTTGAAGGCCGCGGCCTTTTCGCAGAAGATCTTGATCAGCTTCTTGTTGGGCGGCACGCCGAAGATGGTGACGAACTTTTCGCGGCCCAGCCGCTCGAACCCGATGTCGAGGAACGGCGGGATGTGCAGCGACGGCAGCAGGCGGATGATCTGGTTGATGGCCTCGGACGATAGCAGGTGCAGATGGGTCGCCAGTTGCTCCAGATCCTTGGCGTTCTGGTTCTCGATGGCCTCCAGCCGATCGCAATCGATGCACATTTCCCAGAAATTCTCGCCCATCTTGTCGTAGATGGCCCCGTGCAGGTACTCGTAGCGGTCCTTGCCCAGAAAGGCGACGCCCTTGGCGGCCAGCGGCTGGGTGTCGAGCATCTCGCGCATCATGTCGTCCGACAGGATCTTGCGGGCCTGCTCCATGTTGTGGCGGCCGATATCGGCCAGTTGGGCGATGGCCTCGGGGTTGCGCAGCGTGGTGCAGCCCGACCCCAGTTCCAGCAGCAGCTTGACCGGCAGTTCGGCGAAATAGGGAATCAGCGGCACCTGCCAGTCGAAGTTCAGATGATCCTTGATGGCGGCATAAAAGCGATCCGCTTGGCTGGGGGCGGGCTTGGGCTGTTCCGCCTCGCTCCACTTGCCGCGTACCAGTTCGGCCAGCCGTTCCAGCAGCGACTTTTCCGCCTTGGTCAGCGCCGCCTTGGGCGGGCCGGAGACGTTCCACCGCCGTTCCGCATAGGCCTTGCAGCCGGACCGCACCACCATGCCGACGATCTGGTTGACGGTCCGCTCGCAGCGTAGCGGCGTATCGTCGTCCTCGACCGGATTGCCGTCGCTGTCCTCCAACAGATCCTGGAATTCGGCCCGCTGCTTACGAAACAGTTGCAGACAACCGAACAGCAGGTCGGGCGTCTGCATCACCGTCCCGTAGGGGTCGGGATAGGCGGCCAGGGCGGGAATCAGCCGCGCCAGACGCTCCATGACCGCCCCCTTGATGGTGCGGATGATGTCCTTGCGGTTCTGGGTATCCCGGTCGGCGGGCTTGACCTGCGTCGTGACGGCGTCCCCCATGGCTCACTCACCCAGCATGGTCGCCGGCAGCTGATTCAGCTTGGCCAGCAGGTATTCCAGGTCGTCATTGGCGAAATCCACGCCGAGATCGCCGTACTGGGTCAGGATACGCTCGATCATACGACGGGAAAAGCGTTCACGGTCGTTGGGGCCGCCGTCATATTCCATCGCATAGGAAACGTCGATGGCGGCGCGCATCGCCTGGAAGAACTTGCGCGGCAGGCCGGCCTTGTCGAACAGCGCCTCGAAGCCGCGCTTGCCGGCGTCGTGGATCAGCGAGCGGGCGTTTTCCACCTTGATCGAAGCCAGACGGGCCACCGCCGCCTCGAAAAAGGTCATGTCGCCCATGCACACCGCCCGCAGCACGATGGAGGGGGTCAGGCGGCCGTTGCGGTGCAGATGCTCGACCAGGCGCAGCACGTCGGTCTCGCTGTCGGTCAGCCCCAGGACCGCCAGTTCGCGCGCCTGGATCAGCATGGCGGTGGCCATCTCGGGCGTCAGGTCGGGGCGGGCCATCAGATGCGCGCGGATGTTTTCGGACACCCGCGCCATCAGACGCTCGGCCACCGTCACCGGCAGATTGCGCCGCGCCGCCAGCGGCTCGCCCACCGTGTCGCTGGCGGCGAATTCATCGACCAGACGCTGCAACAGAGGCTCGGTCAGGTCCGCCCCTTCATTGGCCACCAGGGTGGCGACGGCATCGGTGTCGCGGCTTTCCACCAGCGCCCCGGCCACCGAAGCCGAGACATGGGGCCGGCGGGCCACCGCCTGGCGTTTGTCGCTGCTCTGGCTTTTGACGATCTCGATCAAATCTTCGTCCGACAGCACATCGGAATACTGAAGCATGGGCACGGCCACGTCGGCCACGTCGCGGGCCAGGGCGATGGCGACGTCATGGGGCACCAGCGGATTTTCCTTGAGCTGGCGCGACAAGGCCTGGCGGACCCTGATTTCGGCGTCACGAACCATGACCCGGAAGATGTCCTCGGCCAGGCGGCGTTCCTTCTCGCTCAGCCGCTGGTGCTGAGCCGCCAGCTTGGCGGCGATTTCCGCCCGGGCGTCGCCGCTGGGATCGGCCAGCAGGCGCGCAACGTCCTCCTCTTTCAACTTTTCGTCCACGGTTCTCTTTCCGGGTGGATCCAGCCGACGCCGGGACTATACAACCGTTCCCCGCAGGTGAACAGCGCCCAGGCCGTGCGCATCGGGACGGAGGCCGAGAGAGCCTATCGGGCCTGCCGCAGCCAGGCGGACAACAGGGCGCCCCCGGCCGCTTCCAGCCGGGGTGCGGCCTGGGCGGTGGCGGAGCGCAGGGCGGGCACCGACACGCCCGGGGTGGCCGAGATTTCCGCGACATGGCCGATGAACCAGCGCTCCAGCCCGCGGGCCGTCACTTCGGCATGGAATTGCAGCCCCAGCCCCACCCGGCCGCAGGCAAAGGCCTGGTGCGGCGTGACCGGCGTCGAGGCCAGAAGGTCGGCGCCGGCCGGCAGGTCGAAGGTGTCGCCGTGCCAGTGCAGGACGGCAACCCCCTCCAGCCCGGCCAGGGGCGAGGCGCGGCCGGCTTCGGTCAGCGCCAGCGGCGCCCAACCGATCTCCTTGCCGGCCGGATTGGCGTAAACCCGCGCCCCCAGGGCGCGGGCCATGAGCTGCGCCCCCAGGCAGATGCCCAGCACCGGCAGGCCGGCGGCCAGGCGGTCGGCGATCAGGCGAAGCTCGTCGGCCAGGAAGGGATATTCGGCCTCGTCGCCGGCACCGATCGGCCCACCCAGCACCACCAGCAGGTCGCAGCCGGCCGCCTCCGGTCCACCCAGGTCGTCGGCCCCGGCCTCCAGAAACGACACCTGGAAGCCCTCCGCGGCCAGCACGCCGCCGAAGCTGCCCAGGTCCTCGAAGGCGACGTGGCGGATGGCGACGCAGCTTTTCATCGGTTCCCCCAAAAACAAAGACGGCCCCCGCGGGGGCCGCCCAGACTGCTGTCGCGATGCCGAACGGTAGCGCGCCGTCAGTCAGCCAGTTGCAGATTGCCGGCTGCCACCCGCCCGCGGTCGCGGACCAGCTCGTACCGGACCCGCTGGCCTTCGCTCAGCTTGTCCATGCCGGCCCGTTGCACCGCGGTGACGTGGACGAAAACGTCGCTGCCGCCACCTTCTGGCTGGATGAAGCCGTAGCCCTTCGTTGTATTGAACCACTTCACGATGCCGACCGCCATGCGAATCTCCTAGGCCAATGTCGATGGGTCCGCCGCTCCGCCGCTGGGGCGGAGACCGGCAATCGCGTGGATGCGCTCACGGGCCGCGGTTTGACCCATCGCCCGCGCCGAACCAGGGATTGCAAGGCTCAGGTGGCCCCTGCCGAGAGGCCTATCAAGAACCCTGCCCTTCCGTCCAAAGGCGGACGACTTTGGAGGCGCCGCGGCGCGGGTCCGGCGGCTCGCCTGCGCCCTTTCCGCTCCATCGGCAACGCCACGACCGCCCACAGGTGACGGCATTATGACACTGGGATATGCTGGCGTACCGAATGGCTTGGAGCCGGCCCGGGGTGGCCGGCACAAAGGGGGATTTCTTCGCGTGGCCGATACCGATCTCGACCGCTTCGTCGCGCTGGCGTTCTGCCGCGCCGACCTGCTGTTCGAGCTGGACGAAACCTTCCGCGTGGTTTTCGCCGCCGGCGCCGCCGCGCCGCTGCTGGGGGCGTCGGCCGAGCGCCTGAAGGGCCGCAGCTTCTTCGACCTGGTGGCCGCCCCCGACCGGCGCCTGGCCGCCGAGATGCTGGAAGCGGCCAGCCGGCGCGGACGCATCGACGACGTGGTGCTGCGTCTGGCGGCATCCGGCGGCACCACCCCGGCGGTGGCGGTGGGTGGCTATCGGGTGCCCGACTTCAACGACCATTTCTTCATCGCGGTCAAATCCAATCCGGTCTACCAGTCCGAGCCCCCGCCCGAGGCCGAACTCGGACACGACGCCGAAAGCGGCCTGATGGACGCCGAAGCCTACGCCACCATCGCCGCCGAGCGGGCCCAGGCCTTCCAGCGGGCCGGCGGCCGGCCGCAGATCACCGTACTCCGCCTGGACAGGCTGGACGAAATCACCTCCCGTCTGGGCGCCAGCGACCGGCTCCGTCTGTGCCGCACGGTGGGCGAAATCCTCAGCGACGCCTCGCTAGGCGGCAACACCGCGGCACGGGTGGCGCCCGACGCCTTCAGCTACCTGCATCCCGACACCGTCAACCCCGACGAGGTGGGGTCGCGCATCTCCGAGGCCGCCCACCGGCTGTTCGACCAGCCGGTGGCGCCGGCGTCGCATACCCTGGACGCCGACGGCGCCGGCATGTCCGAACAGCAGGTGGCGAAGGCCATCGCCCTGACCATCCGCAAGTATTGCGACGACACCGACCTGTCGAAGAAAAAAAGCCTGGCGCAGGTGCTGAAAGGGATGGTCGACGACACCATCGACACCGTGGCCTATCTGCGCAAGGTGGTGGCCAACCGCGATTTCGAAGTCCTGTTCATGCCGGTCTGCGACATGCACCTCGAAAAAGTCCATCATTTCGAGGCGCTGGCCCGCTTCCGCGACAGCCGGATGGGATCGTCGCCCTACCACATGTTCTGCCTGGCCGAGGAAGTGGGGATCATCACCGAGCTGGACCTGGCGGTGGTCGATTCGGCCATCCGCGCGGTCAAGGCCCATACCCGCAAATCCAGCCTCATGCCGCCGGTGGCGGTCAACCTGTCGGGCATCTCCATCGCCAGCCTGACCTTCGTCGGCGAGTTGAAGAAGCTGCTGGCCCGGTCGGGGGTGTCGCCGCGCAAGCTGATGTTCGAGATCACCGAATCGGCCCGCATCCAGCAGATCGCCGCCGCCAACGAGGCGATCCAGGAATTCCGCAAGCTGGGATTCCGCTTCTGCCTCGACGATTTCGGCTCGGGCGCCGCCAGCTTCGACTACCTGAACGCCCTGGACGTCGACATCGTCAAGTTCGACGGTCCGGTGATCAAGCGGGCCTGCGCCACGGAAAAGGGCAGCGAATTGCTGGCCTCGATGGCCCGGATGTGCAGCGGCCTGGGCGTGCGGACCTGCGCCGAGATGGTCGAAGACAAGCGCACCGCCCAGCGCGTCGCCGCCTGCGGTGTCGATTTCGGCCAGGGCTGGTACTTCGGCAAGGCCGATCCCGATCCCTTCACCTTCGCCTCACGCTTCGTGGCCGGCTGACCGCCCCGTCCCCGGCCGCCTCACACCCCGAGATAGGCTTCCTTGACCCGGGGATCGGCCAGCAGGTCGGCGCCGCTTCCCGACAGCACCACCTGCCCTGTCTCCAGCACATAGGCGCGGTCGGCGATGGCCAGGGCGGCGGCGGCATTCTGCTCCACCAGGAAGATGGTGGTGCCGGCCGCCTTCAGCGACTGGATGATGGCGAAGATCTCGGCGACCAGCAGGGGTGCCAAGCCCATGGACGGCTCGTCGAGCAGCAGCAGGCGCGGATGGCTCATCAGGGCCCGGCCGAGGGCCAGCATCTGCTGCTGGCCGCCCGACAGGGTGCCGGCCGGCTGGCGGCGCTTGGCCTCCAGCACCGGGAACATGGCATACATCCGGGCAAGATCGGCGGCCACATCCGACCCGCGGCGGCGGAAGGCGCCCAGGCGGAGGTTGTCCTCCACCGACATCGGCGCGAAGACTTGCCGTCCCTCGGGCACCTGGGCGATGCCCAGGCCGAGCCGTCGCTCGGGAGCCATGCGGCCAAGCTCGGCGCCAGCGAAGGCGATCCGCCCGGAGGTGGCCGCTTGCACCCCCGAGATGCAGCGCAGCAGGGTGGTCTTGCCCGCTCCGTTGGCGCCAACCAGCGCCACCAGTTCGCCCTCGGCCACCTCCAGATCGATCCCCTCAAGGGCGCGGATCCGGCCGTAATGGCTGGTCAGGCCGGCGATCTCCAGCAACATGCTTCCCCTCATCCGTGGGCGCCGAGATAGGCTTCGACGACCTGCGGGTTGGCCCGCACCGCCTCGGGCGTGCCCTCGGCCAGCTTGCGCCCGCCGTCCAGCACCAGGACGTGGTCGGAAATGCCCATCACCATCTTCATGTCGTGCTCGACCAGCACCACCGTCACGCCGGTGGCGGCGATCTTCTGGATCACCGCGTCGATCTCGCGGCTTTCGGTGGCGTTGAGGCCGGCGGCCGGCTCGTCGAGCAGCAGCAGCCTGGGCCGGCCAGCCAGGGCGCGGGCGATCTCCAGGCGTTTCAGCGCGCCATAGGGCATGCTGGCGGCATCGGCCTCCATCCAGCGGCCGATGCCGACGAATTCCATCAACTCGCGGCAGGTCTCGCGGCAGGCGCGGTCGGCCCGCACCACCCTGGGCAGGCGCAGCAGGGCGGGCAGCAGCCGGCGGCCCAGATGCAGGTGATGGCCCACCATGACGTTCTCCAGCGCCGTCATATTGAAGAAGATCTGGAGGTTCTGGAAGGTGCGGCTCAGACCCAGGCGAGCCAGCTCCGCCGGCTTCCGGCCGGCGATGTCGCGTTCTTCGAAGCGAATGCGCCCACGGGTGGGGACGTAGACGCCGGTGATCAGGTTGAACAGGGTGGTTTTGCCGGCGCCATTGGGACCGATGATGGAATGGATGGTCCCGGGGTTGATGGTGAAATCAACCCCCTCGATGGCGTGGACTCCGCCGAATTCCTTGGTGAGTCCCTCAACTCGCAGCAGCGTCACGATACCCGCCCCCGCCGCCGCACCGCCGCCGCCAGGGAAGGAACCAGGCCGCGCGGCAGGAAAATCATGGTGCCCATCATCACCGCCCCCAGCAGGATGGATTCGTAATCCTCGATTCCGGCCAGCGCCTGCGGCAGCACCGTCAGGATCACCGCCCCGGCCACCGCCCCCCAGGTCGAGGCCATGCCGCCCAGCACCACCATGGTCACCAGTTCGATGGACCGGAAGAAGCTGGCGATGTCGGGGGTGATGAAGCCGCTCTTGTGGGCGATCAGGCTGCCGGCCAGGCTGGCGAACATCGCCGACAGCACGAACACCATCAGCTTGGTCGGCGCCGGATCGACACCCGCCGCCTCGGCGGCGACCTCCGAGCCATGGACCGCCCGGAGCGCCCGGCCCAGCGGTGAATCCACCAGATTGCCGGTCAGCCACATCACCGCCAGCAGCAGGACGGCCGCCACCCAGTACCAGGGCCGTTCCCCGGCCAGGGTGAAGCCGAACGCCCGGAACGGATCGACGCTGAGCCCGTCGGACCCGCCGGTCAGCCAGCTTTCGGTCTTCAGCACGATATGGATGATGATTCCGATGCCGAGCGTCGCCATGGCCAGGGTGTGGCCCTTGAGGCGCAGCACCGGCCGGCCGATCAGGAAGGCGAGCAGCCCCACCGCCACCGCCGAGGCGGCCAGCGCGGTGGCCGGCGGCACGCCCCACCGGCCGGTCAGGATCGCCGAGCCGTAGGCGCCGAGGGCGAAGAAGCCGGCATGGCCCAGGCTGATCTGGCCGGCATAGCCGATCAGCAGGTCCAGGCCAACGCAGACCACGGCGTTGAGCAGGGCGGTGCCCGCCACATCGTAGACATAGCTGTTGGGAAAGAACAGCGGGGCGCCGGCCAGCACGATGGCCAGCATGGCGAGGGGACGCAGGCGGGTATTCATACGCGGTCGCTCCCCCGGCAGCCGAACAGCCCCTGAGGCCGCAGCACCAGCACCGACAGGATGATGACGAAGGCGATGGCGTCCTTGTAGGCCGACGACAGGTAGCCGGCCGCCAACGCCTCGGCCAGCCCGACCAGCAGGCCGCCGGCGATGGCCCCCGGGCCGCTGCCCAGGCCACCCAGCACCGCCGCGGCGAAGCCCTTCAGGCCCAGCATGATGCCGGCATCGGTGTTGGTGAAGGTGATGGGTGTGACCACCACGCCGCCCACCGCGCCCAGCAGCGCCGACAGGGCGAAAGCGGCCAGCAGCACCCGCTTGACGGCGATGCCCACCAGCTGCGCCGCCAGCCGGTTGGCCGAAGCGGCCAGCATGGCCTTGCCGAACAGGGTGCGGGTGAAGAACCACCACAGCCAGGCGATCACCGCCATCGATACTCCCAGGACCCACAGGCTTTGCGGCATCAGCACGGCGCCGCCGACATGGAGCGGGATATCGCCGGAGAAGGACGGCAGCGAGTGGAAATCCTTGTCCCAGACCAGTTGCGCCACGCCGCGCAGGAAGATGGAGGCGCCGATGGTGATGATCACCACCGACACCACCCCGGCATCGCGGGCCGGCTCGATGGCCAGCTTTTCCAGGGCCATGCCCACCACCACGGTGACCGCCACCGCCGCCAGCGCGGCGAGGGGCAGTGGGATGCCGGCCGCCACCAGACTGGCCGCCGTCATCCCTCCGATCATGATGAACTCGCCCTGGGCGAAGTTGATCACCGAGCTGGCGTTGTAGATCAGGGAGAATCCCAGCCCGGCAAGGGCATAGATCGCACCCGACGTCAGCCCGGCGAACAGGTATTGGATCAATGGGGCGCCCATGGCGTCAGTCGACCAGAACCCAGCCGCCATTGTGGATCTCGACCATGTGGAAGGCCGAGAGGTTAAGCCCAAGGTGGTCCTTGGGCGACATCGAGACACGGCCGCCGGTGCCGATATAGCCCGACGTCTTCTCGATCTCGTTCCGCACCGCCGCCTTGTCGACGGTGCCGGCGCGGCGGATAGCCGCCACCGCGATCTCCAACGCGTCATAGGCGTGGCCGGCGAAGGTCGACACCTCCGACTTGAACGCCGCCTCGTAATCCTTCTTGAAGGCGGTCACCACCGGCTTCTGGGGATCGGAGGCCGGCAACTGGTCGGCGACCAGCAGGCCGGCGGCGGGGAAGCGCACGCCTTCGGCGGCGGGCCCGGCCAGGCGGATGTATTCCTTCGAGGCGACGCCGTGCGATTCGTACAGCGGCAGGGCGATGCCCAGCTGGCGGTAATCGCGGGTGACCACCGCCGGGCTCTGGCCGAAGCCGAAATTGAACACCGCCTGCACGCCGGGGGTGTTCTTGATCTTGGTGAGCTGGGCAGTGACGTCGGGGTCCTTGGCCGAATACACCTCGTCGGCCAGGATCTGGATGCCGTAGGCCGGCGCCACCTTCAGCGACTGGTCGTGGCCCGACTTGCCGAAGCCGGCATCCTCGGAAATCATGGCGATCTTGGTCAGCCCGCGCGCCTTCATGTCGGCGAAGACCTTTTCCGCCGCCATGCGGTCGGTGTGGGGGGTCTTGAACACCCAGGCCTTGACCGGTTCGATGATCTCGACGCCGCCGGCCAGCGAGATGAACGGCACATGCGCCGGCTCGGCCACCTTGATCGCCGCCATCGACGTGCCGGTGGTGCTGCCGCCGATCAACAGGTCGACCTTGTCGCTTTCGATCAGGCGCCGGGCGAAGGTCGCCGCCTTGTCGGGGCGGCCGCCGTCATCGTAGACCACCAGCTGGATCTTGCGCCCCAGCACGCCGCCATCGGCGTTCAGGCGATCGACCTCGCGCTCCAAGGTGCGCTTTTCCGGATCGCCCAGGAACGAAGCCGGCCCCGTCACCGACAAGAACGATCCGATCTTGATGGGTTCGGCTGCCAGCGCCGGCGGCGTCGCCGCCACCGTTGCGCCAAAGGCGAGCGCGCACAGCATAGTTCCCAGTCTTGCCATATCGTTCCTCCCTCATCCCTGTTTGCGGCGCGGATTCTACGTCCGTCGGTCCGATTGAATGATCCTTCGTTCATGAAGGCGCCGTCAAGCCTTGCCGCAGGGCGACCGCCCCTCCCGCTCGAACATGTCGGGACGAGGCGCCGCATACCGGCTGCAAGATGAGCGACACCCCCCAAAGATCATCCCCACGCGATATTGTTAACCTTGGAAACAAAATGCAAGGCCAATATCGT
>JAKAFA010000272.1 GCA_021818185.1 Pseudomonadota bacterium | reverse complement strand
GTCCCCATTGGCCTCTCACCCCAGCGGATAGCTCACCATTCCATCGGCCAGCTTGGGTTCGAACCAGGTGGATTTGGGCGGCATCACCTGGCCGGCCTCGGCCACGGCGACCAGATCCTCCATGCTGGTGGCGAACAGGGCGAAGGCCGCGGCCATCTCGCCGGAATCGACGCGCTTTTCCAACTCCGCCAGACCGCGCTTGCCGCCGACGAAATCGATGCGCTTGTCTTTGCGCAGGTCGGCGATGCCCAGCACCGGGGTCAACAGGCGGTCGGACAACAGGCTGACATCCAGGCGGGCCACCGGATCGGCCGGCACCGCGGTCTTCACGGTCAGGCGATACCACTGGCCGGGCAGGTACAGGCCGAATTCGCGGGGGGCCGCGGGACGGGCGCGGCCGGTGACCGGCGCGACGGCGAACTCGGCCGCCACGGCGGCCAGGAAGGCGTCGCGGCTCAGGCCGTTGAGGTCGCGGACCACCCGGTTGTAGTCGAAAATCTTCATTTCCTCGATGGGGAAGGTCACCACCAGGAAGGAGTCATGGGCGTCGCCGGTGGCGCCGGCCGCCCGGCGCGCCGCGGCAACCCGGCTGGCGGCGGCCGAACGATGGTGGCCGTCGGCGATGTAGAGGGCCGGCATGGCGTCGAAGGCGGCGACCACTGCCGCGACCCGCGCCGGGTCGGCCATCACCCACAGGGTATGGACGATGCCGTCGGCGGCGGTGACGCTGTAGGCCGGCGGCTCGGCGGTGGTCGCGGCGATGGCGGCGGCGATTTCCGGCTGGCTGCGGTGGGCCAGCAGCACCGGGCCGGTCTGCGCGTCGCAGGCATCGATCTGCCGGACGCGGTCGTCCTCCTTGTCGGGACGGGTGAATTCGTGCTTGCGAATGCGGTTGGCGTCGTAGGCCGCCACCGACCCGCCGCCCACCAGCCCGGTCTGGACATGCTTGCCCATCCGCAGGCGGTAGACGTAGAAGCAGGGGGCCGGGTCGCGGCGCAGCACGCCGGCCGCCACCATGCGGTCCAGGTTCTCGCGCGCCTTGGCGTAGACCGCCGGGGCATGCAGGTCCGTGCCGGCCGGCAGGTCGATTTCCGGCTTGGAGATGTGCAGGAAGCTCCAAGGCTTGCCCTCGGCCAGCACCCGCGCCTCGTCGCTGGACAGCACGTCATAGGGCGGCGCGGCCACTTCGGCGGCGTATTGGGGGGCGGGGCGCAGGCCGGCGAACGGGCGAAGCAGCGGCACGGGCAAGGGCGGATCCTCCGATGACGGCGAGAAGCCTCCGTCTTAGTCCAGTGGGCCGGCGCCGCCAAGGGCGTTTTTTATTGCCAAATGATTGAGCGGAGTGTCTTCTGCAAGTCTAAAAATCAGGTTATCCTCTCATTTGGGCCGTTATGGCCCACCGGCCGGGCTCAGCGAGGAAAAGCATTGAGGCTAAGTAAATATATCGTAGCGACATATTGTTTATTGGCGGCGGCGAAGAGCGCTGACGCCGCCCCGCTGACCGATCCCATCGTTGGCGGCGGCATTCAATCCATTATATCGGCGGATATTTCATTTGACGGCCGGAGACTGGCGTTTAGCGCTTTACGGGACGGGGTCAGTCGCACCTATATTCGCGATGTGGCTGGAGGCGCACTGGTTCTTTTGCCCCCGGTCGGCAAAGCCGGGGAGCCTCGTTGGAGCGCCGACAACCGTCATCTGTACGTGACGTCCGATCCCGGCGGCAAGGAATTGGCCCACGTCGTGGTCTACGATGCGGACGCTCCGGACCGAGCCCCGGTTGATCTTACTCCCTTTCCGGGCAAGACGGCGTTTCTGGTCGACGTAAACAATCCCGATGGCAGTGCGCTCGTCGGCCTGAACCTCGTCAAGGACGAGGCCTTCGGCCTGTACCGGGTCGGGCCGGGCGGCGGCGCGCCGCAGCTGGTGCGACCGGCTGTTCCCGATGGCTTGGGATGGCTGATCAGCGATGCCGGCCAGCCGGTCGGGCAACTCCGGGGGGATGGGGCGGGCGGCGTCTCGATCGAGGTGAAAGGCGCAGGGCGGGCCGGGATGCGCAGGTTTTCCTTTCCGGCAAGCAAGAATGTGCCGGGGGATGCGCCTATCCCTATCGGCGGAGTGGGGGCGAACAAGGAGGCCTGGCTCCTCGCCCGCGGCGGTCTCGATACCACGACGTTGCAACGGGTCGATCTGGCGGCTGGCCGTGTGGTCGAGAGTGTTCCCAACGATTCCGGTGTCGATACCGATCTGGTCATGACGGACCGCGACGGCCGACCTCTGATCGTCGAAAACATCGGCGGCCGTCCGGTGGTGAGGGTGTTCGATCCGCAATTGGCCCGCCTGCTGAGTCGCCTTCCCTTGCCCATGCACGCCCATTTGCAGGAGGGGGCCAGCGATCGCGCCGTGAACCGGTTGCTCCTGCTGTTCGTTTCGCCATCGGGCGAGCATGATCTGGTCTTCCTTGACCGGAAGGAGGGGCAGGCGTCCCTGCTTTTCCGCGAAGCCCTGCCGGCCAGTGAAGACGCCCTGCCCAGGACGGTGCCGGTCACCATTGCCAGCCGCGACGGCCTGACTCTTCACGGCTATATCACCGTCCCGCCGAATCGGCCCGCCAGGCGTTTGCCCTTGGTCTTGCTGGTGCATGGCGGTCCATGGATCCGGGACGCGGGAACGTTCGACATTGCGGCGGCTCGATTGGCGTTGTCGGGATATGCCGTGCTCAGGGTCAATTACCGCGGCTCCGGCGGCTACGGTCGCCGATTCGAGGCGGCGGGGCTCGGCGAATGGGGCGGGCGGATGCAGGATGATCTGACCGATGCCGCCTGCTGGGCGGTACGGCAGGGGGTCGCCGACGCCGATCGCATGGCGATCATGGGGGGGAGCTACGGCGGTTATGCGGCCGCCGAGGCGCTGGTGCGCACACCGGAGCTTTTCGCCGCGGCGGTGACTATCGACGCACCGTTCGATCTCCCCGCGTTTCTGGCGGAAATGCGCCCTTACGCCCGGCGATTCCGTCCGATGATGGAAGCATATATCGGCGGACGCTCTGCCCAGTGGGAGCGCTCGCCCTTGGCGCATGTCGACCGTATTCGCCGCCCGATCCTCGCCTTTCAAGGCGTCAACGATCCAAGGGTGAACAAAAGCCAATTGGAAAAATTCGAGCGGACGATGCGGGCGGCGGGCAACACGATAGAGGCGTTCTATCTCGGCGGCGAAGGCCACGGCCTCGGCGCTAAGGATCAGGGGGAATACCTTCGGTCAGCAGTCCAGTTTCTCGACCGGCGGCTTGCCGTTGGAACGGTGCCGAAGGCCGATCTCAGCTATTGCCAACAGTCTTCCAGGGGAGAAATGAAATGAAGGTTGTTTCTGTCATCATGCTTCTTGCCAGCGCTTTTCTGCTGCCGGCATGCGAAACGGTCCGGGCCGATGAGCCGGTGCAGATCGGTAATTCGTTGACGCTGCCCGCCGTTGCCAATGCTTTGCAGAGTGGTGGATTCCAGGCCCTGCTTTCCAACTCGCAATCGGTGCCCGCCGGGGTTCTTGGTAAAATTATCTCCGGCATTAATGGCATATCGGTTGATGTCCTTGGGCTGAAATGCAAAGACTCTCAAGATGAGATTTGTGCTCTTGCGTTCAAGGTAACCTTCAATGACGCCAAGAACATAATAAACACCAATTCTCTTAATCTTTTAAATAAGAAGATGATATTCGCCAAGGCCGTATCTGTCGACAAACCAAACGCGTCAGGTATGAGGCAGTTCAATGTTGTTTATATGTTCTTCTGCCGCGGTTTGACGGATACCCGCTTCGTCGTTCCTCTGCTCAAAGAGTTCGGTTCGGATCTGGCGAGGGCCTCCAAGGCCTATACCTCGGGCGCGCTGGCATCGCCGCCGGTGCCGCAGTGACGAACGGCGCCTCGGGTTCCGGCATCGCCGGGCCCGAGGCGCTCGCCGCCGCTACTTCTTCTTCTTGCCGTCCGCCAGGGGCAGGGCGACGTAGCGCATGCCCTGGGCGTTTTCGACCAGCAGCAGAACCGCGGGGTTACCGGCGGAACGCTCCTTGTCGATGACCTTCAGCAGATCATGCGGCGTCTGCATGGGCTGATGGGCGGCTTCGGTGATGACGTCGCCGGCCTTGATGCCCTTGTCGGCGGCGTTGCCGTCACCCTTGACGTCCACGACCACCACGCCCTTCACCTGTTCATCGATCTGGAACTTCTCGCGCAGGGCGGGGGTGATGCGGGCGACGGACATGCCGGCATCGGGGACCGCCTGGCCTGTGGGCTGGGGCTTGGCCGCCTCTTCGGTCTTGGGCGGCTCCGGCTCGTCCTTCATCTCGCCGACCTGCACCTGGACGGTCTGGGCCTTGCCGTTGTGCCACAACTCCATGTCCACGGTCTTGCCGACCTGGGTCTCGGCGACGATGCGCGGCAGCTTGCGCATCTCACTGATGTCCTTGCCGTCGAACTTCAGGATCACGTCGCCGCGCTGCACGCCGGCCTTGGCCGCCGGGCTGCCGGGGGTGACCGAGGCGACCATGGCGCCCTTGTCGCTGGTCAGGCCGACCGGCTGGGCCAGG
>JAKAFA010000271.1 GCA_021818185.1 Pseudomonadota bacterium | reverse complement strand
TTCCATCTCGGCTTCGGTCATGCCGATGCCGGTATCCACCACCTTGATTTCCATCCCTCGGGCGGTAGACCGGGCGGTGACCACCACCTGCCCGTTCTCGTCGGTGAACTTGACGGCGTTGGAGATCAGGTTGAGCACGATCTGGCGCAGCCGCCGTTCGTCGGCCCGCAGGCGCGGCAGGTCGGGCTCCAGATCCTCGATCACCTCGACCCGCTGCATTTCGGCCCGCCGGGCCATCATCCGCGCCGACGACCGCACGATCTGGGCGACATCCACATCGCCTTCGATCAGGTCGGTCATCCCCGCCTCGGCCTTGGACATGTCCAGAATGTCGTTGATCAGTTCCAGCAGATGCATGCCGCTTTCGTTGATGTCGTCGATATAGGTGCGGTAGGCGGCGGGCTCCAGCGGCCCGAAGATCTCGTGCCTCATCAACTCGGAGAAGCCGATGATGGCGTTGAGCGGAGTGCGCAGCTCGTGGCTGATATTGGCCAGGAACGTCGCTTTGGCGCGGTTGCCGCGTTCGGCCGCCTCCTTGGCCTCGCGCAGGGTATCCTCGGTGTGCTTGCGCTCGGTGATATCGGTCAGGGTCTGGATCAGGCCGCCGCCCGGCATGGCGGTGGAACGGACCTCCAGCACCGCCCCGGCCGGGCGCGGCAGCTCGAACATGCCGCCGGGATCCAGACGCATGGCCAGGCAGGCCGCCCCCTCTCCGGCCGCTTGCGCCGGGGCGATATGGCGCAGGAAATCGCGGTAGGGCAGGCCGTTCCCCAATTCGCTTTCCGGCAGGTCCAGCAAACGGCGGGCGGCACTGTTGACGGCGACCAGCCGCTCGGCGCCGTCGAACACCACCACGCCCTGGCCCATGTTGTCGATGATCGCCTGGCGCAGGGCCGATTGCTCGGCCAGGTCCCGCTCGTGGCGCTTGAGGATGGTGATGTCGCTGGCGGTCCCGCGGTAGCCGCGCCAGGTTCCCGCCGCGTCCAACACCGGCCGTCCGGCCATCTCGACGTACCGGTACCCGCCGGACGGCAGCCGGTGGCGCACCACGAACCCGCGGAACGGGCGCCCCGCGGCCATCAGCAGCCGCTGGGCCTCCCAACCCTCGCCTTCCAGCGACGAGTCCATCAATTCCTCGAAAGTGTGGCCGAGGAAAAAGCCGGGTCCCACGCCCAGGACCTGGGTCACCCGCCCCGAGACATAGACGAAGCGCAGATCGCCGTCGGTTTCCCAGAACCAGTCCGAAGCGGATTCGGCCAGATCGCGGAACCGCTGCTCGCTGTCGACCAGGGCCGCCTCGACGCGCTTGCGCCCGGTGATGTCGCGCAGCACCGCAATGAAGGTGACCATTTGATGCTGGGCCAGCTCGCTCAGCGCCAGTTCCAGCGGGAACAGGGTCCCATCCCGCCGCCGGCCCGTCGCCTGATGGATGCCGATGGTGGGGAAACGGACCGCCCCGTCGGCCGGCACGGCCGCTTCCGGGATCAGCATGCCGATGTCGCGGCCGAGGATCTCTTCCGGCGGATACCCGAAAATGCGGCTGACCGCCGGATTGACGGACAGCACCGCGCCCTGGTCGTCGATGGCCACCAGCCCGTCCACCACGGCGTCCATCACCCCGCGCAGCCAGGTGGCGCTTTCGGTCAGGGCCAGTTCGGCCTGCTTGCGCTCGGTGATGTCGGAGAGAATGCGCAGATGCCCGCCATCCGAGGTCGGATAGACGCTGACCGCCATCCAGCGGCCGTCCGACATCTGCTGTTCCTGGGGCGCGACAACGCGGCTGGCATGACCGGCCATCACCGAACCGACCCACTCGTCCTCGCGGCCGCGGGCGGTCGGCACCAACCCGCCGATGGCGGTGGCCTCCAGCAGGTCGCGCAAGGGCATCCCCGGTACCAGCAGCACATCGAAGGGCGCCAGGATTTCCCGGTACCGGTCGTTGCAGGTGACCAGGCGATCCCCGGCATCGTAGATCGCCACCCCGTCCTGGATGCCGCCCAGGGCTTCGGCCAAGTGGCCATCGAGCAGGGCGGCGCGCCGGACCTCGCGTTCGGTCGCCGCCTGCTGGCGCCGCAACACCACCAGCAGCAGCGCCACGGCCATGAGCATGGCCGCCAGCTGGGCGGCGACCAGGCCCCAGGTGGCCAGCGCCGGCCGCAGGGCGAGCAGCGGCCCCGCCAGATGATGGATACCCCCGGCGGCAAAAGCCACGGCCGCCCCCTTGTGGCCATCGGGCCGGATCGGCTGGCGGCACGCCAGGAAGGCCCAGGCGGAAACCAGCACCGGCAGGCCGCCGATCCCGAACAGCGGAACGCCGGCCAGCCCGAGACGAAGGCGCAAGGCTCCGGCCAGCGCCCCCCAAAGCACCACCGCCAGCAGGCCGGCCGGCGCCCAGCCCCAGCGCGGCGGCCGGCCGAGGAAGGTGGCGGCGCCGGCGGCGATCAGTACCGCCGAGCAGCCGTGCAGGACATCGGAAATGGGGGCCACCGCCGCGGCGGCACCGGTCAGGAACAGCCCCTCCGAAGCGGCATCGAGCATGAATGCCGCCGCCCACCAGGCGAAGGCCCCCGAACCGGCGGGTAGGGACAGGGCGTAAAGGGTCGCCACGGCCAGCACCGCCGAGCCCACCACCGCCCCCAGAAGGGCCGCCTGCAGCGCGAACTCCATTCTGACGCGCCGTCCCCTTTCATCCGCCCCGTAGCCCGGCGACCGCTTCCGGCCGCTCCGCCGCCGCTCTAGTCGTCGTAGGCGACCAGCGAGGAGACCGGCACGTCCATCGCCTCCAGGCGCTGGCGGCCGGCCAGGAAATTCAGTTCGATCACCGCCGCGGCGCCGGTCACCTCGGCGCCAACCTTGCGCAGCAGTTCGACGCCGGCCGCCATGGTGCCGCCGGTCGCCAGCAGGTCGTCGAGGATCACCACCCGGGCCCCGGACTCGACGGCGTCGGCCTGGATCTCGATGGTGTCGGTGCCGTATTCCAGCGCGTAGTCGTGTCGAATGGTCTTGCCCGGAAGCTTGCCCTTCTTGCGCAGCATGACGAAGCCGCATCCCAGCTTCAGGGCCAGCGGCGCCGCCACCAGGAAGCCGCGGGATTCGACGCCGGCCAGGATGTCGGGATGGAATTTGCGCACCTGGCGCGCCATCCGCCCCATGGCCACTTGCCAGGCGTCGGGATGGGCGAGCAGGGTGGAAATATCGTAGAACAGAATGCCCGGCTTGGGAAAGTCGGGGATGCCGCGAATATGCTCTTTGATGTCCATCGCCTTCGTCATCCATCAAGGGGCCGCCCGGTGCGGCGAACCGCGGATCCTACCACCGCCCGGCGCCGGCCGGAAGAATGCGGCGCCTACAGCATCCCGCGCACGGCCGCCGCCACCGCCTCGACCGGAATCAGGTCCATGGCCTCGCCGCCCCACGCGCGGGCGGCCACCACCGTCAGGCGGCGGGTGCGGGGAGCGAATTTTTCCGGCGGGGTGGGGCCGAACAGCGACACCAGCGGCACATCGGCGGCGGCCAGCATGTGGCCGGTGCCCGAATCGTTGGCCACGGCAGCGGACAGGCGGCGGGCCAGTTCGATGGTCAGCATGGGGGTGACCTCGGCCGCCTGTTGCAGCGGCAGGCGGGCCTCGGGCAGGACGGTGGCGATGGCGGCGGCCCATTCGGCCTCGGCCGGGCCCAGCAGGAACACCGGCACCCAGCCTTCGGCCGTCAGGCGGCGGGCCAGCTCGATGTAGCGGTCAAGAGGCCAGCATTTGTGGCGCCCGCCCGCGCCGGGGGCGAAACCGACATAGGCGGGGCCGGGCGGCAGCAACTCCCCCGCCGCCCATTCCGCCACCGGATCGCGCGGCAGCGGCGCCTGCACGGCGACCGGCCGGCCGCAGGCCAGGTCGGCCAGCATCAGCAACTGATCCACCATGGCTGCCGGCTTGCGGCGTTCACGCGGACGGATGTCGGACAGCCAGTAATTGCCTGCCGCCGACAGGAAGGTCCGGTGGCGAACCCGGCGCAGGATCAGGGTGGTCAGGATGCGCCGCTGGGTGTCGATGACCAGGTCGAAGGCGCGCCCGGCCAGCGGGCGCGGCCCCGCCAGTTCGGCCACCCGGCTACCCACCCCGCACTCGTCCAGCACCTCGTCGATCAGGCCTGTCACTAGGCAGGCCAGGCTGTCGGCATAGACGGTATGCCCCTTGCCCGCCATCCAGGTGATGCGGGCGGCGGGAAAGGCGGCGCGCAACGCCCGCACGAAGGGCAGCTTCATCAGCCCGTCGCCCACGGCGTCCAGGCCGACATAGACCAGGATGGTGCCGATCTGGGCCGCCACCCTAGTCGCCACGCAGCCGGCCGACGAAGTCGTGCATGCCGACCTGGCGGTCGCGCCGCAACCGTTCGGCCGCCAGGATGGCGGACACCGCCGCCACCGAGCGCTCGACGTCGGTGTTGACCAGGATGTAATCGTATTCGCGCCAATGGCTCATCTCGTCGCCGGCCTTGGCCATGCGCTTGGCCACCACCTCGGTGCTGTCCTGGGCGCGGGTGGTCAGGCGGCGTTCCAGTTCCACCACCGAGGGCGGCAGCACGA
>JAKAFA010000270.1 GCA_021818185.1 Pseudomonadota bacterium | reverse complement strand
GGATGCCGCCGCCCCCCCGCTCCCGCGTCCGCCCTCGCCGCTCACCGCTCCTTGAAGGCCCGCGCGAAACTGTCGGCCAGGGGCTTGAGGAAATATTGCAGCGGCGTGCGCTCGCCGCCCTCGATCATCACCTCGACCGGCATACCCGCCTTCAGGGCGCCGGGCAGTCGGGCGACCTGGGACGGCGGAACCTCGACCCGGGCGGTGTAGTAGCCGCGATGGGTGGCGGGATCGGTGAAGCGGTCGGCCGAGACCACGTCCACCTTGCCCTCGATCACCGGCGTCACCCGCGCATTGAAGGCGGGGAAGCGCAGGCGGGCGGACTGGCCGTCGCGCACGCGGTCGATGTCGCGGGGATTGATCTGGCTTTCCACCACCAGCCGGTCGTTGTCCGGCACGATCTCCGCCACCTCGCCGCCGGGCGGCACCACCGCGCCGGGGCCGGCGATCCTGAGCCCCTGTACCACCCCGGCCACCGGCGCCACCACCGACAGGCGTTCCACCTCGTCGCGGGCGGCGACCAGTTTCTGGCCGATGTCGTTCAACGCCACCTCGGCGCTCGACAGGTCGGTGGCGACCTCCTCCTGGAACTTCTGGCGGGTCTGCATGGCCTCCAGCCGCGCCTCGCCGATCTGCTTGTCCAGTTCGGCGGTGCCGGCCCGCTCGGAATACAGCTCGCCTTGCAGGCGGGCCAAGTCGCGTTCCTCGGCGCGCAGGCGGTTGCGCGGATAATAGCCCTTGGCCTCCAGTTGGCGCAGGCCCGCCAATTCCTCCTGCATCAGGGTGATCTGGCGGCGGGTGGTCTCGCCCAAC
Organism: Pseudomonadota bacterium; assembly: GCA_021818185.1. Taxonomy (GTDB): domain Bacteria; phylum Pseudomonadota; class Alphaproteobacteria; order Rhodospirillales; family Magnetospirillaceae; genus JAKAFA01. The sequence continues at coordinate 3,784 of JAKAFA010000270.1, read as the reverse complement.
TGGGCGCGCCCCTGGCGGCTGACCTGCAACTGGGCGACGCGGGATTCCAGGATGCCGAGTTGCCCCGCCAGGGACTTGGCGCGTTCCCGAAAACGGTCAGTTTCGCGCCGCAGGGTTTCCGCCACGCGCGGGTCGGCGGCACGATCCAGCAGGGCCGGCGGGAAGGCTATGGTGGCGCGGCCGTCGCGTTCGGCCACCAGCCGGGCCTCTTCGGCCAGCTTGGCGTCGCGCTCGGCGGTCAGGGCCACCATGGTGGCCTGGGCGCCGGCATCCTTCAGGCGGGCCAGCACGGTCCCCGCCTCGACCTGCTGACCCTCGGTGACCAGCACCTGGGCGACGATGCCGCCCTCGCGGTGCTGCACCACCTTGCGCTTGCTCTCCACCGTGACCACCCCCTGGGCGACGACGGCGCTGTCGATGGGCGCACACGCCGCCCAGACGCCGAAGCCGCCCAGCGCCAGGCCGATCACCGCCATGCCGATGCGGATCGGCCGGCGGAAATCGGTGGAGGGCAGGGTGCCACCGGGCGGCGACAGCAGGATTTCCGGCAGGGCGAGGCTGTTGTCGTTGCTGCTCATGGGGATTACCTCTGGGCCTGGGCGGGAACGGGAACGGACGCGGGAGCAGGCTGGGGCGGCTGGCTGGCCACCACATGGGGTCGGGCCAGGCGGGCCAGGACCTCGTCGCGGCTGCCGAACAGCTCGACCTCGCCGTTGTTCAGCACCAGCACCTTGTCGACGCAGCCCAGGATCGACAGGCGGTGGGTGACCACCACGGTGGTGGCCTTGCGGGCCTTCATGGCCATCACCGCCTCCACCAGCGCCTGTTCACCGGCGGCGTCCAGGTTGGAATTGGGCTCGTCGAGGACCACGAAGGCGGGATCGTCGTACAGGGCGCGGGCGAGCGCGATACGCTGGCGCTGGCCGCCGGACAGCTTGCCGCCGCCCTCGCCGATGCGGGTGTCGTAGCCCTCGGCCAAGCCCAGGATCACGTCGTGAACGCCGGCCTGCTTGGCGGCGGCCACCACCTTGACGGGGTCGAGCGTGGCGAAGCGGGCAATGTTCTCGGCCACGGTGCCGTCGAACAGTTCCACGTCCTGGGGCAGGTAGCCGATGGCCGGGCCAAGGTCCTCGCGGTCCCAGGTGGCAAGGTCGGCGCCGTCCAGGCGCACATGGCCCGCCCCGGCCGGCCACACCCCCACCAGCAGGCGAGACAGGGTGGATTTGCCGGCGGCCGACGGGCCGACCACCCCCAGCGCCTCACCGGCTGCCAGGGCAAAGGATACTCCCTTGAGGATGGCGGTGCGCGATCCGGGCGGCACTACCACGGCGCGCTCGACGGTCAGGTGCCCCTTGGGGCGCGGCAGTTTCATGCGCCCCCCCTGTTCGCCGGCGGCGGCCAGTGCGGTGCCCAGGCGGGCAAAGGCGGCACGGGCGTTGATGAAGGCCTTCCAATGGCCCACCGCCATTTCGATGGGCGCCAGGGCGCGGCCCATGACGATCGAGCCGGCGATGATCGAGCCGCCGGTCACCTGGTCGTTGATCGCCAGCCAGGCGCCCAGGCCCAGGATGGCCGATTGCAGGAACATGCGGACGAACTTCGACAGGGCCAGCAGTCCGCCGGCCCGGTCCGAGGCCTGGGCCTGCAAGCCGAGCGCCGCGTGGTGGCGGGCCAGCCAGCGCTGGGCGATGCCGGGCAGCATGCCCATGGCGTGCAGCACTTCGGCGTTGCGCAGGCTGGCCTCGGCAAAGGCGGCGGCGCCGACGGTGACCGCCGAAGCCTGCTTCAGGGCCCGGCGGGTGATCATCTCGTTGGCGACGGCCAGCGCGAAGATCACCACGCCACCGGCCAGGGTGACCACGCCGATCAACGGGTGCAGCACGAAGGCTAGCCCGATGAACAGCGGCGCCCACGGTGCGTCGCAGAACACCAGCAAGGCGGGGCCGGTGGCGAAATCGCGCACGGTGTCGATGTCGCGCAGCACCTGGGTGCCGCCGCCGCCCTGGCTGCGGGCGCTGGCGGCGAACACGCCGGCAAAGGCCTTGCCGGCCAGCATCAGGTCGATGCGGGCGCCGGCCCGCACCAGGACGCGGGAGCGGATCATCTCGACCACCCCGAGGATGGCCAGCATGAAGGCGGCGATCAGGGTCAGCATCAGCAGCGTCGAGCCGCTGTGGCTGGCCAGCACGCGGTCGTAGACCTGGAGCATGTAGAGCGGCGAGGTGAACAGCAGGATGTTGGCGACGAAGCTGAACACCGCGGTGGCGGCGGCGGCGCCGCGGCACGAGGCCAGCGCCTCGCGAAGCGGATTGGCCAGGGGAGGGTTGGCCGTGGTCGGATTGGTCGGGGACGGGCTGGGGGCGGGAGCCATCGGTTCGTCCGTTCCTTTGCGCAGGGGATTGCGTGAATGGAACGAAGGCTGCTCCCGTCATATTAATGAATTATTACCTCAACAGGGGGAGTCATGACTGACAAAATGCAATACGGCATCAAATGTGGTACCTCCAACACGGCCGCACTTTTTTGCGTTTCGTTCCACTTCAATGACTTACCTTGATCTCTTTTTGCGCCATCGGGCGTTCAAGGTCCGAATATGGCTATTAAACTTCGCTAACGAAATCTTTTGGTCAAGCTCGATTCACGGCCCCCACGGGCGAGCCGACAAGACCCGCCGCCCGGGTGCGGGCCAGCCCCTCCGCCAAGCCGATGCGCGGTCGAAGGCCGGTCAGGCGGATCAGGCGGGCCGGCTCGGGCTGCCGCCGGAGCCCGCCGCCCAGCACCACCGGCGGCGGCAGGCCAGCCAGGGCGGCGGCCGCGACCAACTGCCCCGGGGTCACCGTATCGCCCCCGGCGAGATCGAAGACCTGGCCATGGGCCTCGGCCATCACCAGAAGGACCAGGCACGCCTCGGCCGCCTCGGCGGCGTAGCAGAACGATGCGGTTTCAGCCCCGTCCCACGGCAAGACCAGCGGCATCCCTCCCTGCCCCGGGCCGTAGACTCCGAACGGCCGGAGCACGGCAACAGGTGTGCGATAGAGCCGCCAATGGGTGGCGCACAGGGCTTCGACGGGCGGCCACCCCTCGCCGCCGCCGGGCGAAGCCAGGCTCAGCAGGCCGCGCACCTGCCCGCCGCGCGCCTGATCCAGCATGGTCCACACCGCCCGCAGGCCGGGAAGCAGGTTGACGATCCACTCGGCCGGCCCCGCCCCGCCGGCCGGCAGGCGATCGAAGGCGGCCAAGCGGATCGGCCGGCCGGAATGGGCGTGGTTATAGGCGGCAATGACCGCCCGGAGGGCGATGCCCAACGCCCCGCCCGCTCCGGCCAGCACCAGCCGGCTGCCGCCCAACGGCTCCAGCAACCGCCCAAGCCTGGCTGCCACCGCCGCACCGTCGGACCGGATGATGCCGTTCACCATGCCGCCTCCCGCGCCGTGCCCCCTCGGTGCACCATTCATTGATATTGGGGCCTGCTTCCGACATGGGGCAAATGGCCGTGCGGAAAAATCCTTCGGCCGGGCGAGCCCGGCGGATTTCCGGCCGCCCAGCGCGCTTGCGGCCAGTGGCCCGAATTCAACCGGGTATGCCCATCGGGCGGAGAGATCCCTTTCCGGCCCGCCGCCGCTGCCTACATCCATCCCAATCGACGCGAAAGGGAGGTGTGAATGCTGCAAGTGATCGACACGCAGGAAACCTATCGTTTGATTTCCGACGGCCAGGGCCGGTATGCGGTGGTCGAGGCCCGTTGCGGCCACGTCTTCTCGCTCGACGCCCGGCACAGCCGCCA
>JAKAFA010000269.1 GCA_021818185.1 Pseudomonadota bacterium | reverse complement strand
CCGGCCGACGTGCCGGTGACGGTGATCGGCGTCGGCTCGAACCTGCTGGTACGCGACGGCGGCGTGCCGGGCGTGGTGATCCGTCTGGCCGGACCGTTCGCCGAGGTGGCGGCCGATGGCGACGTGGTGCGGGCCGGCGCCGGGGCCCTCGACCTGACCATCGCCATGACTGCCCTGGAGCTGGGCATCGGCGGCCTGGAATTCCTGTCGGGCGTACCCGGCACCATCGGCGGCGCGTTGCGCATGAACGCCGGGGCGTTCGGCGGCGAAATGAAGGGCGTCACCCTGTCGGCCACCGCGCTGGACCGCGCAGGGCGGCTACAGACCCTGTCCCCGGCCGAGTTGGGCTTCGCCTATCGCCGGTGCGCCGTGCCGGAATCCTGGACCTTCCTGTCCGCCACCCTGCAAGGCCGGCCGGCCGACAAGGAGGCCATCGCCGCCCGCATGGCCGAAATCCGCGCGGCGCGCGAAGCCGCCCAGCCGACCCGGGCGCGGACCGGCGGCTCGACCTTCGCCAACCCCGATCCCAAGGTTTCGGGGGGCGCCAAGGCCTGGGAGCTGATCGACAAGGCCGGCTGCCGCGGCCTGAGGCGAGGCGGCGCGATGATCAGCGAAAAGCATTGCAACTTCCTGATCAACACCGGTGACGCCACCGCCGCCGACATCGAGGATCTGGGCGAGGAGGTCCGCCGGCGGGTGCGGGAAACCTCGGGCATCGACCTGCATTGGGAAATCCGCCGCATCGGCGTGCGCAAGGAGGAACAGCGGTGAGCAAGCGTGTGACCGTCCTGATCGGAGGCGCTTCGGCCGAACGCGAGGTCAGCCTGAATTCCGGCGCCGCCGCGGCCGATGCCCTGGGCCAGGCCGGCTACACCGTCACCCGCCTGGACATCGGGCGCGACCCCGCCCGCATTGCCGCCGACATCGCCGCCAGCCGGCCCGACGTGGTGTTCAACGCCCTGCACGGCCGCTTCGGCGAGGACGGCTGCCTGCAAGGGCTGCTCAACCTGATGGGCATCCCCTACACCCATTCCGGCTTGCTGGCTTCGGCGGCGGCCATGGACAAGGCGTTCGCCCGCTCGCTGTTTGCCGCCGCCGGCATTCCGGTGGCCGAAGGCCGGGTGGTGCGCCGCGGCGAGGCGACGGGCGATCCCTTGCCCCGGCCCTACGTGGTCAAGCCGTTGAACGAGGGCTCGTCGGTCGGCGTGCATATCGTGCGCGAGGGTACCGCCGGCTCGCCGCTGGACGCCTGGCCGTTCGAGGCCGGCGAAGTGCTGGTGGAGGCCTTCATCCCAGGGCGCGAGATCACCGTGGCGGTGATGGGCGGCCGGGCGCTAGGCGCGCTGGAAATCACCTCGGACCGCGGCTTCTACGATTACGACGCCAAATACGCCCCGGGCGGTTCGCGCCACATCATGCCCGCCCCCCTGCCCGAAGCGGATTACGCCGAGGCCTGCCGCCTGGCCGAGGCGGCCCATCGGGTGCTGGGCTGCCGCGGAGTCAGCCGCACCGACCTGCGCTACGACGACACCCGGCCCGGCGAGGCGCCGCGCCTGGTGGTGCTGGAGGTCAATACCCAGCCGGGCATGACCGCCACCTCGCTGGTCCCCGAAATCGCCGCCCATGCCGGGATCACCTTCCCCGACCTGGTGCGCTGGATGGTGGAGGAGGCTGCGTGCGACGGATGAGCGACGCCGACATCATCATCTCGCCGGAGGACCGACTCGGCCCATCCACCGACCCTCGCCCGCCGCGCCAGCGGGGGGCGGCGCATGCCGAAGCCGCGCCCCACGCCAGGCCGATGCGCGCCGAAGCCCCGGCGGTCCCCAAGACCAAGCCGGCGCGCAAGCGCCGCGCGCCGTTGCTCGCCACCCTGCTCACCCCGTTCCAGCGGATGGTGGCGGCCGGGGTGGCGGCCATCGGCGTGCTGGTGTTCGCCCTGGTGGTGTGGCATTCCGGCGCGCCGCAGCGGGCCGCCCGCGCCCTGGGCGACAGCCTGCTGGCCCTGACCGCCAAGGCCGGTTTCCGCGTCGAGGACATCACGGTCACCGGCCGCAGCCGCACCACGAGCGAAGAGATTCTGGCCGCCCTGGGAGTGAAGCGCGGCGACCCCATCCTGGGGCTGGACCTGGAGGACGCCAAGGACCGCCTGGAGGCCATCCCCAGCGTGCGGGCCGCCGCCGTCGAGCGCCGCCTGCCCCACGCCCTGCACGTGGTGATCGCCGAACGCCGCCCGGTGGCCCTGTGGCAGCACGACGGGGTCTTCGTCCTGATCGACGGTGAAGGCCACCAGATCCCCGGTGGCATCGCCGGCTACGAAGATTTGCCGCTGGTGGTGGGCGACGGCGCCCCGGTGGCGACCGCCGACCTTCTCGAACTGATCTCGTCCGAGCCCGCCCTGGCGTCGCGGGTCAAATCGGCGGTGTGGGTCGGCGACCGCCGCTGGGACATCCACCTGGACGATCCGGTCGGCGGCCTGCTGGCCCGCCTGCCCGAGGACCAGACGGAAGAGGCCTGGCACCGCCTGGCCAAGCTGGAAGGCGACCACGGCCTGACCCGCCGCAACGTGACCATGGTCGATCTGCGCTTCGGCGACCGGCTGGTGCTGCGGACCGCCCGCCCCGAGACCGTCCACACGGCCGGCGGCCGCCACCAGTCCTTCGTGCCGCGGCCGGCCGGCGCCCAACACGCCGAACTGCCGCGGCGCCGCGAGCGGGGGGGCTGAGAATGCGCCACGACCTCGTCGCCGCCCTCGACATCGGCTCGACCAAGGTGTGCTGCTTCGTGGCCCAGGTGGCCGACGACCGCACCGCCCGCATCGCCGGCATCGGCCATCAGCTGGCCCGCGGCATGCGCGCCGGCGCGGTGGTGGACATGGAGAACCTGGAGCATTCCATCCGGGCCGCGGTGGACGCCGCCGAGGAAATGGCCGGCGACCGGGTCAAGGCGGTGGTGGCCAACATCTCGGGCGGACAGCCGGCGTCGGCCAACGTGACGGTCGAGGTGGCGATGAACGGCCACCCGGTCAACGAGGCCGACCTGCGCCGCATGCTGGAACACGGCCGGGCCCATCACGAAAGCCCCGAGCGCGACTTGCTGCACGCCATTCCGGTGGATTACACCATCGACGGCAACGAGGGCATCCACGACCCCATCGGCATGTACGGCGACCGCCTGGGGGTGGCGATCCACCTGATTTCCGCCGCGGTGGGCCCGGTGCGCAACCTGTCGACGGTGATCAACCGCTGCCATCTCGACGTCGAGGCCCGGGTGGTGTCGCCCTACGCCTCGGGCCTGGCCTGCCTGGTGGACGACGAGAAGGAGTTGGGAGTCACCTGCATCGACATGGGCGGCGGCACCACCTCGATCGCCGTTTTCCTGGGCGGACAGCTGGTCCACACCGAGATCATCGCGGTGGGCGGCCACCACGTCACCAGCGACATCGCCCGCGGCCTATCCACCCCCATGGCCTTCGCCGAGCGGCTGAAGACGCTGTACGGTTCCGCCATCCCCTCGCCGGCCGACGACCGCGAGATGCTGAAGGTGCCGCTGGTCGGCGAGACCGAGGACGGCGCCTCGAACCAGATCCCGCGGTCGCTGCTCAACCAGATCATTCAGCCCCGGCTGGAAGAGACCTTCGAACTGGTCCGCTCGCACCTGGAACGCGGCGGCTTCGACAAGATGGCCGGCCGGCGCGTCGTGCTGACCGGCGGCGCCAGCCAGATGCAGGGCGTTCGCGACCTGGCCGGGCTGGTGCTCGACAAGCAGGTGCGGCTGGGCCGTCCTGTTGGTTTCCATGGGCTGCCCGAAGCCACGGGCGGCCCCGCCTTTTCGACCTGTGCCGGACTGATCCGCTACGCCATCGTCCACCAGTCCGCCACGCGCGGCCGGCGGAATGCGCAGAGCGGCGAGGATGAAGGCCGGGGCCTGGGGCGCATCGGACGTTGGCTCAAGAAGAACTTTTAGCAGCAAGACCCACACAATGGCCGGGCGGAAACCGGCCAAGCAGCGCGGAGGTTAAGACCATGGCTCTGAGTTTCCATCCCGGCGCTCCGTCGGAACTGAAGCCCCGGATCACCGTCATCGGCGTCGGGGGCGCCGGCGGCAACGCCGTCAACAATATGATCACCTCGCATCTCGAAGGCGTCGAGTTCATCGTCGCCAACACCGACGCCCAGGCCCTGGCCCAGGCGCGCACCGAAAACCGCATCCAGCTGGGCGGCACCGTGACCCAGGGCCTGGGCGCGGGCTCGCGCCCCGACGTCGGCCGCGCGGCGGCGGAAGAAAGCATGGAAGAGCTGACCGGCATGCTGTCGGGCAGCAACATGGTGTTCATCACCGCCGGCATGGGCGGCGGCACCGGCACCGGCGCCGCGCCGGTCATCGCCCGGGCGGCCCGCGAGATGGGCATCCTGACGGTCGGCGTGGTGACCAAGCCCTTCCACTTCGAGGGCGCGCACCGCATGCGCACCGCCGAATCCGGCATCGAGGAACTGACCCAGTTCGTCGATACCCTGATCATCATCCCCAACCAGAACCTGTTCCGCATCGCCACCGAGCGCACCACCTTCGCCGATGCCTTCAAGATGGCCGACGACGTGCTGCATTCCGGC
>JAKAFA010000268.1 GCA_021818185.1 Pseudomonadota bacterium | reverse complement strand
CAGGGTGGTGGCCAGATAGCCGTCACCATCCATAAAGTCGCCCAATTTGTTGCGCAGGCTGAAGCCATTCAGGGTGACGCGGGTGATGGCCGTCGGGAGAGCCTCGGCGGCGCGGCCGGCTGGCAGCTCAGCCGCCATGTTCTGATCGTCCCAGAGAATAATGGTGAAGTCTGTACCATTTTTTATATGCGTTACCGCCATTGCCATGATCCTCTGGGTGATATTTCCCCATAGGGTATACGCGTCCATCCGATACGGAAAACAACTTTTTTCCACATAACGCAGATGTAACAATCCGTAAGGTTGTTACATCTGGGTGCAAACCTATCGTAACGGGCCGTGCGGTGGGCATGGTCTCGGTGAGCGGGGGGAGAGCCTTCGGGCGGGCCACGGCGCGCGGCGAGGGGGGCGCTTTCATCGGTCCCGGCGGGGCGCCGGGGATCAGCCCCGCAGCCAGAGCCGGGCGAAGTCGGCGGCCGGTTCGGGGCGGCCGTAATGGTAGCCCTGCGCCACCGGGCAGCCGAGACCCAGCAGGGCCTGGGCATGGGCCGCGGTCTCGACGCCCTCGGCGACCAGGCCGAGGCCAAGGCTGCGCGCCATGTTGATGATGGTCTGGATCACCACATGGTCGCTGTCGCGGGTCAGCATGTTGCGGACGAAAGAGATGTCGATCTTCAGCGTCCCGACCGGCATGCGCGACAGATAGGCCAGCGACGAGAAGCCGGTGCCGAAATCGTCGATGGCCAGCGAGAAGCCGTCGTCACGCAGATCCTTCATGATGCCGATCGCCCGCCCGGCATCGGCCGAGAACACGCTTTCGGTAATCTCCAGTTCGATCTCGGCGACGGAACAGCCGGCGGCAGTGACGGCGCCGGAAACGCGGGCGGCGCAGTCGATCGCATCGAACTGGGCCATCGACACGTTGACGGCAAGCCGGCCCGGGAAGCGCAGCCCCGCTGCCTTCCAGGCAGCCATCTGCGAGCAGGCGCGGGTCAGCACCCAGTCGCCGATCTCGGGCATCAGGCCGCGTTCCTCGGCGATGGGAATGAAGTGGTCGGGGCCGATGGGGCCGAGAGCCGGGTCGTGCCAGCGCAGCAGCGCCTCCGCCCCGACCAGCCGGCCCGAGGCGATATCCACCTTAGGCTGGTAATACAGGGACAACCCGCCCTCGGCCAGGGCCGTCTTCAATTTCTGAGCGACATCGCGGCGGTGGTTGAGGGCGACGCTCATCTCCGGCGCGTATCGACAGATTTTCCCCGGCACGCCTATGGCCTGGTGGGCGGCGAGCCCGGCATCGGCGTAGACTTCGTCGGGGTTCTGCCGTCCGCCGGGATAAAGAGCGATGCCGATGGCGGCGCCGACCGAGCCGACCTGCCCGCCGGTCTTCACCGCCTCGTCCATGGCGCCGTGCAGGCGCGTGGCTGCCGTTTCGGCCGAGGCGGCATCGGCGCCGGGCATCGCCACCACGAATTCGCCGCCCCCGATGCGGGCAAGCCGCTCCGGCTCGTGAACCGCCGCGGACAGTCGCCCGGCGATCCCCCGCAGCACGCAGTCGCCGACGGCGTAGCCCAGGGTGTTGTTGATCTCCTTGAAATGTTCCAGGCCGACGAAGGCCAGGGCGCCGTCCCGCGCCGCCCTGAACTCGCCTTCGAGGAAGGCCGTCATTCCGGCCCGGTTCTCAAGGCCGGAAACCAGGTCGGTGTGGGCCAGGGTACGCAGCGCCGTCTCGGCCTGGTCGCGGGCCTGCCGCAGGCGCAGCGTCTCGATGCCGAAGGCCAGGTCGTCCGCCACCTCGATCAGCAGACGCTTTTCGTCCTCGTCGAAGGCGTCGGCGGCATCGGAATAGAGCGTCAGCGCTCCGAAGACGTCGCCCTCGACCACCAGCGGCAGGGCGATGGACGATTCCAGCCCATGGTCGAGGGCGGCGCCGCGCCAGGGGCCGAACGCCGGGTCGGAGCCGATGAAGCGGCATGCCACGGGTGCGCCGGTCACGATGGCCCGGCCGGTGGGGCCCTGCCCCAGGGGATCACCCCCCCAATGGACGGTAATCCCGTCGAGATAGCTGCTCGCGGCCCCGGCCTTGGCGAGCACGCCGACCGTCTGCCGCCCGTCCCGTTCGACGCGGCCGACCCAGGCCAGACGGTAGCCGCCGGCCTCGACCGCCAGGCGGCACACGGTGTCCAGCAGGGTGTCCACGCGGGTCGCCCGCAGAAGCGTCTGGTTGCTGCCGCTGAGGAATCGCAGGGCGCGCCGCTCGCGGTCCAGGGCGGCCTGCATCCGGCGATGGGGGGTGACGTCGACGATGCAGGCCAGGGTTTGCGGCCGGCCGCGATAGGTCACCTCGCCGATCGAGAGATCGGCCGCGAAGGCTTCCCCGTTCCTACGCCGGGCGCAGATGCCCCGGCCCGTTTCCGGCCTGGTGGCCGCTGGCCGGCAGCCGCCATCGCCACAGGCCGCTCCGGCATCTTGCGGTAGAAGCAGCCCGATGGCGTTGCCGACCAGTTCGGCTCCGGCATAGCCGAAGGTGGCTGCCGCCTGCGGGTTGGCGAAGAGGATCGTCCCGCCGTCATCGATGACGATTGCGGCAACCGGCAGCAGGTCGAGGATCGCCTCGGCCGACATGATCCCGCTATTCCCCGCCAATCCGGCGCATGTCGTCTTGCCCCCTTCGGGCGAACCGGTGCCCCGTCCGCGGTTTTCCATGAAACGCCTGTTAAATGCGGCCTGCCGACCCCTCGGTTCCGGATCTTCGGTCAGTATAGCCGGAATTGGCATCAACCGGAACACGATATCGGGAGCCGGCATCACGACAGCGCGGCGTGGGCGGCGGCGGCGGCCAAGGTGCCGGCCAGGATGGCGGGCAGCCAGCGCAGATGGGCCCCGAAAGTATAGGGGCCGCGGGCCAGGCCCATCAGCGCGACCCCAGCGGCCGAGCCGATGGATAGCAGGCTGCCCCCCACCCCGGCGGTCAGGGTCAGCAGCAGCCATTGGCTTTCGGGCATGGCGGGCTGGGCGGTCAGGATGGCGTAAACCAGCGGGATGTTGTCGAGTACCGCCGACAGGCCGCCCACCGCCAGATTGGCGACGGTGGCGCTGCTGCCGCCGTACAATGCCCCCACGGCCCAATTCAGCCAGCCGAACAGCGCCAGCGCGCCGATTCCCATCATCACGCCGTAGAAAAACAGCAGGGTGTCCCAGTCCAGGGTGCCGATCAGCCGGAAGATGCGGATGGCGGGCGCCGCCGGGTCGCGCTCGGTACGGTTCAGCCAGTAGGTGAACAATTGCAGGGCGCCGAGCCCGGTCATCATTCCCAGCACCGGCGGCAGATGCAGGCGGTCGCGTGTCAGCACCGCGCCGGCGATGGTCAGGGCGAACAGGCCGGCGATCCGCCGTGCCCCGCGGTGGCGGGTGGCGCCGTTGGCGGTGCCGGGCGCCGGTCCGCCGGCCGGCAGGCGGGCCGCCATCCACACCGCCGGGACGGCGAAGGCGAGGACGGCGGGTAGGGCGAGGCGGAAGAATGCGCCGAACGGCACCATCCCCTTTTGCCAGATCATCAGGGTGGTGAGGTCGCCGAACGGGCTGAAGACGCCGCCCGCATTGGCGGCCACCACGATATTGACGCAGGCGGGTACCAGGAAGCGGGGCTGCCCGCCGCCCACCGCTATCACCACTGACCCCATGACCAGGGCGGTGGTCAGGTTGTCGGCCACCGGCGATAGCAGGAAGGCGAGGATGCCGGTGATCCAGAACAGGCCGCGCCAGCCCAGGCCGGCGCGCAAAAGGCGGGCGCGCAGCACATTGAACAGGCCCCGGTCGTCCAGCGCCGCGACATAGGTGGTCGCCGCCACCAGGAACAGCAGCAATTGGGCGTATTCCAGCAGCACGTGGCCGAAGGCGGCCTCCAGCGCCCGGCCATCCCGGCCGAGGGCGGCCAGCATCCACATCACGCCGGCGGCCAGGACCATTGGCTTGGACTTGGCCAGTCCGGTCCATTGCTCGGTGGCCATCAGCAGCCAGGCGAGGACGAAGACCGCCAGCGCGGCGAGGGCGAGGCTCATCGAACGAGGGTCGACAGCCAGGCACGGACCGCGACGGGCGAATCCAGGCGCCAGCGGGCCGCCGTCGCCGGATTGGTTCCCACATGGATCGAGATGCCGCCCAGGCGGTTGACGGCGGCGAAACCGTGCTCGTCGGTCACGTCGTCGCCGACGAACACCGGCCGGCGCCCGGCATAGGGGGGATTCGCCATGAACCGCTCGATGGCCGCGCCCTTGCCGGCGCCGGCCGGGATGATTTCCACCACCGCCTTGCCGTCCAGCAGGTCGAAGGGGCGCGGCGCGGCGCCCGCCACCGAGGCGGCCAGGGCGCGCACCGCCGCTCCCTGGTCGGGGGCGGCGCGGTAATGCAGGGCGATGGAATGGTCCTTGCGCTCCACCCGCAGGAACGGCAGCTGCGCCGCCGCCGCGGCCACCGCCGCATCGAGCTCGGCCGGCCAGCTTTCCGCTAGGGTCCGCGCCTGCCCGGCCTGCCGCCATTCCACGCCATGAGTCCCGGCCGCGTCGCGCCCGCCGGGCAGCAGCCGGTCGATGCCGGCCAGGCTGCGCCCGCTCACCAGGGCCAGGGCGCCGGCCA
>JAKAFA010000267.1 GCA_021818185.1 Pseudomonadota bacterium | reverse complement strand
CAGATGCTTGAGGCTGGCATAGTGGGCCGCCCGCTTCTCGCGCCGGACGAGGCTGTCGGCGAAGATGTCGCGGATGTCCTCGGACGGGCGCAGGAACACCTGGGCATTGTCGCCGTCAACGATCACCTGGTCGAAGGGCTCGACCTTGTCGATCACGTCCTTGCAGCGACCGACCACCGGAATGTCGAGGGCCCTGGCCACGATGGCGACGTGCATGGTGGGCGAGCCTTCCTCCAGCACCAGCCCCTTCAGGCGCCGCGGGTCGTAGTCGAACAGCTCCATCGGCCCCATGGTGCGGGCCAGCAGGATGGCGTCGGCCGGAAGTTCGCCGCGCACCGCCGCCTCGTCGCCCGACGACAGGAATTGCAGCAGGCGGTTGGCAATGTCGTCGAAATCATGCATCCGCTCGCGCAGATACGGATCGGTCACCGTGCTCATGCGCGCGCGCATGTCCTCGTGGACCTTCTGCACCGCCGCCTCGGCGGTCAGGCCGCTCTTGATCGCCTCGGCGATGCGGGCGCGCCAGCCTTTGTCCTCGGTGAACATGCGATAGGTTTCGAGCACGTCGCGGTGCTCGCCGTCGCGCATCTCCGGCCGCGAGAACAGCTCGTCCAGCGCGCTCTTGATCCCGGCCAGGGCCTGACGCAGGCGGCCGGCCTCGACTTCCGGGTCCTCGGCCACCAGGCGGCGGATGATGACCCGCGGCTGATGCAGCACCGCCACGCCGATGCCGACGCCGGAATTGAGGCGGATGCCTTCCAGCCGCAGCGGCAGCAGGGCGTTGCCGTCCACCGGCACCAGTTCGTCGCGGCTGACCAGCTCGCCCGAAGCGACCAGTTCGGCCAGCACCATCGCCACGGTTTCGAGGGTCTCGATCTCCTCGTCGCTGTAATGGCGCATGCAGCGGTTCTGCACCACCACCACGCCGATGACCCGGCCGCCGCGGATGATCGGCACGCCCATCAGCGAATGATAGATTTCCTCGCCGGTTTCCGGGCGATAGGCGAAATGCGGATGGGACTGGGCGTCGGCCAGGGCCAGCGGGCGAGCGTGGGCGGCGATGTCGCCCACCAGACCTTCGCCGACCCGAAGGCGGGTCTTGTGCACCGCCGCCTTCTTCAGGCCCTCGGTGGCGAACAGTTCCAACACCTCGCCGGCGCGCATGACGTAGCACGAGCACACCTCGGCCACCATGTCCGAGGCGATCAGCCCGACCACCTTGTCCAGCCGTTCCTCGGCCGAGCCGCCGCCCGCCATGACGTCGCGCAGGCGGGCCAGCAGGCGTCGCGAGGGCGAGGGCGAAGGCGCCGCCGCCTGCATCTCAGTTCACCGCGGGCTGACGGGTCTCGCGGCCGGCCAGCATGGCCACCGCCTGCTCGACCAGTTCGACGAGGATCTCGGCCGTCGCCTGCTCGCTCTTGACCAGGCCGACACTCTGGCCGGCCATCACCGAGCCGTTTTCCACGTCGCCGTCGATCACCGCACGCTTCAGCGCCCCCGCCCAGAAATGCTCGATTTCCAATTGGGCATCGCGCTGGGTGATCGTGCCGTCACGGAAGCGGGCAATCACCTCGTGCTGGAATTCGATGAAGCGCCGGGTCGCCTGATTGGCCAGAGCGCGGACCGGAATGACCGGAAAGGCTGGGTCCACCTGGACGCTGGGCACCGCGTCACGGGCCGCCGCCCGGATGAAGGCCTGCTTGAAGTTGGGATGGGCGATGCATTCGCGGGCGCAGACGAAACGGGTGCCCAACTGCACCCCGGCCGCCCCCATTTCCAGGTAGGACAGCATGGCCTCGCCGCGGCCGATGCCCCCCGCCACGAATACCGGCATCTGCCGGCCCATCTCGGGCAGGATCTCCTGGGCCAGCACGCCGGTGGCCACCGGACCGATATGGCCGCCCGCCTCGGTGCCTTCCACCACCAGCGCGTCGGCGCCGGCCCGCGCCAGCTTCTTGGCGATGGCCAGGGCCGGGGCGAAGCACATCACCTTGGCGCCGGTATCCTTGGCCCGCTTGATGGCGGCCGAGGACGGCAGGCCGCCGGCCAACACCACATGGCCGACCCCCAGTTCGCCGCAGACATCGATCAGCGCGTCCAGTTCGGGATGCAGGGTAATCAGGTTGACGCCGAACGGCCGGACGGTCCGCTCCTGGGTGGCGGCGATCTCTTCGGCCAGCCGGTCGGAGGGCATCGAGCCGCAGGCCAGCACGCCGAAGCCGCCGCCGTTGGAGATGGCCGCCACCAGATGACGATCGGAGATCCACGACATCGCGCCGCCCAGGATGGCCAACTCGCTGCCGAGGAAATCGCGCCCCTGCCGCCACAGGCGGTCGAGATGTTGGCGCGCCCCGGTCATCACTCTCTCCTCGCTTGCCGCGACCAAAGCCGTCAGGCCGCGTCCAGGCCGTAGGCGGTATGCAGCGCCCTGAGCGCCAGTTCGGTGTACTTCTCCTCGACCAGCACGCTGATCTTGATTTCCGAGGTCGAGATCACCTGGATGTTGATGCTTTCCGACGCCAGGGTCTGGAACATCTTCTGGGCGATGCCGGCATGGCTGCGCATGCCGACGCCGATCACCGACACCTTGACCACGTTGGGGTCGGCGATCAGGCGCTCGAACGACAGCTTGCCGCGGGCCTCCTCCAGCACCTTGCGGGCGCGCTCCAGGTCCGACTTGCCGACCGTGAAGGTCAGATCGGTGGACCGGCCATCCTCGGAGACGTTCTGGACGATCATATCGACATTGATCGCCGCATCGGCCAGCGGGCCGAAGATGCCGGCCGCCACACCCGGCTGGTCGGGGACGCGCACCAGGGTGATCTTCGCTTCGTCGCGGCTGTAGGCGATGCCGCTCACCAGTTCCTTTTCCACGATCTCTTCCTCATCACAGACAAGGGTTCCAGGCGCGTCGATGAAGGAGGACAGCACCTGCACGCGCACCCGATGCTTCATCGCCATCTCGACCGAGCGGGTTTGCAGCACCTTGGCGCCGACCGAGGCCAGCTCCAGCATCTCTTCGTAGGTGATCTTATCCAGCTTCCGCGCCGTTTTCACAATCCGCGGATCGGTGGTGTAGACCCCGTCGACGTCGGTGTAGATGTCGCAACGGTCGGCCTTCAGCGCCGCCGCCAGGGCCACCGCCGAGGTGTCGGAGCCGCCGCGGCCCAAGGTGGTAATGCGCCTGTCGGGCCCCAATCCCTGGAATCCTGCCACAACGGCGACCTGGCCGTCCCGCATACGACCCACCATGTCATCGGTATCGATGGTGGAGATGCGGGCCTTGCCATGGGTGCCGTCGGTCATGATGGGGATCTGCCAGCCGCACCACGAGCGGGCATTGACCCCCAGCTCCTGCAGGGCAATGGCCAACAGGCCGATGGTCACCTGCTCGCCGGTGGCGACCACGGTGTCGTATTCGCGGGCGTCATGCAGCGGGGCGATCTGCTTGCACCAATCCACCAGCTGGTTGGTGACGCCGGACATCGCCGAGACGACCACGGCGACCTCGTTGCCGTTGTCCACCTCGGTCTTGACCCGACGGGCCACGTTCTTGATGCGGTCGATATCCCCTACCGAGGTGCCGCCGAACTTCATCACGATGCGCGCCATGCGGAGATCCTTGTTGACCGTGCCCCCGGTTAGGGGAACGCAAATGGTCTGTGCCTAAAATCTTTCGTGTGCCCGGTTGCCGCCCGAAAGGCGCCTCTTCATACTCTGTCGCCACAGCGGAAGCAAGTGCGGCTACCCCCAACGGAAAGTCGGCTGCGCAAGCCTTTAGGAGTACCCAATGCCCCATTCGAATGCGCCTCGGCGCATCCCCCCCGCCCGGATCCGGGAGCGCGAGGCCACCGCCTCGTCCGAGGAAGTCGCGCGCTTCACCGCCATGGCCGAAGCCTGGTGGGACCCCTACGGCAAATTCAAGCCGCTGCACAAGTTCAACCCGGTTCGCCTGGCTTTCATGCGCCGGGTGCTGGCCGCCCATTTCGGCCGCGACCCCGAGGCGGCCACCCCCTTCACCGGGCTCAGCCTGCTGGATGTCGGCTGCGGCGGCGGGCTGCTGTCGGAACCCATGGCCCGGCTGGGCTTCACGGTCACCGGCATCGATGCCGGTGACAAGAACGTGGCGGTGGCCAAGGCCCATGCCGCCCAGTCGGGGCTGGAGATCGACTACCGCATCGCCACCCCCGAGGAACTGGACGGCGCCCGCTTCGACGTGGTTCTGGCCATGGAGGTGGTGGAGCACGTCCCCGATCCCAAGGTGTTCCTGGGCGCGGTCGCCGACCGGGTGAAGCCGGGCGGGGCCTTCCTGGGCGCGACGCTCAACCGCACCACCAAATCCTACGCCCTGGCGGTGATGGGCGCCGAATACATCCTGCGCTGGCTGCCCATGGGCACCCACGACTGGCACAAGTTCGTCAAGCCGGCGGAATTCGCCGCCGCCCTGCGCGGCGGCGGGATCGAGGTCCGGGAATTCATGGGAATGGCCTATTCGCCGTTCCGCGACGAGTGGCACGAGACAGCCGAACTGGACGTCAACTATATGGTCTACGGCGCTAGGCCGTAGGACCCCTCCGGCCGCGTGGGGAGCGCCTCCTGCCCCCCGCGGCCGGCGGCGGCCCGCGCCAGGAGCTGGCGGGTGAAGCC
>JAKAFA010000035.1 GCA_021818185.1 Pseudomonadota bacterium | reverse complement strand
CGGCCTTCTGGCCGGCCGGCGCCTGGAGCAGCAGGGCCCGCAGGTTGCGGGCGAACACGTGGATCGCCTCTTCCTCGGCCGCCTCGCGCAGCCTTGCGGTCAGCTCCAACTCCAGATGAAGATGCAGCTTCACCCGCCAGGCCCAGCGCACCGTCTCCATCAGCCAGGCATCGGCCGGCCGGCCATGGTCGCCGATGCGGAAGCGGTGCGCCACCTTGCGCTCGCACTCGCCGGGGCCGGCGACGGGCTGCCCCTCGGCCGCCGCCGCCTCGTCGGCCGGCAGCAGTTTGAGACTCAGCACGTTCTCGTTGCGCCCGCGGAACAGGGCCAGGGCGCGGTGAGACGGAATGGCGCGGATCGGCTCGCGGTAATCGAAATAATCGCTGAACTTGGCGCCTTTCTCGGCCATGCCGTCGGCGACCGTCGAGAACAGCACCCCGCTCTGCCACAGATGCTCGCGCAGGTCGCCCAGCAGGGTGGCGTCCTCGGCGAAGCGCTCCATCAGGATCTGGCGGGCGCCATCCAGCGCCGCCTTGACGTCGGCCACGCCCTTTTCGCCGTCGACATAGGCGGCAGCGGCGGCCTCGGGCACCAGGGCGGGATCGGCCAGCAGCGCATCGGCCAGCGGCTCCAGCCCCTGTTCGCGGGCAATCATCGCCTTGGTGCGGCGCTTGGGTTTGTAGGGAAGGTAGAGGTCTTCCAGACGCGCCTTGGTGTCGGCGGCGGCGATCTGCGCCGCCAGCTCGTCGGTCAGCTTGCCCTGCTCGGCGATGGACGCCAGGATTGCGCCCCGACGCTCCTCCAATTCGCGCAGATAGCCCAGGCGCTCCTCCAGGCCGCGCAACTGGGTGTCATCCAACCCGTCCGTGGCTTCCTTGCGGTAGCGCGCGATGAAGGGCACGGTGTTGCCTTCGTCGAGCAATTGCACGGCGGCGGCGACCTGGGCCTCGCGGACGCCGAGTTCCTCGGCGATGCGGGCTGCGATGGACTTGACGGCGGACATCGGTTTCCCAAGCGGTTCCAGAGGTCCAGGGTCTTACTCCAGAACCGGTCGGCCGGGAAAGCCCCCAACGGGATGGCCTGCGGGCAAACGCATTCGGAAGCGGCCGCCCCCGCCAAAGGCGGCAGGCGCCATATTTCTGCCACGCCCCCCGGCCAAGCTCCCGCAGCCATGCCGAATCGCCCCCGCTCCCCCGCCGCGGCCGCCGGCGTGCGGTCGCCCTGCCCCCGCCCACCTTGTCCCTGCCCACAGCCCCCTTGTGGACAGCGCCACGCACATTGGCTAATGTCACCTATCGTTCGTCTTGCCGGCGAGGATCCCCTTTTGCCCGGCTCCGCGGCCGTCTGGCCGTTCCCGCACTGACAATCGGTCCCGACCAAATGCGTCTTTCCGGCTTCGCCGTTCTGGTTCTGATCGTGCTCGGCAATCTCGGGTTCTGGGCGGCGGTCAACCGGCCGCAATCGGGAATGCCGTGGGCCGGCACGCTGAAGAGCGTGTCATTCAGCGCCTACCGCGCCGATGACGATCCCATCGCCGTGCGCCAGAACCCCCTGCTGGAAGACAGCAAGCTGCCGCCGCGCTCATCGCTGGATTCCGACCTGGCTTTGCTGGCGGACAAGGTGGCGGCGGTGCGCACCTATTCCGAGATGGAGGGACTCGACCAGGTTCCCGAACTGGCCGCCAAGTATGGGCTGGAGGTGATTCCCGGCGCCTGGATCGACCAGCGCATGGGCAAGAACGAGGAGGAAATCCGCCGCCTGATCCGGGTGGCGCGCGATAATCCCAACGTCAAGCGGGTGATCGTCGGCAACGAATCGGTGCTGACCGGCCGCGCCACCGCCGCCGAGTTGATCCGCTACATCCGCCGCGTCCGGGCGGCGCTGCCGGCGCGCATCCAGGTCACCACCGCCGAACCCTGGCATATCTGGCTGTCCCATCCCGAACTGGTGGACGCCGTGGATTTCATCACCGTCCACATCCTGCCCTATTGGGAACGGCTGCCGGTCGGCCGGGCGATGGACTTCTTCGTCGAGAAGTACGACGCGGTGGCCAGGGCCTATCCCGGCAAGCACATCTTCGTCGGTGAAATCGGCTGGCCCTCGGCCGGCAAGAGCTTCGGCGCCGCCGAGCCCTCGCTGGTCAACCAGGCGCTGTTCCTGCGCCGCTTCGTCAATTACGCCGCCGAGCACAACATCGACTACAACATCGTCGAAGCCTTCGACCAGCCCTGGAAGGTGCAGTTGGACGGCGACCCGGTGGAAAAGCACTGGGGCATCTGGAGCGCCGACCGCCAGCCGAAGTTCAGCTGGATCGGGCCGGTGATCGAGTTCGAGGAATGGCCGTTCCAGGCCGCCGCCGCGACCCTGATCGCCGTGCTGCCGATCATCTGGTTCCTCGGCCGCTGGAAGGACCTGCGCCTGCCCGGCAAGGTGTTCTTCGCCGTGCTGGTGCAGTTCGCCGCCACCCTGGTGATCTGGACCATGTCCACGCCGGTGATCCGCGACCTGGCCCCCACCACCGAACTGATGGTGGGCGTGCTGCTGCCCGCCCAGCTGCTGCTGCTGTTCGTGGTGCTGATCTCGGGGATCGAGCTGACCGAGCTGACCTGGGCCGGCCGGCTGAAGCGCGGCTTCAAGCCGTTGCCGCCCGGCTCGGCCACCCGCTTCCCCAAGGTGTCGCTGCACCTGCCCTGCTACAACGAGCCGCCGGCCATGGTCAAGCTGACCATCGACAGCCTGATGGCGCTGGATTACCCCAATTTCGAGATCCTGGTGCTGGACAACAACACCAAGGACCCCAAGGTATGGGAACCGGTCAAGGCGTATTGCGAGACCCTGGGCGAGCGCGTCAAATTCTTCCACCTGGCGCCGTGGCCGGGCGCCAAGGCCGGCGCGCTGAACTTCGCCCTGACCCAGACCGCCGCCGATGCCGAGATCGTCGGGGTGGTGGATTCCGACTATCAGGTGCGCCGCGACTGGCTGAGCTCGCTGGTGCCCTATTTCGAGGACCCCAAGGTCGGCCATGTCCAGGCTCCCCAGGACCATCGCGAATGGGAGAACGATCTCTTCAAGGAGATGATCAACTGGGAATATGCCGGCTTCTTCGACATCGGCATGGTGTTCCGCAACGAGGCCAACGCCATCATCCAGCACGGCACCATGACCCTGATCCGCAAGAAGGCGCTGGAAGAGGCCGGCCGCTGGGCGGAATGGTGCATCGTCGAGGACGCCGAGCTGGGCCTGCGCCTGCTGAAGGCCGGCTACGAATCCAACTACATCCAGGAACGCATGGGCCACGGCCTGGTGCCCGACAGCTTCCTCGCCTATAAGAAGCAGCGTTTCCGCTGGGCCTACGGCGCGGTGCAGATCCTGAAGACCCACTGGAAATCGCTGGTCCCGTTCAAGAAGACCGGGCTGAGCGCCGGGCAGAAGTACCATTTCGTCTCGGGCTGGCTGCCGTGGTTCGCCGATGCCTTCTACCTACTGTTCTGCATCACCAGCCTGTTCTGGTCGGCCGGCATGGTGCTGGCGCCGCGCTTCTTCGCCACGCCCCTGGCGTTCTTCACCCTGCCGACGGTGGGCGTGTTCGTCGCCAAGATCATCCACCACCTGTTCCTCTACACCACCCGGGTGAAGTGTAATTTCAAGCAGCGGGTGCTGTCGGCCATCGCCGGCATGGGGCTGACCTATGCCATCGCCTGGGCCATGTGGCAGGGCATCTTCACCAAATCCACGCCGTTCCTGCGCACCCCGAAGATGGCCGACAAGGCCGCCTTCACCCAGGGTTTCCTGATGGCCTCGGCCGAGGCGACGCTGATGCTGCTCCACTGGCTGGCTGCCGCCGCGGTGGTGTTCGGGCCGCTGGTGCTGAACTGGCTGGCCCATGTCACCGGCCTGTTCGACGTGCTGTGGAAGGACCCGTGGCGGAACTATTACGACCCCGACGTGCGGCTGTGGTCCACCGTCCTGGTGGTGCAGTCCATGCCGTTCCTGGCGGCGCTGGTCACCTCGATGATTTCCACCCTGCCGCCCAAGCGGTCCAAGCAGCCGCCCCAGGCGTCCAGCGACACCAAGGCCCCGGCCGAAGCGGCGGTGTAGGCCGCCCCCATCGGCCCGGCGGCGCCGGAAACACGGATGGACACCGCTCACAGACGGAAGGGACTTTCCCCTTGTTCGGTCGGGCGCGAAGCGATCCGCGCCTGTTCGGGCTAGATCCGCCGAGCCAGCCAGCGGCGCCACCACGGTCGCCGGCACCGCATGGTGTGCAAGATGGCGGTGGCCTGGGATTCCGACAGCCAATCCATGTGGCGGCTGGCATCCACCAGGGCAGCGAGCAGATGATGGGCCTGATCCGGATTCGACAGGAAGACGCTGGTTCGGGCGATACCACGATCCAGCACGGTCAGGGCCAAGCCGCCGTCGCCGCTCTTGGCGGCGGCGACCGTCAGGCGGATCGGGTCGTCAAGCGGCACCGTATGGGTCAGCATGGGGGACCTCCTCGGCCGCGGCCGTCAGCCCATCATCTTGGCGGCGGCGATGGCTGCCTGGGTACGGTTTTCCACGCCCAGCGTGCGCAAGATGGCGGTGACGTGCAGCTTCACGGTGATTTCCGCCAGATCGAGGTCGCGGGCGATTTCCTTGTTGCTCTTGCCCTGGCGCAGCATGGCCAGGACATCGCGCTGGCGCGGCGTCAATTGGGCGACGCCGGACTCGCCGGCCGACAGCTTGGCCGGCGGCAGTTCGATCGCCGGGGCGATGAAGGTCTCGCCGGCCAGAACCGACCGGATGCTGTCGATCATGGCGCCGCTGGAACAGCTTTTGCTGACATAGCCGCTGGCGCCGGCATCCAGGGCCCGGCGGATGTCCTGGGGGTCTTCCGAGGCCGAAATCACCACCAGATGAAGGTCGGGCATGGCCCGCTTCAGGGCGGCGATGCCGGAGAATCCGTCCATGCCGGGCATGTTGAGATCGACCAGACCGATTTCGATATCCGGGTCCTGACGGACCGCCGCCAGCGCCTGGGGGTAATCGTCGGCCTCGATCACCTCGAACGCCTCCGTCACCAGGCCCTCCAGCACCAGCCGCACCCCCTCGCGAAACAGGACATGATCGTCCGCCAGCAAGACCTTCATTGCCTCGGCGTTCCCCAATTGCGATTCGCTCTCCCCCGTGGCTGGCACTTTAAATCAGCCGGCATTCCCCTCGCAATGCGGGATTTTTGCAGGCGTAGCATTCGCGCGCGAATCTGGATAAAATACCCGCCGCAGGCAGCAGAAGGGAACGGGCACCTGCGGCAGAGGAGAAAATTAACGTGTTGCGCAAGCCGTCTATTAAAGTCGGTGACCGATTCGTAAAGATTGGGGCTTATCAATCGGGTGTTTGGACTGTGGCGAGAATATTCCAACTTCCGACGGAACCGCCACACGCCAACTTGGCGAAAGAGGGAGACGAGCGGGAGTCACTTACGATTTCAATTTCTACCCTTGCCGACCCCCACTACTTCCGGCGGGCCTGAGCACCCGGGAAAAAAAACGGGCCGCGCGCATGACTCGCGCGGCCCGAGGTGGGACCGGCACTTCCCGTTTCACTTGGCCCGGGAAAGCACCGGTTCCGGGGTAATGAGATGCTGGTCCAGCCCGGCATCGGCGGAAGCGTCCAGGCCCATGGCCACCGCCAGCAACTGACTGTAGAACACCACCGGAATATTGAAATCGGTCCCGAACCGCTCGTTCACCGCCGGCTGGTACATTTCCAGATTGGTCTGGCACAGCGGGCATGGCGTCGAAATGACCTCCGCCCCGGCCGCCTTGGCCTCGTCCAGGATATCCTTCATCAGGTGCAGGGTCTTGTCGGGGCTGATCACCGCCACCGAACCGCCGCAGCACCGGGTCTTGCCGGTGAACGGCACCGGCTCGGCGCCGGCGGCGCGGGTGAAATCATCCAGGAAGGCGGGATCGTCGTAGGTGGTCCATTTGCCGCCGCGTTCGGTGTCGGCAAAGGGCCGCACCGTCTGGCAACCGACCCAGCCCGCCACCTTCAGCCCGGCCAGCGGCCGGGTGACCTGCGCCTGGATGGCCGCGACGCCCACGTCGTTGACCAGAACCTCGCAGGCATGGCGGACCAGCAGGCTGCCGTCATAGGACTTGCCGGCCGCCCCCAGCGCCTCGTTGACGTCGGCGGCCACCCCGGGATTGTCGCGGATAGCCTCGTTGGTGGCGTGGGTGTTGAGGTAGCAGGCGGCGCAGGGCGTCATCACGTCCTCGGGGCCGGCGGCGCGGGCCTGGGCCAGATTGCGGCCCGACAGGGCGGCGACCGGCACATGGCCGGCGCAGATATGGCCGACCGAAGCGCCGCAGCAGTTCCAGTCCTCGATCTCGCGGCATTCGATGCCGACCTTGCCCAGCACGGCCCGCAGCGATTTGTCGAGATGCACGCCGGTGGCCTGGCTGCTGCATCCGGGGTAATAGGACAGGGTCTTGCTCATGACGCGTCTCCATGGCGCGCTTCGATCTCGGCGGCACGGGCCAGGATCAGCTTCAATTCGCCGGCGTTCTTGCATTTGTGCGGCAGGCCCAGATGCATGCGCCGGGCCTTCACCATGCCCTTGGCGATGGCCAGGTTCGCCATGGACTTGCGATAGCCCTTGGACAGGCCGTAGCTGAAATAGAACTTGGCGGTGACCAGCCGCTCGTCGGTGCGGCCGTACTTGGCGGCCGACCACCAGAAGGCCTTGGCGAAGCGGGCGTTGTCGGTCTCGCGGGCACCGGGATAACCCTCGCGCACCGCCACGGTGGCCAGGGATTGCAGGATGTGCTTGACCGGCACCTGGCGGGGGCAACGCACCACGCAATTGTAGCAGGACACGCAATTCCAGATGGTGTTGGAGCCCAGCACCTGATCCTTGAGGCCGGCGCGGATCATCATGAACAGTTTGCGCGGGCCGAAATCCATCTGCGGCCCCAGCGGGCACGAGCCCGAACAGGTGCCACACTGCATGCACAGCGCCAGCCGGTCGCCGCCGTCCACATGGCCGTAGACCCAGCGTGCGAAGGACAGGTCGTATGTCTGCGTCGGGGTGGGGACGTGACTCATGGCTCAGAACCCTTTGAACGGATTGAAGCCGATGCCCATGATCTGCTCGACGAACCCGTCGATGACTCCGGGCAGGCGGTCGGCATCGGCGATCGAGGCGTCCACCTGGACGACGCGTTCCGGCTCCAGCATCATGCTCTTCAGGGTTTCGCCCACCTTGGACAGGCGCTCGGCCGCCATGGCCGACCCCTTGACGAAGTGGCACTGGTAATCGTCGCCGGGCTTGCAGCCCATCAGCATCACCCCGTCATAGCCCACCGACAGGGCGTCCGAGATGCACAGCAGGCTGACCGAACCCAGGCAGCGCACCGGCAGGACGCGGACATGGGCCGACCAGCTGTTGCGCTTGATGCCGGCCTGGTCGAGTGCCGGAACGGCGTCGTTCTCGCAGGCGATCACCAGGATGCGCGGCTTGCCGGAGAACTCGTCGGGGATCTTCACCGCCTTGATCTGGGTGGTGAGATACTCCACCGAGTAATTGTCGAACGAGATGGTCCGCACCGGGCAGGCGCCCATGCAGGTGCCGCAACGGCGGCAGCGCGTGGGGTTGACCTGGGGATATTCCTTCTCGTCCTCGTCGATGGCGCCGAACGGGCATTCGACGGTGCAGCGCCGGCACTTGGTGCACTGGTTGAGGCCGATTTTGGGGAAAGACAGGTCACCGACCCGCGGATGCAGGGCCGAACCGGCCGCCGCGGCGCGCACCGCCTGCACCGCCTTCAGCACCGCCCCCTGGGCGTCCTCCTCCGCTTCCGCCCAGTCCATCGGCCGGCGGACCGGCCCGCAGGTGTAGATGCCGGTGCGCCGCGTCTCGTAGGGGAAGCAGATGTAGTGGGAATCGGCGAAGCCGTCGTGCAGCACCGGCAGGTGCGGCCCCTGGCGGTATTGCAGGTTGAGCAGCGGCCCGCCGGGCGGCACGGCCTGGGCCCGCCGCTCCGGCGCCGCCGGCGCCTCGCCGCAGAAGCCGGCCACCTTGATTGCCGCCTCGGGATCGACGTCGCCTTTCAGCAGATCGGCACCATATTCCACCGGCGCCGCATCGGGATCGGTGGAATTGGGGACCATGCCGGTGGCCAGCACCACCATGTCCAGGCCCTTCAGCGGCACGTCCTGCTGCACCAGGGCATCGGCGACATGCACGGTCAGGTCGGCATCGACGCCCTTGACCTTGCCCTTGATGAAGATGACGCCGGCCCGCTGGGCGGCGCGGTACAGTTCCTCGGCCACGCCGGGGGTGCGCAGTTCCTCGTAGAGGACGTAGCAATTGGCGGCGGGATCGGCCTGGAGCAGTTCCAGGGCCTGCTTGAGCGAGGTGGCGCAACAGGTGCTGGAGCAATAGGGCAGATGCTCGGGATCGCGGGAGCCGGCGCATTGCACGAAGGCCACCGACTTGACCGGCTTGCCCGAGGCCGCCTTGGGCGCCCCCGCCTTCAGCATCGCCTCGAACTGCACGTTGGTCACCACGCCGGGGACGCCGTAGCCGAGATGGCCCAGCTTGCCGGCGTCGTAGGGCCGCCAGCCGGTGGCGATCACGATGGCGCCGACATCCTCGACGCTGCCGTCGGACAGGGTCACCGCGAACTTGCCGGGCATCCCCCCGGTGCGGGTGACGGTCGCCCCCAGCCGCACGACGATGCGGGGCTCCGCGGTCACCGCGGCCACCAGGTCCTCGATGTGGTTGGCCTCGGGCTTGTCGTAGGGCGGCCGGTGGGGCAGCCGCAACGAGGCGTCGCGCGCCCGGCCGCCCAGGCGGTCCGAGCGCTCGATCAGCAGCACGTCATGGCCGAGCGCCGCCGCCTCGCGCGCCGCATTCAGTCCGGTGACGCCACCGCCCAGCACGGCGATGCGCTGGGAATAATCGCCCTCGATCCACGGTTCGGGAAACTTGACCTTGGGGGCGGCGGCCAGCGCCATGCGCAGCGAATCCTCGGCCAGGGCCGCGGTATCCTCGTCGCCGGCCGGGTGGCTCCAGATCACCTTCTCGCGCAGGTCGGCGCGCAGGGTCAGGACCGGCTCGAAGGCGAAACGGTCGGTCATCACCCGGGCCGAACAGGCGGCGACCACCACCTGATTGACGCCGGCGGCGATATCGGCGCGGATCATCTCCACCCCTTCGTCGCCGCACAGGCAGGCATGGGTCTTGGGCTCCAGCTTGTATTCGGTGCGGGCCACGCCTTCCAGCGCGGCCATGGGCACGGCCTCGCCGATGCCGCAGCCGCTGCACAGATAGACGCCGGTCTTCCTCTCGCTCATCGTCATCTCTCCCTTACGCCGACACCGCGCGAATGGCCTTCAGCGCGGCAGCGGTGGCGGATTGCACCGACATGGACACGTCCAGCGGCCCCGAGGCGACGCCGGCGGCGATCGCTCCGCTCTCGGGGAAGATGAAGCCGTAATCGTCCAGGTCGGGGGCGAACACCGGCACCTCGCCTTCGGCGGTGGCCGCCTGCATGCCGGTGGCCAGAACCACCAGGTCATAGGGCTCGGCATAGACCTCGCGGGTCAGGGTGTTCTCGCCGCAGACCACGGGGTTGTCGCCCGCCCCGGCCTCGATGCGGGCGGGCTTGGACTTGACGAAGCGGACCTGCGGGTCGCGCTTCACCCGCTGGACGAAGGATTCCAGCTTATCGTGGGCGCGCAGGTCGATGTAGTAGACGTCGACCTGGGCGTCGGCGATCTGCTCGCGCACATAGGCGGCATGCTTCATCGACGCCAGGCAGCAGATGCGCGAGCAATAGGCGAGGTGGTTAAGGTCGCGCGACCCCGCGCACTGGATCAGCGCCACCTTTTTCGGCACCGCCCCGTCGGACGGCCGCACGATCCGCCCCTTGGTCGGGCCGTCGGGCGATGCCAGCCGTTCCATC
This sequence comes from Pseudomonadota bacterium, assembly GCA_021818185.1. Taxonomy (GTDB): domain Bacteria; phylum Pseudomonadota; class Alphaproteobacteria; order Rhodospirillales; family Magnetospirillaceae; genus JAKAFA01. Next base: position 12,371 of record JAKAFA010000035.1, on the reverse strand, counting down.
TCGACGTTGGTCACCACGTTGGCCATTTCGGACCAGCGATAGGCGGTCAGCTTGTCGGCCGGATAGGGCCGCCAGCCGGTCGCCCAGACCACCGCGCCCACTTCCAGCTCGAAGCTGCCTTCGGCATCGTCCAGGTTGACCGCCCCCACCGGGCAGGCCGCCTCGATGGCGCGCCCCTCGGCGGTGGCGGCCACCGCCGGGTCGATGACGTAGCGCATGGGAAAGGCCATGGGGTGCGGCAGGTGGGCGGCCTTGACCTTGTCCAAGCCGTAGTTGAAGGGATTGGCCACCTCGGTAGTGGCCGCCCGGCCGCAATCGCCACAGGCGGTGCAGTTGGGCCGCACATAGCGCGGCCGCGTGCGCACCGTCACCGCATAGCCGCCGGGCGCCCCCTTGACGGAGGCGACCGACGCCATGGTGAAGACCTTGATCCGCTTGGACTTCTTGATCCGCTGGTAATTGATCTCCAGGCCGCAGGTCGGATGGCACAGCTTGGGGAAATACCGGTTCATCTGGGCGACACGGCCGCCCAGGGTTGGCGAGCGTTCGACCAGGACCACATCGTGGCCGGCCTCGGCTGCCTCGACCGCGGCAGTGATGCCGCTGATGCCGCCGCCGACCACCAGGATGGTCCGGCTGCGGGAGGTCGATTCTGTCATGCTCCCTCTCCTGACTGGCGCCCCTTACTGCGCGAGGCTGCGGTAATAGTCCTGAAGGATGGCCACCACTTCCGGGCGGCTGAATTCGGGCGGGATCGGCTCGCCCTTGGCCAGCATTTCGCGCTGCTTGGTGCCCGAGATGTTGACCTGATGCTCCTTGCCGTGGGGGCAGGTCTTGGCGGTCGCCATGCCGTAGCACTTCTTGCAATAGAAGGTGATGTCGATCTTCAGCGGCTGGGTCTCCAGCGCCCCGGGCCACAGGGTGTCGAAGATGTGCTGGGCGTCGAAGGGTCCGTAGTAATCGCCCACCCCGGCATGGTCGCGGCCGACGATCAGGTGCGAACAGCCGAAGTTCTGGCGGATCAGCGCATGGATCAGCGCCTCGCGCGGACCGGCATAGCGCATCTCGATGGGATAGCCGGCCTGGATCACCGTGCCCGGCACGAAATAATGATGGATCATCGCATCAATGGCCCGCGTGCGGGTCTCGGCCGGGATGTCGCCGGGCTTCAGCTTGCCCAGGACCTGATGGATGAACACACCGTCGCAGACCTCGACCGCGATCTTGGCTAGGTGCTCGTGGCTGCGGTGCATGGGGTTGCGGGTCTGGAAGGCGGCAACCTTGGACCAGCCCTTTTCGGCAAACAGGGCGCGGCTTTCCGCCGGCCGCAGGTACAGGCCGCGGTACTTGGCCGGATATTCGCCCTCGGACAGGCACCAGACCCGCCCGGCCAGATTGACCGCCGCCTGTTCGGTCACCTTCTGCACGCCCGGATGGGCGGGGTCGGTGGTACGGTAAACGTGCTGGCATTCGAAGGCGCGGTCGATCTCGTACTTCTCCGTCACCTCCATCACCGCCATGATCTCGCCGGTTTCGCCGTCGACCAGGGCGACCTCTTCCTCCAGCCTGATGGAGCGGGCCAGATCGGACGCGGCCGACAGAGTGATGGGAATCGGCCAGAACAGGCCGCTCGCGGTGCGCATATTGGCGCAGACGCCTTCCCAGTCGGCCTTGCCCATGAAGCCGTCCAGCGGGGTGTAGGCCCCCATGGCCAGCATGATGACGTCCGAGGTTTCCCGGCTGGTCATCGGCACCTTTTTCAAGGTAGCGGCCCGACTCAGAACTTCCTTGCGCTCGATTTCCGGCAACAGCAACGGCTTAAGCGCGCCGCCGCCATGCGGCTGCACCAGCTTGGACATGTGCGTCTCCCTCTCCCACCGGGGGCGTTGACCGCCCGCTCATGAGTATCATAGATCGCTAATTTTAGAGGCCGTTTCCACAAGAATCTCCTCATCTAATTAAAAACCTGACTCTGGAGCGGGTTTTCGCCGTCCTCGCCGCGCGGGCTATACGTCAGAGATTGCAAATATGCCAAACCCGTAATATGAATGGGGTCTAGCGGTGGCGGGGAGCGACGGCGCCCCGGCCCGGACGTCCTTGCGACCCCGTATACCGCCAAGCCGAGAGGGAGACCCGCCGAAAGGCAACAGGGGAGGTTTTAATGCCCACGTTTGTGCATACCGATAAGTGCGACGGCTGCAAGGGCGGCTCGGTCACCGCCTGCATGTACATTTGCCCCAACGACCTGATGAAGCTCGACACCAGCCGGATGAAGGCCTTCAATCAGGAACCGGACCAGTGCTGGGAATGCCAGTGCTGCGTCAAAGCCTGCCCGCAGCAGGCCATCGAAGTGCGCGCCTACCAGGATTTCGTGCCGATGGGCGGCGCGGTGATCCCGATGCGGACCGATTCGGCCATCATGTGGACCATCAAGTTCCGCGACGGCGAAGTAAAGCGCTTCAAGTTCCCCGTGCGGACGACGCCGGTGGGCTCGATCGACCCCTACGGCAACAAGCCGGGCGCGGGCGACCTGGACAGCCCGCTGTTCTTCACCGAAGCCGGCAAGACCCTGCCGACCATCTGAACCCGGCGAAAGCACCCAAGGGAAGGAACGTTCAATGACCGAATATTCTTTCGGCAATCCCGAAATCATCGAGATCGAGACCGACATTCTGCTGATCGGCGGCGGCATGGCCTCGTGCGGCGCCGCCTATGAGGCCAAGCGCTGGGCCGGCGACGACGTCAAGATCACCCTGGTGGACAAGGCGGCGCTGGACCGCTCGGGCGCCGTCGCCATGGGCCTGTCGGCCATCAACACCTATCTCGGCCCGGACCGCGATCCCCAGGATTACTGCCGCATGGTCTCGGCCGACCTGATGGGCATCACCCGTGACGACCTGGTCTACGACGTCGGCCGCCATGTCGACGATTCGGTGCACCTGTTCGAGGAATGGGGCCTGCCGGTGTGGAAGGACAAGGGCTCCGAGGGCGTCGCGCTCAAGGACGGCGGCAAGCCGGTCCGCTCGGGCAAGTGGCAGATCATGATCAACGGCGAAGGCTACAAGACCATCGTCGCGGAAGCCGCCAAGAAGGCGCTCGGCATCGACAACATCATCGAGCGCTGCTTCATCGTGAAGCTGCTGCTGGACACCAACGAGCCCAACCGCATCGCCGGCGCCGTCGGCTTCTCGGTGCGCGAGCACAAGCTCTACGTCTTCAAGGCCAACGCCATCCTCGATTGCTGCGGCGGCGCGGTCAACCTGTTCCGCCCCCGCTCGACCGGTGAGGGCAACGGCCGCACCTGGTACCCGGTGTGGAACGCCGGCTCGACCTACGCCATGGCGGCCGAGGTCGGCGCCGAACTGACCATGATGGAAAACCGCTTCGTGCCGGCCCGCTTCAAGGACGGCTACGGCCCGGTCGGCGCCTGGTTCCTGCTGTTCAAGTCGCAGGCGGTCAACGCCTTCGGCGAGAACTACGTGGTCAAGAACGCCCATATGCTGGCCGAGTTCGCGCCCTACGACAAGGCGACGGTGGTCCCCACCTGCCTGCGCAACCATGCCATGCTCAAGGAAATGAAGGACGGCAACGGCCCGATCTTCATGGACACCCCGACCGCCATGAAGAAGCTGGCGGAAAAGATGACCCCGGCCGAGATCAAGCATCTGGAAGCCGAGGCCTGGGAAGACTTCCTCGACATGTGCATCGGTCAGGCCGGCGTCTGGGCGGGCATGAACATCCGCCCCGAGCAGAACATGTCGGAGCTGATGCCGACCGAGCCTTATCTGTTGGGCTCGCATTCCGGCTGCTGCGGCATCTGGGTATCGGGCCCCGAGGACATCAACAGCCCGGCCGAGTGGAAGTGGGGCTACAACCGCATGACCACCGTCCAGGGCCTGTTCACCGCCGGCGACGGCGTCGGTGCCTCCGGCCACAAGTTCTCGTCCGGCTCCCACGCCGAGGGCCGCATCGCCGGCAAGTCGATGGTCAGGTTCGTGCGCGACCATAAGGGCTTCAAGCCCTCCCTCAAGGGCGACATCAAGGCGATCACCGAGGAGATCTACAAGCCGGTCCGCACCTACCTGGAGTTCAAGGACAAGACCACCGCCGAGGACGTCAACCCGCACTACATCCTGCCGCGCCTCTTGCAGCAGCGCCTGCAGAAGCTGATGGACGAGTATGTGGCCGGCACGTCGACCTACTACAACACCAACAAGGTGATGCTGGAGACCGGTCTGCACCTGCTGACCCTGCTCAAGGAAGACTCGCAGCGGATGCGGGCCAAGGACCTGCACGAGCTGATGCGCGCCTGGGAGAACTACCACCGCATCGTCGCCGCCGAGGCCCATCTGCGCCACATCCTCTTCCGCGAGGAGACCCGCTACCCCGGCTTCTTCTATCGTGCGGACTTCCCGAAGCTCGACGACGCGAACTGGAAGGTGTTCGTGAACAGCCGCATCGACCCGGCGACGGGCGAATGGCACATGAAGAAGATCCCGCACAAGGATCTGGTCGAGAAGCGTTACGAGGGCCAAGGCCACTGAGTCTTCGTCCCCGTCGTCCCGGTAGGACGGGGGAGGGATTTCCTCCCCCGGGCCGGGGCGGGTTCGGTATGATGGGGGGGCGCTGACCGGCGCCCCCTTTTTTTTCGGTAAGCAAACCAAGGCGGAACATAATGACCAACCCGACGCCCTTCACCTCCGAGGAAGAGGAACTGGCCGAACTCGATATGGAGGCCAGCCGCCCTACCCTGGACGACGTCAACGCCGAGGTCGAAATCTTCGACGCGGTGCGCGGCCAGTCAGCCTTTCCGGTCCAGCCGGTCCGCCTGACCCCCGAGGACACCTTCAGCTTCCGCTGCCATCCCGAGCTGTCCTGTTGGAACAAGTGCTGTCACGGGGCGGACATCACGCTGACCCCCTTCGACATCCTGCGCCTGTCGCGCCGGCTGGGGATCCGCCCGGCCGAATTCCTGGTCGAGTACACGGTGCCGGCCATCCACGACAAGGCCGACCTGCCCATCGCCAAGCTGCGCTCGGGCGGTGAGGACGGGCGCGGCGCCTGCCCGTTCAACGCCCCCGAAGGCTGCACCGTCTACGAGGACCGTCCCGCCACCTGCCGCTACTATCCGCTGGGCATGGTGTCGATGAAGATGAAGGACATGGAGGGCAAGGACGACTTCTTCTTCCTGGTCAAGGAAGTGCATTGCCAGGGCCATTGCGACGCCAAGACCCAGAATGTCGGCCAGTTCCGCGCCGAGCAGCGGGTCGAGGACGACGAGCGGGTCAACCGCGGCTGGATCGACATCCTGATGAAGATGGCGTCGTGGAAGGTGCTGGGCGGACCGATGGGCAAAGCCCCCGATCCACGCACCAAGAAAATGTTCTTCATGGCCACCACCGACGTCGATGCCTTCCGCCGCTTCGTGTTCGAAACCCGTTTCCTGGAGACCTACGACATCGCCCCCGACGCGGTGGAAATCGTCCGCACCGACGACGAGGCCCTGCTGCTGCTGGCCTTCGACTGGCTGAAGAACGTGTTGTTCAACGAACCGACCATCGCGCTCAGGGAGCAGGTGTTGCAGCAGGCCATCGCCAAGGCCCGCGACAGCATGGGGGCCGCCTGAGCGGCGGGGCAGGACGCATTCTGCGATGGGCGGCCATTCCACCCCAATCCTGCCCCTCCTGCTCGGCCTGGCGATGGCCGTGGTGGTGGCGGTGCTGGTCACCGGCATCGCCGCCTTCATCCGGGGCGGGCCGTGGTACGAGCGCCACGCCACCCGCCTTCTGCATCTGCGCGTCGCCGCCCAGGCCGTCGCCATCCTTCTGCTCGGCCTTCTGGTCTGGCTCCGCCATCGGGGATAGGGCCGGCCGCCGCCGCGAAACGCATAGCCCGAAGGTCGAGGCATGCGAAAGGATGTAGACACATGGGCGGCGAATTTCGTTAGGATCCCGTCACCGAGATCTTCCCGGCGAGGGACCATGGCCATCCCCATCGAGTGCGAGCGTCGCTTCCTGGTGACGAGCGACGCGTGGCGGGGCAGTGCGCGCGCCGCCCGGCGCATCCGCCAGGGCTACATCACCTCGACCGACGGCGTGACGGTGCGGGTGCGCCGGGTTGGCGACCAGGCCTTTCTCACCATCAAGACCCCGCACCAGGGGATCTCGCGGGTGGAACTGGAATACGAAATCCCCTGCGATCACGCCGAATTCCTCATCGCCACCGCCTGCCATCGCCAGATGGTCGAAAAGGTCCGCCACGACGTGGCGGTGGACGGCATCGCCTGGACGGTGGACGAGTTCGCCGGCCCCAACCACGGGCTGGTGCTGGCCGAGATCGAGTTGGACCATGCCGAGCGTTCGGTGCGCCTGCCGGCCTGGGTCGGGCCGGAGGTCACCGGCGCAAGCCAGTTCCACAACTCCTACCTGTCGCGCCACCCCTTCACCTCGTGGCCGCACCCGCCGTCGATCACCGCCGCCGCGATGCGACCGGGTCGGTAATCAGCCCGGCTCGTCCAGCCGCCGGCGCAGCTCGTCGAGGTCGGCCGCGGTGTTGACGTTGAGGAAAGGGTCGGCCGCCCCGCCGGGCCACTCCGCCTCGGCGACGCGGTAACGGGCCATCCAGGCCCCCACCCGGCGCAGGTCTTCCTCGACCAGGGCGCGGCGGAGCGCGTCGGCCAGCCGCACCGGCCACAGGCCGAAGATGTGATGGCGCACCCCGCCCGAGGCGGCGCAGCCGAGATCGGCACCGGATTCGGCGACGGCCGCAGCCAGTCGCGGCACCAGATCGACGGGCAACAGCGGCGTATCGGCGGCGAAGCCGGCCAGCCAGCGAATCTGCGGCCAGCTGTCCCGCACCCACTCCATGCCGGCCAGGATGCCGGCCAGCGGCCCCCCCTGCCCCGCTGCCCCGCCCGCCACCCCGTCGGCCACCACCGGCAAGCCGAAGGCGGCGAACCGGGACGGGTCACCGTTGGCGCTGAGCAGCAGGGCGGCGGTCTGCGGCCGCGCCCGTGCCACCACATGGGCCAGCAGGCTGCGCCCGCCGGCCGCCATCAGCATCTTGTCGCCGCCCCCCATGCGGCGGGCCCGCCCGCCGGCCAGGACCACCCCCGCCACCTTCTCGCCGGGAAGGATGGGGCTCATCGGAAGCCGCTTTCCACCAGCAGGCGGTGAAACTCGCGCAATTGGCGTTCGCCCTGGGCCGGGTCGCCGGCGCTGGCCAGGAATTTCTCCTCGAATTGCGGCTGGCGCAGATGGTCGATCACCCGGCGGCGGGCGCGGTCGAGGGACTGGCCCGGGATCAGCACGCCCGAGCCGCAGAACTTCACCAGCCGGATGGCGCGCAAAGCCAGGGCATCGTCGGGTCTGTCGATCTTCTCGATCACCGCCTCATCCTCCAGGTAGCGCACCATCACCAGATCGGTCAGGTTGGCGAGGTCGGCGCGCAGGCCCTCGGGCAGGACGGCGGCGGCGGTGATCGCCCGGTTGCAGGCCGCCAGGGCGGCCATGCGGTCGCGCGGGCTGAGGCGCCGGGGGGCCCAGGCATCGATGCCGGTGGCGGTGGCGCCGACCTGAGCCAGCGCCTCGATGGCCATGGTCCCCACCGCCGGCGACAGCGACGAGGCGGCCAGGGCCAACAGGTAATGGGTCTGGCGGCAACAATCGCCCAGTACCCGTGCCATGCCGCCCACGGCCTGGGCGTGGCCGGTGGCCCCGCCGACATTGTGCAGGCGCATGTGGCGTTGCGCCACCGCTTCAGCCGCAGCCGGGCCGCCGACCATGCCGGTGTAGGGAATCAGCCGGTCGAGCAGTTGCGTGAACATCTCGAATTCCCGCCCCGGCTCGTTGCGCGACAGCGGATTGGCGCCACGCAGTTCCCGAATGACCCGGGCCAGCAGAATCTCGCGCGCCTGCGGCAGGACGCGGCCGGCCAGCAGCCGGTTCAGCGCTCCGAACGCCTCGGGGGCAAAACGGGCGGGCTCGGCCTGCCCGGCCGCCAGATCGCACATATGGCAAAGCGCGGTCCCCAGATTGAGCTGGAAGCCCATCAGGTCCTGGATCAGCTGCGCCGACATCAGCAGGTCGGCAATGACGCCGTCCACCAGCGCCATCCGGGCCGGTGCGCCCTCCCCCGCGACCTCCTGTTCGGCCGCCGCCCCCTCTTCCGTTGCCCAGGCCAATGCCCGGTCCAGCTTGCCGGCCCAACTGCGGGTTTCCAGCAGGCAAAGCGCCATCAGGACGCGGCAGCGATAGGCGCGTTCCTCGTCCTCGCCGCCAGCCGCCGCCACCAGTTCGGCCAGCGGCGTGGTGGCGGCCGGCGGCTTGTCGGGTTCCGCCTTGCGGGCGCGGGCCACCGCCTCGTCCCAGGCCCGATGCAGAAAATCGCGCCGCGCCTTGCCGTCCTCGCCGCTGGCCTGGGCCTGGAGCGTCGAGACGCAATCCACCGCCGAAAACAGCAGGCGGTCCTTGTCGGCCAGCCGCTTCATCTCCCTGGCGTTGTGCAGCAGCTCGGTCGGTGTCAGGGTGAATTCGTCGAGATAGCGGCGGAAGATCCGCCCGATCACCTGGCGCGACGATAGGCCGTAGAAGTCGGCGGGGCCACGGCACATGGGCGCCTCGGCCACCGGCACCACCGACAGGTCGCCCTTCTTGCGGTCGTCGGCGGACTTCTCGTGGATGACGGTTTCGCTGTGCAGGCCGTCCATGCGGCGGAAGTCGCGCACCACGCGCACCGCCTGATGGTTGCCCTTCTGCAACAGGTTGTCGGCGAACGCCACGGCATTGGCTTCGTCGCCGGCCACCTCGGCCAGCACCCAGCGCTTGTCCTGGAGGACCTGGACTTCGAACGTGGTGGATTTGCCGGTCATGGCCGGCCTCCGGCGCATTCCTGTCGCCGGCGTTCGGCCGCCGCCAGGCCGGCGGAATCCAGGCGGGCGGCCACCGCCGCCAGGGCGGGCGCCGCCACCCGCTCCACCTCGGCCACGCCCGACGCGGCGGCCAGGCTCAGCCAGGCATGGGCCTCCACGCCGTCGGCGGGAACGCCGCGCCCCTCGGCCAGCATCACCCCCAGCAGGTATCGGGCACGGGCGTCGCCGGCCGCCGCCGCCCGGCGCATCCAATGGGCGGCGGCGGCGGGGTCGCACGGCCCCCCCCATCCCGCCGCCAGCATCAGGGCATAATTCAGTTGGGCGGGCACCACCCCTTGCCGGGCGGCGCGATAGTACAGGCTGACAGACTCGGCCGGATCGGCTTCGCAGCCGCGGCCCTGACGCAGCATGTTGGCCAGGTTGTACTGCGCGTCGGCATCGCCCCGTTCCGCCGCCCGACGGTAGTTCTCCACCGCCTGCGCCTCGTCGCGGGGCATGCCGCTGCCGGTCTCGCACATGGTTCCCAAGGCGAACAGGGCGGCCGCCTCGCCCTGGGCCGCCGCCTTGCGGAACCACCTGGAGGCCACTTCCGGATTGGGGGTCCCGCCGCGGCCCTGGCGAATCATGTTGCCCAGGTTGAACTGGGCGGCGGAATCGCCCTGCTGCGCCGCCTTGTGGTACCAGGCCTTGGCCTCGGCGAGGTCCTGCGGCACCCCCAGGCCGCGATCATACATCACCGCCAGCGCGTACTGCCCGTCGGCGTCGCCCTGCTCTGCCGCCCGCCGGTACCAGCGCACCGCTTCGGCGGGATCGGCGGCCATGCCGGCGCCTTCGCGCAACGCGTTGCCCAGCGCCACCTGCGCCGCCGCCAACCCGTCTTCCGCCGCCCGGCGCAAGGCGGCGGGATCGGGGGGCGGGGGGGCGCCATAGAGGGAATCGGGCTCGGCCGCGGGCTCGGGCTGGGCCGGCGGCGGAGGCTCGATCCCCATCTGGCGCAGCAGCTCGGCCGCCTCGGCCACGCCGTTGCCGGCCGCCAAAGCCAGCCATTTCGCCGCCTGCCCGGGATCGCGCCGCACCTGGTAGCCCAGACGGAACATATTGCCGAGGTTGAGCTGGGCCGCCGGATCGCCCGCCTCGGCCAAGGCCAGATTCCGCTCGAACAATGCCGGTCCGCCAGCCATCGGAACGCTCCGCCGCGCCGCCACCCCTGCCGAAGAATGTAACAATGGCCGCCGCCTGTCGAGCATCGGCGCCAGTTTGCGTCCAGCCGCCGCCCCAATGTATGCTTGAGGGGTCTATGCTGTGCGGGAGCCCGGCCCATGTCGCCCAAGGTCTACGACAGGCTTGTCTTCTACGCCGGCGATGAAGTGTTCGCCGAAGGCGAGGAAGCCAACTGGGCTTACCTGATCCAGAAGGGCGAAGTGGAAATCCTGAAGAACCGGCCGGACGGTAAAGCAGAGCGGCTGGCGGTGCTGGGGCCCGGCCGGCTATTCGGCGAGATGGCGCTGATCGACGATTCCCCGCGCATGGCGGCGGCCCGCGCCCGCACCGATTGCGTATTGGTTCTGATCAACACCGAGATGCTGTCAAGCCGCATCGCCAAATGCGATCCGCTGATCCGCGAGCTGATCCACAACCTGACCGTCAATCTGCGGGAGATGGGCCGCCGGCACGTGGCGCAGAAAGCCCCGGCGCGATAATTTCGCGCCCTGGGCCTAATCGGCCGCAGCACCGCCCTGAAGGGCCGGCATCCGTTCGAAATAGGGCCGGATGATCGGCGAGGGCGCGGCGCGAAACGCGGCGAAAGGGCCGTCGTAGAAGACCCGCCCCTCGTGCAGCATGACGACGCGGGGCTGCAAGCGGGCCAGCAGATCCTTGTCGTGGGTCACCACCACGGTGGTCCGGCGCTGGCCATCGGGGCGGCGGGCCAGATGGGCGGCCAGCAGCAGGTCCTGGATCTGGGCGGCGGTCACCGGGTCCAAGCCGGTGGTCGGCTCGTCGTAGACCAGGCAGACCGGGTCCAGGGCCAGGGCGCGGGCCACCGCCAGCCGCTTGGCCATACCGCCCGACAGGCGATGCACCGGCGTGGCCAGGAAATCCTCGTCCGTGGGCAGCGCCACCGCCGCCAGGACCCGCGCCGCCACCCGTCCGGCCCGCCAGTCGTCCAGGCCGCGCACCTCGCGCAGGCCCAGGCGGAGATTGTCGTCCACACTGCCGGAAAACAGGGCGTTGCGCTGGAACACCACGCCCCAGCGGGAGTACACCGCCTGGCGCGCCGCCGGGCTGAGACCGGCGAGATCGGCCAGCGGCGCCTCCCGCCCGGCACCGCAGGCGACCAGGACGCGCCCGCTGTCGGGGGCCATCAGGCCCAGGATATGGTTGAGCAACACCGTCTTGCCGCAGCCCGATCCGCCCACCAGGGCGACGAAGCTGCCGCGGCGCAATTCCAGGTCGATGCCGGAGAGCACCGGTCGGCCGTCAAAGGCCTTGCAGAGGGCTTCCACCCGGAATTCGACCGGCCGGGTTTCGACGGGATAGGGGGGCTCGGCCACACTCATGGGAAGCACCCCCGGGATAGGCGGGCGTCAGGCGGCGATGGATGCCCAATCGGGGGAAATCTCCGCCAGCCGCTGCCGGCCGTGGTCAGTCAGCGCGTACAGGCCACGGCCTTGGCGCACCAAGTAACCCATGCGGACCAGGACGCGGGCCACCGCCCGCCCGGCGGGCTCGGTCACCTCGACCCCGGAGGCCGCACGGGATGCCGCCGCGAGCATGGCGCGTTCGGCGGCGGACAGCAGGATGGGGCGTGAGCAGGCGCAGCAACAAGTCATGCAAAACAGATAATGTCGGCCGGCGCCGCCTTCCACCCTGATTTTGTGCAGTGCAGGTATGCACTTCGCCCCTTGACCAAAGTTAGTGACGCCGCTTGTGGCCGAAACGCGCCACCGCCTTGCGCACCACGACGTAGAAGACCGGGGTGAACACCAGCCCGAAACCGGTGACGCCCAGCATGCCCGAGAACACCGCAACGCCCAGCGACCGGCGCATCTCGGCCCCCGCCCCCGAGCCGACCACCAGAGGCAGCACGCCCAGCACGAAGGCAAAGGAAGTCATCAGGATCGGGCGCAGGCGGGTGCGAGCCGCGTGCACCGCAGCATCGACCTGCCCCTGGCCCTCGGCCTCGGCCTGACGGGCGAACTCGACAATCAGGATGGCGTTCTTGGCGGCGAGGCCGATCAGCACCACGAACCCGATCTGGGCCAGGATGTTGATGGGCATGCCGGCGACGGTCAGACCGGTGACCGCGGCCAGCAGGCACATGGGCACGATCAGCACGACGGCCAGCGGCAGCGACCAGCTTTCGTACTGGGCGGCAAGCACCAGGAACACGAACAGCACCGAGGCGGCGAACACCACCAGCCCGTGGTTGCCGGCCAGGATCTCCTGCAACGACAGTTCCGTCCACTCGAAGCCGAAGCCTTGGGGCAGCTGCTCCGCGGCC
>JAKAFA010000266.1 GCA_021818185.1 Pseudomonadota bacterium | reverse complement strand
CCGGTTGCGGTTCTCAATATCTTTGCTGATAAAACCAACTGCGGTGATGTTTGTCGCCAGCGGACATGGGCTGATGGCCGTCATTAAACCCAGCACCAGGGCTGAAAGCCAGGGCATGGTGCTGTTGGCCATCGCGGGGTTGGGCGTCGGCCAGGTCATGAACCTGGTGTCGCTGGTCACGCTGGTCACCCAGGTATGCCGCGACGAGATCGAGGCCCACGGCACCATGGCGGTGATCCGCCTGCACCAGCTGACCGAGCGGCTGGCCGGCGGGCTCGGCGTCCTGGCGGCGGGGGGGCTGACCATGGTGGCGGGGCCGGTGAACGCCATGGCCTGGCTGGGCGCGGGCGGCTTCCTGTGTTCCGTGGTGTTCAGCGCCGCGTTCCTGATCCTGGGCGTGCGGCCCGAGGACGATCTGGTCGAGGCGGACGGGGAGGCGCCGGCATGACCTGGCTGCGCCGCCGCCTGCTGACCGCGCTGTTGGCTCTGCCGGGTGCCGCTGCGATCCCCGCGTGGGCGGGCGAGGATGGCCGTACCTACCGCATCTTCATGATCCTATGGCGGGGCGAGACGGGGGCCGAGCAGGGATTCCGCGCCCAGTTGCACGCGTCCGGGCTGAAGGTGGAGTACATCGTGCGCGATGCCGACCAGCAGGCCGAGCGCATCCCCGCCTTCGTCGAAGAGGCGCGCGGGCTCAAGGTCGACCTGGTCTACACCTGGGGGACGACGGTGACGGTGGAGGTCGCCAAGCTGCTGCGCGACATCCCCATCGTCTTTACCGTGGTTTCGTGGCCGCACAAGGCCGGGCTGGCCGGGCCGGACAATCTGTCCCACCGCAACATCACCGGCACCAGCCACACGGTGCCGATCGACCTTCAGGTCCGCGCCATTCAGGCTTATCGCCGGTTCGAGCGGCTGGCGGTGGTCTACAATCCGATCGAGGCGAATTCCATCGCCACCGTGCAGTCGTTGCGCGACCAGGCGGAACGGGAGCGGTTCACGCTGATCGAGGAGGCGGTTCCGCTTGATGCCGACGGCCGGCCGCGCGTCGACGACCTGCCGAACCTGATCGCCCGCGTCAGCCTGCGTGAGCCGCAGTTTCTCTTCCTCCCGCCCGACAGTTTCGTCGGCGCCCACGCCGAAGTGATCACGCGTGAAGCCCTGCGCCGCCACCTGCCCACCTTTTCCTCCACCGAGCCACCGTTGCGCGACGCCGACGCCCTGTTCGGGCTGGTGGCCCATTACAGCGCCGTCGGCCGCCTCGCCGGCCGGAAGGCGGAAGAGGTGTTGAAAGGCCGCCCGCCGGGCGAGGTGCCGATCGAGCGCCTGTCGCGCTTCTCCCTGATCGTGCAGATGCGGGTCGCGCGGCAGCTGGGCTTCTATCCTCCGGTGGCGATGTTCGGCTACGCGGAGGTGCTGCCGTGACGGGCGAACCTTTGGGCCGGCCGTCCGGCCGCCGCCATCCGCCGCCGGTTCGGCCGGCCTATCTGCCATCGGGGCGGCCATGACCGTACTTCTGCGCACCCGCATCACGCTGATGGTCAGTTTGGTCAGTATCGTCGCCGCCCTGCTGCTGCTGAGCGAGGGGAGGCTGCGCGAAAACCGGGCCGACGAATACTATCGTGCCGCCCTGGTGGCGGGCGACGGAAACGCCTGGTCGGGGATGCGCGACGCCACCCTGGAGCGGCTGGAAGGCTATGCCGTCCAGGTGGTCGAGAGCCGCGAGGTCACCCGTGCCTTCGCCGATGGCGACCAGCCGGGACTGGGGCGCGCCCTGGCCGAGGTTCAGCTGCGCATGCATGCGGCGCACTTTCCGGCCAGTATCGAGATGGTCGAGCCCGACGGCGGGCTGCTGTATTCCAGTGTCAAGGCGGACCGGCCCTTCCTCGGGCCTGACCGGATCGCCGAGGTGCTCCGGCGTGGCATCGTGATGCGCGGCCTGGTGTCCAACGGCCGGGGAGGGGTGGCGCTGGCGGTGATCACGCCGATGGCCACCGGCAGCAAGCAATTGGGCGTGTTTGCGCTGTTGCTGGATGTCGGGCCGATGGTCAGCCGGGTGGCGTCGACCACCTCGTCCGCCGCCTTCCTGATCGACCGGTCGGGCAAGTTGCTGTCGGCCTCCACCCGCACGGTGCTGCCCATACCGGACCTGCGGGGCGGTGCCGACAGCGGCACCCGCACCTACGATGGGAACGGCAAGGTGTTCCTGGTCACCTGGCTGAACCTGTACGATGCCTGGGGCCGGCCGGCCGGCCGGCTGACCACGGTGCGCGACGTCACCCGCGACAGCCGGCGGGCGGCGCTGTTCTCGGCGCTGACGCTGGGAGCGATGATTTGCGGCGGCCTGCTGTTCCTCGCCTTCCTGCATTGGTACATGCGGCGCAGCTTCGCGCCGCTCAACGCGGTGATCCGGGTGCTGAACGCGCTGTCGCGGGGTGACACCTCGGTCCCGCTGGTCACCCGCTCGCGCCGCGACGAGATCGGCCGGCTGGCCGGGACCATGGAGAATTTCCGCCGGGCCCAGCAGGCCCGCGACACCCTGGCCCGTCTCAGCGAGGACCTGGGCGCCGCCAGCCGCTTGCAGCAGTCGATCCTGCCGCACCAGTTTCCGGCGACGCCCGATTACCGCCTGTCGGCGCTGATGCGGCCGGCCTATGACGTCGGCGGCGATTTCTACGACTTCTTCGAACTGGGGGACGGGCGGCTGGGGTTCGTCATCGCCGACGTTTCCGGCAAGGGGATGGCGGCGGCCATGTTCATGGCGATGGCCCGCACGGTCATCCGCTCGGCCGCCCGCCTGTCCGAGGACGCGGGCGCCTGCCTGGCCCAGGCCAACGACCTGCTGTGCGCCAGCAACATCGAGGACGGCACCTTCGTCACGGTGTTCTACGGCATCCTCGACCCCGCCAGCGGGCGGGTGGCCTTCGCCAATGGCGGCCACAATCCGCCCTATGTGGTGCGCCGGGACGGCCGGGTCGAGGCGCTGGCGGGAGATCATGGGATGGCGCTGGGCGTGGTCGACGGGCTGGATTATGTCGTGGGGTCCATCCTGCTGTCGCCGGGCGATCTGCTGTTTCTTTACACCGATGGGGTGACCGAGGCGGTGTCGCCGGCTACCGAATTGTTCGGCGAGGGACGCCTGGAGCAGGTGTTGCATGGCTGCGCCGGCGCGGACATGGCCGAGACGGTGCAACGGGTGGTGCGGGCGGTGGACGACTTTGCCGCCGCGCGGCCCCAGGCAGACGACATCACCTGCCTGGCCCTCGGCTTCCGGTGCGAGGCGCCGCCGTGCTCTTCCTGATGGGCGGTCCCCAGAAAAAAAGCCCCGGCACGAGGCCGGGGCTCAAGTTCAGGGAGGAAACGTCCAAGAATGCTAGCGCCTTAACGCTAGGCACGCGCACCATATGACGCTTTTATGCCGAAGGAAAAGGCACCGATCTGCATACCGCAATGCACAATATGCATAACTGCGGCAGCAGCGAACGAGCCGGTTGATCGAGGGTGGGGCCTATGATATGTTCCGGTCACCTGATCGAGGAAACACCAAGAAAAGCAATAAACGCCGCTAGGTCGCCACGGGTGGCCTAGCGGTCGATCGCTCCCGGGAAGGAAACACCGGGGGGTTCGGTCGAGTGCCGCCCCACCTCAGCACTTCAGGTTTCTTTCATCTAAATGGTGGAATCTTGGCGGGTGCGCGGCCCCGAGGGTGGCTTGCGGCCGGTGCAGCTGGTATTCACAGCCCTTCGCCCCCAAGGGCGCCGCATCGGCACCGCGCTCCCCAAGGGGATACACCGATCCCGCCTATGCTGCCAGTTCATCCCGCCTTCGGGGCGAAGCCGGCGACGCCGCCCTTGCGGATGTCGGCGGCCAGATGGTCGAGGATGTCCAGCACCTCCTGCGAGGCCTTGTCCAGTGCCGCCAGTTCGGCGACACAGCCCTCGCGGTCGCCCGCCGCGTGGCGGGCCAGCGCTTCCCGCCCGTGCTGATGCACCCGCTTGTGCGGGTCGGCCAGGGCGGGAAACCACTGGCTAGCCTTGACCACGCCCTCGGTCACGGCGTCGTACCATTTGCCCAGGCGGCAGCCGTGGTGGGTGGACAACTGGTCGGTGGTCAGGGTGTTCCTGCCGGCCACCGCATTGCGGATGTTCTTCAGGAAGTTGACGTGGTCGATCTTGGTGCTGAGCACCAGGGCGGCCTGGCGCGGCAGGCTGTTGGAATTGGTGGCGTCCAGCAGGAAGAACGTCATCTGTTCCTGCAAGGCCGTCGCCGAATGCTGCAACGACTGGGCGGCGGCGCTGGATTCGTCCACCAGCGCCGCGTTCTTCTGGGTCATCCCGTCCATTTCGGTCACGGCGGCATTGACCTGTTCGATGCCCGAGGCCTGTTCCTGGCTGGCGGCGGTGATCTCCCCCACGATATCGGCCACCCGGTTCACCGCGCCCAGGATCTCTTCAAGGGTGGTGCCGGCATTCTTGACCAGTTCGGCGCCGCCCTTCACTTCGGTCGTGCTTTGGCCGATCAGCCCCTTGATCTCCTTCGAGGCCTGGGCCGAGCGCTGGGCCAGGTTGCGCACCTCCTGCGCCACCACGGCGAAGCCCTTGCCGGCGTCGCCGGCCCGGGCCGCCTCGACGGCGGCGTTCAGGGCCAGCAGGTTGGTCTGGAAGGCGATTTCGTCGATCATGCCGACG
>JAKAFA010000265.1 GCA_021818185.1 Pseudomonadota bacterium | reverse complement strand
CTGGCGGCGCGAGGCCGGGCTGGCGCCCGCCGCCGCGGCCTATCTCGCATTGGTGCGGGACGTGCTGGAGGCGGCACCGTCCGGCGCGGACGCGTAGCCGAGACGGCGTCCGCCATCGCGAGACCGCGGGGGCGCCAACCGGTGGCCGGTTCGCGCCCGGCCGGGATGGCGCCTGAGCCCGTGGTCGCCGTGTCGCCGTCAGCGGCCGGCGCCGGCCAGGTTGCGGGTCAGCGCCTTGACGTTGGCCGGAAGCGCGTCGACGGCCGAGGGCGGGAAGGCGCCGGAAACGACGTCGCCGATGATGAGGGCGGCCTGATCGGCCTCGTCCCGCACCGTCGAGAGCGGCCAGTCCAGCCGAGGATGGGCGTAATTGGTGGTGCGGATGGACAGGATGTAGTTGTCCATGAACCCCGGTTCACCGGCATTGTAGACCGAGACGCTCGCGATCTCGGCAAGGCCGACGCCGACCTCCCGCGCGATGTTGAAGATCGTTTCCTGGCCCATGTCGATGGCGATGTTGCCGGGAACGACGACGTCGGGGCGAATGTTGTGCCTCCGCAGCTTGGCACGCAGTCCGGTTTTGCTGCTTCCAAAAAGAATGTTGACCAGAGGGTTGCTCATTTCATTCTCCATGACATTGAAGATGCCTTCCAGGTCTTTGGACTTGGCGCGGATAGTAAGCCGGGACTATAATATTCTTCAAATGAATTTAATGAATTAAGATGATGCCGGAATGGAATAGGGCGACCGCCCCTACCGCTCGGTCCGGCATTGACGGTTGCGCCACTCGGCGATTTGGCGCACAAGGGGTATCGATCCTGCTGTTATTGCGGTGCAACGCGGTGCGTAGACGCCTTCATACCCCCTTCTCCCTGGCCGTGCTGGTGGCCGCCGTGCTGGCCCAGTGCGGCCTGGCGGCAAGCGGAGTCGTGCCGTGGCTGGGATCGCGGTCATCGATGCCGGCGTCGATGCCAGCGTCGGCGTCGGCGGCCTCCCGCACCCTGACGGCGGTCGATTCCGGCAGCGCCCGGCGGCTGGACGCGGCCTTCCGCCGCTTCGGCTATCGCCTCGACGACGTGGCGAACGGCGGTGCCGCCGTGCCGCGCCTGGTGGTGGCCGCCATTCCCGCCGACCTCGACCGGCTGCCGGCTCCCGAAACCCGCAAGGATGTGTTCCTGCGTCTGATGTTGCCCCTGGTGCTGATTGCCGACGAGCAGGTGGCGGCCGAGCGCCGGCGGCTGGAGGGATTGGTCGCGCTGAAACGGCAGGGCAAACCCCTGGAGGCGAGCCAGACCGCCTGGCTGGAGGGGCTGGCTGTCCGCTACGAGGTCCCGCCCGGTCCCCGCCAACTGGCCGAATTGCTGAAGCGGGTCGACGTGGTTCCGCCATCGCTGGCTCTGGCGCAGGCCGCCTTGGAAACCGGCTGGGGCACCTCGCATCTGGCCCGCCGCGGCAACAATCTGTTCGGCCAGAACCTGGAGGACGGTGGCGAGGTGGTGGGACAGGCGCGGTTCGGCACCCTGCTGGACGCGGTGCGCTCCTACGTTCACAACCTCGACACCCACCGGGCCTATCGCGCCTTCCGGCGGGCGCGGGCTCAGGCGCGGGGGCAGGGCGGCAGGCCGGAGGGCCTGGCGCTGGCCCGCACGCTCACCGCCTATTCCGAACTGGGCCGCGACTACGTGGATGACGTGCGGGCGGTGATCCGCGCCAACGCCCTGGACCGGTTCGACGGCGCCCGGCTGGACGACCGCTCCGGCGGCCAGCCGTCGCGCGGGATCTGACGCGTCTAACCTTCCAGGTGCCGGCGGCGGCGCAGCAATCGGGCCGCCAGGCTGTCCCGCCGGCCGACCAGCAGCGACAGCAGGTAGAACCCCCCCGCCGTCAGCACGATGGCCGGGCCCGAGGGCAGGTCGGCGTGATAGGACCAGGCCAGGCCCAGCAGGCCGGAGGCCATGGCCATCGCCACCGCCACCGCGGCCAGCGACCACACGTCACGCGCCCAGAAGCGCGCCGCCACCGCCGGCAGCATCATCAGCCCAACCGCCATCAGGGTGCCGAGCGCCTGGAAACCGGCGACCATGTTGAGTACCACCAGGACCAGGAACACCAGATGGACGGTGGTGCCCGGTCCGCCGACGGCCCGCGAGAACACCGGGTCGAAGCATTCGACCACCAGCGGCCGGTAGATCAGCGCGAAGGTGAGCAGGCTGATGGTGGCGATGCCGGCCACCAGCAGCAGCGAAGTGTCGTCCACCGCCAGGATCGAGCCGAACAGCACGTGCATCAGATCGACGTTGTTGCCCTTCAACGACACGATCATCACGCCCGCCGCCAGCGAAATCAGGAAGAAGGCGGCGAAGCTGGCATCCTCCTTCACGCGGGTGAAGCGGGTCACCAGGCCGGACAGCAGCGCCACCACCAGCCCGGCCACCAGCCCGCCCAGGCTCATGGCCGGCAGGGACAGGCCGGCCACCAGGAAGCCGACCGCCGCGCCGGGCAGCACGGCATGGGCCATGGTGTCGCCGATCAGGCTCATCCGGCGCAGTACCAGGAACACGCCCACCGGCCCCGAGCCCAGGGCCAACGCCAGGCAGGCCACCAGGGCGCGGCGCATGAAGCCGAAGGCGGCGAAGGGCTCGATCAGCCAGGCGGCGGGGTCGAGGGCCACGCTCATGCCGCGCCCCGGCCGCAGATCTCCGCCGCTTGGTCCCAGGCCTCGCCCATGCGCTGCATGCGCTCCAGGTTGGCCTCGGTCAGCACGGCCGCGGTCTCGCCCCAGCCGATGGCCTCGCGAGCCAGCAGCAGGGTGGCGGGGAAGTGGCGGCGCACCTGGTCGAAATCGTGCAGTACGGCGATGATGGTGCGGCCTTCCTCATGCCAGCGCAGCACCAGGGCGAGCAGATCGGCGGTGGTGCGGGCGTCGATGGCGGTGAACGGCTCGTCCAGCAGGATTACTGGGCTGTCGGCGGCGGCCATGCGGGCGAACAGGACGCGTTGGCGCTGGCCGGACGACAGCGAGCCCAGCAGGCGGCCCTCGAACCCGGCCAGGCCGACCGCGTCGATGGCGTCGATGGCGGCGGCGTGCATGGCCCGGTCGAACCGGCCGAACGAGCCGGCCCGGCGCCAATGGCCGAGCAGGACGGTGTCAAGGACGGTGATGGGGAAGTCGCTGTCCATCTCCACCTGCTGCGGCAGATAAGCGATGTCGCGCCGTTCCGGCCCGTGCAGGCGCACCCGCCCGGACAGTGGCCGCAGCAACCCCATGATGCCCTTGAGCAGGGTGCTCTTGCCGCCGCCATTGGGGCCGACCACCGCGGTCAGGCTGCCCGCGGCGAAGGCGCCGCTCAGGTGGTGCACCGCCGGATGCCGCTCGTAGCCGAGGGTCAGGTCGTCCAGTTCGATGACGCCGCCCATTGTCACCACCACCCCAGGGCCCAGCCGACCG
Source organism: Pseudomonadota bacterium (assembly GCA_021818185.1). Classification (GTDB taxonomy): domain Bacteria; phylum Pseudomonadota; class Alphaproteobacteria; order Rhodospirillales; family Magnetospirillaceae; genus JAKAFA01. Next base: position 1,269 of record JAKAFA010000265.1, on the reverse strand, counting down.
CCGCCCACAGGCCGGCCGCCAGCCCGGCCGCCACCGCCAGCCGCCGGCCGGCGCTCCAGGCGAGCGGCGAGGAGGTGGTCAGCGGGGAGCGGTTCGGCGGCATGGGGAAGTCCATTGCGCCGAAGATACAGCCTTGGCCCCGAACATCAAGGCGCAGGTTGCCGCCCCCCGCCCCCGCCTATTCCGCCGCCTGAACCGCGGCGCGGGTGACCGGGTGGGCCAGTCGGGCCAGCATTTCCTTGGGCACCACCTGCCAGAACCGGCCGACCTGGCGGCTCCAGTCGTCGAGGATCGAGGTGGCCCAGGCCGACTGGGTTTCGGCGACATGCTCGCGGATCAGCGCCTGCACCTCGCCCTCCCAATATTCGGTTTCCACCCGCTGCCAGATCACGCTGTCGGGGTTGATCTGCTGGGGCAGCAGGTCATCGGGGTCGTAGACGAAGGCCATGCCGCCGGTCATGCCCGCTGCGAAATTGGCGCCCACCGGGCCCAGGATCACCGCGGTGCCGCCGGTCATGTATTCGCAGGCGTTGGAGCCGCAGCCCTCGATCACCGCCAGCGCTCCGGAATTGCGCACGGCGAAGCGCTCGCCGGCCTGGCCGGCGGCGAACAGCTTGCCGGCGGTGGCGCCGTACAGCACGGTGTTGCCGATGATGGTGTTCCGGTGGGTGGCCAGGCCGCTGGCCAGCGGCGGCCGCACCACGATGGTGCCGCCCGACAGGCCCTTGCCGACATAGTCGTTGGCGTCGCCGAACACCTCCAGCTTCAGGCCCTGCACCGCGAAGGCCCCCAGCGACTGGCCGGCCGAGCCGCGCAGCCGCACGGTGGCGTGGCCGGGGGCCAGGCCGGCCATGCCGTAGCGTTTGGTGATCATGTGGCTGAGCTTGGTGCCGACGGCCCGCTGGACGTTGCGGACGTTGTAGGCGAGCTGCATCTTCTCGCCCTCTTCCAGCAGCGGCCGGGCGTCCTTGATGATCTGGGCGTCCAGGGTCTCGGGGACCTCGTTGCGCTCCTCCTGGGTGCAATAACGGGCATAGCCGCCGGCATCCGCCTGGGCGAGCAGCGGGTTCAAGTCCAGGTCATCGAGATGGGGGGCGCCGCGGCTGACCTGGGACAGCAGGTCGGTGCGGCCGATGATCTCGTTGAGCGAGCGCACACCCAGGCCGCTCAGGATCTCGCGCACTTCCTCGGCGATGAAGCCGAACAGGTTGACCACCTTCTCCGGCGAGCCGGAGAAACGGCCCCGCAACACTGGGTCCTGGGTGCAGA
>JAKAFA010000034.1 GCA_021818185.1 Pseudomonadota bacterium | reverse complement strand
GGTCCGCCTCGCGGGCCGCCCGCAGGTCCTCGGCGCGGCGGGCGTTGTCGCGGAACACCTGGGCGGCGCGCCCGACTTCGCCCAATTCGTCGCGGCGGTCGACGCCATCGATGGCGATGTCGAGATTGCCGGCGGCCAGGGCCTTCAGGTTGGCCACCGAGGCCAACAGCGGACGCACCAGCCCGAGGCGGGCGATGACCATCGACAGGCCGGCCCCCGCCAGAAGGCCGAGCAGGGACACCGCGACCATCAGGCCGATCAGGAAGGCGGACTGATGCGATGCCGCCCGGGTGAGGGCGGCACCGTCCTGGTCGATGGCGTCCACCAGCCGCTCCACCTTTTCGTTCAGCGCATCGACCCGCTGGCGGGATTGATGGACGGCGGCCAGGACGGCGGCCCGCGCCGCGTCCGAAGACTCGGCCTGGTGCGCCTTGGCCGCCGCGGCGGTGGCCTCAACCCCCTGGCGATAGGCGCCGTAGGCCGCGCGGACATCGCGGATCATCCCGGCATCGGCGCCGGCCAAGCGGGAGTCCAGGGTGGTGACGCCCTCCTCGAACCGCCGGGCGTCGGCGGCCATCACCTGCGCGGCGGCGTCGACCTCCTGCGGCGCTGCCGCCATGCGGTATTCCGCCCGGTTCATGGCCACCAGGTCACGGTTGAGCCGCGCGCTCAGCACCGCGGATTCCCCCGCCGCGGCGATGGCGGCGGCATCGGCGGTCACCTCGTGCAGCCCGGCATAACCGACGGCGGCGACGGCGGCGGTGGCCAGTCCCATGGTGCCGACGATCACCCCGACCTTCATCCCGATAGGCAGGTCTGCTAACCGCATCGTTTCCCTCCGTCCCACCAAGCCCCCCTTTCGAGGCTTCTTAGAACTACGCCAAACCCCGGCCTTTCACCATCTCCATCCGGTGACATTCACGAGCGTGACGCCGTTCCCCCGCGGCGTCCATCGCCCGGGGGGCCTAGGCGTCGGCCAGGGGCCGCCGGCCAGGGGCTGGCGGCGGCACCCGCAAGGGCCTGTCCGGCGAAAGGCGGGGTGCATGTGGCGAAAGGCGGGTCAGATCACGGTCCGCACCAGCCCAACCGTACCGGCGGCGACCAGGACGGCACCAAGGGCGAGAACCAGCCAGATCCATCGCGGCACCGCGGGCGCCGCATCGAAGGCCTCGGCGCTCCACGCACCGGCCCGGATGCGGATGGCCACCACCACGGCCAGCAGCAGGGTCCCGCACCAGAGCAGGAGAAGGGCGAAGCCGCGCGCACTCATGCCGCGGCCGGATCAGACGTCGAAATCCAGCCCGACCCCGCTGTAGAAGCCGCGCTTCTCGGTCCAGTCCTCCTTGACCTTGACATGGAGGAACAGGTGGACGCGACATTCCAGCAAGGCTTCCAGTTCGCCGCGGGCGGCGGCGCCGATCGCCTTGATCTGGTGGCCGGCCTTGCCGACCACGATGGCCTTCTGGCTTTCGCGCTGGACGAAGATCACCTGATCAACCCGCACCGAGCCGTCGTCGCGCTCCTGCCACTGCTCGGTCTCGACCGTCAGGGCGTAGGGCAATTCCTGATGGAGTTGGAGGAAGGCCTTTTCCCGGGTGATTTCGGCGGCCAGCAGGCGCTGCGGCAGGTCGGAGACCTGATCCTCGGGGAACAGGAACGGCCCCTCGGGCAGGCGGCCGGCGAAGCAGGCGGCCAGATCGGCCACACCGTCGCCCGACAGCGCCGACACCATGAAAATGTCGGTGAAGATGCCCTCGGCGTTGACGGCGGCGGCCAGTTCCAGCAGCCGCTCCTTGCGCACCAGATCCACCTTGTTCAGCACCAGCACCGCCTGGCGCCCCGCCTCCTTCAGGCGAGTGCAGATGGCGCGGCTGTCGTCGTCCCAGCCGTGATGGGCATCGACCAGCAGGCAGACCAGATCGGCATCGGCGGCGCCGTCCCAGGCGGCGGCGACCATGGCCCGCTCCAGCCGGCGCTTGGGCGCGAAGATGCCGGGGGTGTCGACCAGGATGACCTGGGTCTGGTCGGCCATGAGGATGCCGAGCACACGGAACCGGGTGGTCTGCACCTTTGGCGAGACGATGGATACCTTGGTCCCCACCAGGGCATTAACCAGGGTTGATTTGCCGGCGTTGGGCGCGCCGACGATCGCCACGTAGCCGCACCGCGTCGTCATTTCTCTACCTGCTGCAACAGGGCGGCGGCGGCGGCCTGTTCCGCGCCGCGTTTGGATTGACCCCGGCCGGTCGCCGGCTCCAGGCCCGCCACCTGCACCGATACCAGGAAAACGGGGTCGTGTGGCGGCCCTTCCACGCCGACCGTCACATACTGGGGCAATGGCTTACCCAGCCCCTGCGCCCATTCCTGCAAGGCGGTCTTGGCGTCCTTGGGCGGCGCCACGGCTTCGGCCATCAACGGTTCCCAGTGCCGGCGGACGAAGCGCTGGGCGACGGCGAAGCCGGCATCGGCGAACAGGGCGCCGATCACCGCTTCGCAGGCGTCAGCCAGCAGGGCGGGATTGGCCCGCCCGCCGGCATCGGCCTCGCCCTTGGACAACACCACCACCTGGTCGAGCCCGATGGCGGCGGCAACGCGGGCCAGGGCTTCGCGGCGCACCAGTGCGGCGTGGCGGCGGGCCAGCGCCCCTTCGGGCTCGTGCGGAAAGGCCTGGAACAGCATCTCCGCCACCGCCAGGCCCAGCACCCGGTCGCCCAGGAACTCCAGGCGCTCGTAGGGCGTCGCCCGGCGCGGCGCCCGGCCGTGAGTGATGGAGGGATGGGTCAGCGCCTGGGTCAGCAGGTCGGGATGGCTGAACACATGCCCCAACCGCGCCTCCAGGTCGGCGGATGCCGCCATCCTCAGTGAATCCGCTCGAACAGGCGGTCGAAGCGGATGGCGAAGGGCCATTTCCACGGCTCATAGAGCTGTGCCGTGCCGTTGGTCGAGAAGAACAGGATCTCGGCGCGGCCCACCAGGTTCTCGGCCGGAACGTAGCCGACCTCGTCCAGGTACCGGGAATCCTGGGAATTGTCGCGGTTGTCGCCCATCATGAAATAGTGGCCCGGCGGCACGACGTATTCCGGGGTGTTGTCGGCCGGGCCGTTGTCGCCGTAATACTCGACGATGTGGTGCTTGCGGCCGTTGGGCAGCGTTTCGATGTATTGCGGCGACCGGACGATGTTGCCGTCGCGGTCGCGGCCGACGAAGTCTTCGATCCGCTGGCGTTCCACCGGCTTGCCGTTGATGTGCAGGATGCCGCCGATCATCTGGATGTGGTCGCCGGGCAGGCCGATCACCCGCTTGATGTAATCCACCGTATTGCCATACGGCTTCTTGAACACCACCACGTCGCCGCGCTCGGGCTCCTTGCCGAACAACCGGCCGGTCGAGGACGGCCCGATGCCGAAGGGCATGGAATAGCGGGAATAGCCGTAGGCGTATTTCGAGACGAACAGGTAATCGCCGACCAGCAGCGTCGGCTCCATCGAACCAGAGGGGATGTTGAACGGCTCGAAAGCCACGGTGCGGACCGCACCGGCGATTAACATGGCGTAAAGCACCGTCTTGATGGTGTCCCAAGTACCGCTGGATTTTCTGCTGGCCATGAAGTACGCCGCCTGGTGGTTAGCTGAGGATAGCGCGGAATTCCGCCCGGGACCGGGCGGATGGCGCGGGTGATCAAGCCAGCCGAAGGCAGCGCTGTCAAGGGCGGATGGGGAACTCGCCGCCCGCGCTTCGCACAACCCGACGCCGCCGCGGCAAGCCGGCCGCCGCCAGCGGCGATGTCAAAAAATTTAATGTGAACCTACAAGATAGCGACACAAACTGTATGATGAAAGCATCCTAATTTCAGGATAAAACGAAGACGATCTAAAATCGGCACGGATTAGTTTGGGAGGACTCGGTTATGGCCATCTTTGGAACAAGAGCCGCCGCCCGCCTAGCTGCCATCGACCGCTCGGCCGCGATGATCGAATTCACCCCCGATGGGACGGTCGTCACCGCCAACGCCAACTTCCTGCGCACCATGGGCTACGCCCTGGAAGAGATCCGAGGCAGGCACCACAGCATGTTCGTCGATCCCGCCTATCGTGAATCGGCCGATTATCGGGCGTTCTGGGACAGGCTGCGCCGGGGCGAGTACCAGGCCGCGGAGTTCAAGCGGTTGGGAAAGAACGGCAACGAAATCTGGCTGGAGGCGTCCTATAACCCCATTTTGGACGCGGGCGGCCAAGCGGTGGGCGTGCTGAAGATCGCCACCGACATCACCGCCAAGAAGGTGGCGGCCGCGGAACTGGCCGGAAAGGTCGAGGCCATCGGCCGGTCGCAGGCGATCATCGAGTTCGAAATGGACGGCACGATCATCACCGCCAACCAGAACTTCCTGAAGGTCATGGGCTACACCCTGGAGGAGATCAAGGGCAAGCACCATAGCCAGTTCGTCGAGCCGGCCCATCGTGCCAGCGACGAGTACCGGCAGTTCTGGGACAAGCTGCGCTCCGGCCAGTTCCTGGCGGCGCAGTACAGGCGCATCGCCAAGGGCGGCCGGGTGGTCTGGCTGGAGGCGGCCTACAATCCCATCCTCGACCTGAACGGCAAACCCTACAAGGTGGTGAAGTTCGCCACCGATATCACTTGGCGCAAGGAGGAGAACGCCACCCTGGCCAAGACGTTCGAGTCCGACGTGCAAGGCACGGTCGAAGCGGTGGTGCTGTCGTCGGGCACGATGCAGACCACGGCGGAGGCCCTGGCGGCGGCTGCGGAGCAGACCTCGCAGCAATCTTCGGCCGTCTCGGCGGCGGCCGAGGAACTGGGCGCTTCGGTGAACGAGATCGCCCGGCAGATCACCCAGGCCAGCGCGATCACCGCCGGCGCCGTGTCCGAGGCGCGGAAATCCGAGCAGATGGTCAGCGACCTGCTGGCCGCTGCCGAAAAGATCGGCGCCGTGTCGCAACTGATCGCCGCGATTGCCAGCCAGACCAACCTTCTGGCCTTGAACGCCACCATCGAGGCGGCCAGGGCCGGCGACGCCGGCAAGGGATTCGCCGTGGTGGCCTCCGAAGTCAAGTCCCTGGCCAACCAGACCGCCCAGGCCACCCAGGAGATCGAGCAAAAGGTCGTCGAGGTCCAGACATCCAGCCGCGCCACCGCCGAAGCCATCCGCCGGATCGCAGCGGTCATCGCCCAGGTGAGCGAGATCAGCACCTCGGTTTCCGGCGCCGTGCAGGAGCAGGAAGCAGCTACCCGCGAGGTGTCGCAGAATATCAGCGGCGTCCAAACCGCCGCCGAGCAGACCGGCCGGTCCGCCGCCGACCTTCTGACCCTGGCCGGCTCGTTGTCGGATCAGGCCGGCGACCTCAGCGGCCGCGTCGATACCTTCCTCGACAAGGTTAGAACGATGTGACGGCCGGCACCGCCGAGATGATCACCACCGCCTGGGCCAGCGGGTGCTCGTCGGTCATGGTCAGATCGATGCGCGCCCGCATGCCTATGGGGACCAGGGCGGCCAGACGGCAGGCGGCGCCGCCGGTCAGGTCCAGGGTCGGCAAGCCCGACGGCAGGTTGACCACCCCGATGTCGCGCAGGAACACGCCGTCGCTGAAGCCGGTGCCCAGCGCCTTGGCGCAGGCCTCCTTGGCGGCGAAGCGCTTGGCATAGGTGGCGGCGCGCACCCGGTCGAGGCGCGCGTCGGCGCGGGCGCGTTCAAGGGGGGTGAACACCCGGTTGAGGAAGCGGTCGCCGTAGCGGGCGATGCTGCGCTCGATGCGGCGGATGTCGCAGAGGTCGTTGCCCAGCCCCAGGATCACGCCGCCCCCTTGCGCCCCTCGTCCATCAGCTCGCGCATGCGGCGGATGGCGGCCTCGAAGCCGATGAAGATCGCCTCACCCACCAGGAAATGGCCGATATTCAGCTCGGCAATGGTACCGATGGCGGCGATAGGCTTGACGGTGTCGAAGGTCAGGCCGTGGCCGGCATGGCATTCCAGGCCGATCTCCTCGGCGTGGCGGGCGGCGGCGAGAATGCGTTCCAGTTCGCGGTCGCGGTCCGCCCCCTCGGCATCGCAATAGGCGCCGGTATGCAGTTCGACCACCGGCGCGCCGATGGCTTTCGCGGCGTCGAGCTGGCGGGGATCGGCCTCGATGAACATGGACACTCGGATTCCGGCCTCGCCCAGGCGGCCGACCAGCGGGCGTAACTGGTCCAGGTGGCCGGCGACGTCGAGTCCGCCCTCGGTGGTGCGCTCCTCGCGGCGCTCGGGCACGATGCAGGCCGCATGCGGGCGGTGGCGCAGCGCAATGGCCAGCATTTCGGGAGTAGCGGCCATCTCCAGGTTCAAGGGCAGCGGAATTTCGTTGGCCAGCCGCTCGATGTCGCGGTCGGCGATATGGCGGCGATCCTCGCGCAGATGGGCGGTGATGCCGTCGGCGCCGGCGGCGGCGGCCAGGTGGGCGGCGCGCACCGGGTCGGGATGGCGGCCGCCGCGCGCATTGCGGATGGTGGCGACGTGGTCGATGTTCACGCCGAGGCGAAGCGGACGGGTCATGGCAAAGGCTCCGGGGACTAGTTCCGCGCCCGCTCGACCGAATTGATGGCGGGGGTGGCGCGCAGGGCGGCGATGATGTTGGTCAGGTGCTTCACGTCGCGTACCTCGATGTCGATGATCAGTTCGAAGAACTCGACGGTGCGGTTGGTGATCTTCAGGTTGGTGATATTGCCCATGTTCTTGGCGATCACCGTGGTCACCGAGCCGAGCGTGCCGGGCTCGTTGGCCACCACCAGATCGATGCGGCCCAGATGGGCGTTGCCGTCGGCTTCGTCCCAGGACAGGTCCAGCCAGCGCTCCGGCGTCTCGGCGTATTGCTCCAGGTTCTCGCAATCGATGGTGTGGATGGTCACCCCCTTGCCGGTGGTGACGATGCCGACGATGCGGTCGCCGGGCAGTGGATGGCAGCAGCCGGCGAAATGCACCGCCATGCCGGGGATCAGCCCCTTGATGGGGACCGCCGAGGCCTTGTCCTTCCGTTCCGCCGTCGCCTTGGGCTTGCGGGCGATGGGCACCACGTTGTCGCCCGGCCGTTGGGTGCGGGTCTTCAACTCGGGGAAGACGGTGGCGACCACTTCGCGGGCGGTCAGCGTCCCCTCGCCCACCATGGCGATCAGGTCGTCCACCGAGGCGGCCTTGAAGATCTTGAGCACGCCGTCCACCGCCTTGTCGGTGAAGTCGTAGCCTTCGGCCCGGAAGGCGCGCAGCAGGATGGCGCGGCCCAGATCGACGTATTGCGCCCGCTGCTGAGTGCGGATGAAGCGGCGGATGCGGGCGCGGGCCTTGCCGGTGACGACGAACCGCTCCCAGGTGGGATTGGGGGTCTGCGCCTTGGAGGTGACGATCTCCACCTGGTCGCCGTTGTTCAGCCGGGTGCGCAGCGGCATGATGCGGCCGTTGACCTTGGCCCCCACGCAGGTATCGCCGACCTGCGAGTGGACGGCATAGGCGAAATCCACCGGGGTCGCCCCCGACGGCAACGAAATCAGGTCGCCCTTGGGGGTGAAGCAGAACACCTGGTCCTGGAACATCTCCAGCTTGGTATGCTCCAGGAACTCCTCGGGATTCGAAGCGTGTTCCAGGATGTCCAGCAGTTCGCGCAGCCAGCGGTACTGCCGCCCGTCGGTGACGCGGGCCGGCTGCGAGCCGCCCGCCTTGTACTTCCAATGGGCCGCCACCCCCAGTTCCGCCACCTCGTGCATCTCCGAACTGCGGATCTGCACCTCGATGCGGTGGCGTTCCGGCCCGAACACGCCGGTATGCAGGCTGCGGTAGCCGTTGGGCTTGGGCGTCGAGATGTAATCCTTGAAGCGGTCGGGCACCATCGGGTACTTGGAATGAATCACGCCCAGGGTGCGATAGCAGTCCTCGATGCTACCCACCACGACCCGGAAAGCCATAATGTCGGATAATTGTTCAAATCCGACGTTTTTCTTCTGCATCTTTAGCCAGATGCTGAATGGCGTCTTCTCACGGCCCGATATTGACGCCTGAATTCCGGCCTCTTCCAGGGTACGGCGCAGTTCGTCCAGAATTCGGCCGATCAGATCTCCGCCCTGCTCGCGCAGGAAATTCAGCCGGGCGATGATGGAGTTGCGGGCCTCGGGATGCAGTTCGCCGAAGGCCAGATCCTCCAGCTCCATCTTGATTTCCTGCATGCCGATGCGTTCGGCCAGCGGCGCATAGATCTCCATGGTTTCCAGCGCGATGCGCCGGCGCTTTTCCGGTTTGGCGATGTAGTGCAGCGTGCGCATGTTGTGCACGCGGTCGGCCAGCTTGACCAGCAGGACGCGGATGTCCTCGCTCATCGCCAGGACCAGCTTGCGCAGGTTTTCCGCCTGCTTGGCGTGGTCCGACTGCAATTCGATACGGTTCAGCTTGGTGACGCCATCCACCAGGCGGGCGATCTCGGCGCCGAACAGCCGCTCGATGTCGGCCTGGGTGGCCGGGGTGTCCTCGATGGTGTCGTGCAGCAGCGCGGTGATGATCGAGGCGCAGTCCAGGCGGTACTTGGTGAGGAAGCCCGCCACCTCGATGGGATGGGAGAAGTAGGGATCGCCCGAGGCCCGCTTCTGCGAGCCGTGCATCTTCATGGCGAAGACGTAGGCGCGGTTGATGGCGTCCTCGTCCGCCCCGGGATCGTAGGACTTGACGCGCTCGACCAGTTCGAACTGGCGCATCATCGCCATGGCCGCCCTCCCTGGCGCACCACGCGCCGCTCACGGGGCGTCCCGGCGCCCGGATGCAGGGGACGGCCCGGCGGCGCCGAGGCCGTCGTCATGGACCGTCCCCGGCCGGTCATTCCTCGCCGTCAGACAGCGCGCCGCCCTCGACGTCGAAATCGACGCCTTCCTCGGTGACCGAAAGACCGTCCTCGATGGCCTCTTCCTCGCTGGCGATGTTCTCGAACGCCAGGTCGCCCTCGGGCATGAAGGCTTCCATTTCCTCGGCCTCGGGCTCGTCCACCTCGACATGTTTTTGCAGGCCCTGGACCAGCGCCTGCTGTAGGTTGTCGAGGGCCAAGGTGTCCTCGGCAATCTCGCGCAGGGCGACCACCGGGTTCTTGTCGTTGTCGCGCTCCAGCGTCAGGCGCGAACCCGCCGCGATATCGCGGGCGCGCTGCGACGCCACCAGAACCAGCTCGAACCGGTTGGGAACCTTCAGGATGCAGTCTTCGACCGTGACGCGCGCCATTGTGACCCTTCGCGGCAATACATTGGGGGAAAGAGTCCAGTGTATATATTGGGGTGCGGGTGCGAAAGCAAGCGTCCGGGAGCGCTGCACGGCCATCAGTGCAGCATGCCCCGCGGGCTCGCCAGGGTTTCGCGCAGGGCGCGCCGCAGGGCCGGCGGCTGGATCGGCTTGTGCAGGATGGACAGGCCGCTGGCCTCGGCCTCGCGCAGGCGTTCCGGCGCGGTGTCGCCGGTGATGATGATGCTGGGGATGGCGGTGCGGAACAGCTCGCGCAGGGACCGGACGGCTTCGGTTCCGGTACGGCCTTCGCGCAGGCGGTAATCGGCCAGGATGACGGCGGGCGTCTGTTGCAGGGTGGCCAGGCGCTGCACGGCCTCGTCCAGCGAGGCGGCGGCCACCACCTTGTACCCCCAGCCTTCCAGGACCAGCGACAGGCCGCGCAGGACGATCGCCTCGTCGTCGATCAGCACCACCACGCCGCCGGCCGCCGGGGCGGACGGCGATGGGCGGCGGGCGCGGCCCGGCCGGGCGGCCGGCACCCCGGCCAACGGCACTTCGACCACGAATGCCGACCCCTTGCCGACCTCCGAGCGGAGGGTGACCCGGTGCCCCAGCAGGCGGGTCAGGCGGTCGACGATGGCCAAGCCCAGTCCCAACCCCTGGGTGCGGTCGCGTTCGGGGTTGCCCAACTGGGTGAATTCCTCGAAGATTTCGCCGGTACGTTCCGGCGGAATGCCGATGCCGGTATCCCATACCTCGATGCGCAGGGTGCCGGCACCGTGACGGCGGCAGCCCAGCAGAACGCGGCCGCGCGTCGTATAGCGCACCGCATTGGCCACCAGGTTCTGCACCACCCGCGACAGCAGGGCGGGATCGCTGCGGATCATCAGGCTGGACGGCACCATCCGCAGTTCGATGCCCTTGTCGGCGGCCAGCGGCTGGAACTCGCCGGCCAGCCGGTCGAGAATGGCGGCAACGCCGAAATCGGTTTCCTTGGGGGTAACCAGCCCGGCATCCAGCTTGGAGACGTCGAGCAGGGAATCCAGCAGGATGTTGAGCCCGTCCACCGAGGACTGGAGATCGCGCAGCAGCCCTTGGGCCGGATGGCCGCGCAGCTTGTGCGACAGCACCGAGGTGAAAAAGAGCAGCGCCTGCACCGGCTGGCGAAGGTCGTGGCTGGCCGCGGCCAGGAATTTGGTCTTGGCCGCATTGGCGCGCTCGGCGGCGTCGCGGGCCTGGCGCAGATCGTCCTCGTAGCGCTTCTGCGCCGTCATGTCGCGGGAAATGCGGGCGAAGCCGCGCAGGCCGCCGTCGTCGCCCCGCACCGCCCAGACGGTGACATGGGCCCAGAACCGCGATCCGTCCTTGCGCTGCCGCCACCCTTCCTCCTGGTAGCAGCCATCGGTGGCGGCGGCGCCCAGCGCCAGGGCGGGACGACCGTCCGTGACCGCTTCGAGCGGATAGAACCGCGACGATTCCGCCCCGACCATTTCCTCCGCCGTCCAGCCGTAGAGCCGCTCGGCCCCCGGATTCCACGACATCACGACGCCCTGCGCATCGATCAGGGTGATGGCGTAATCCTGGATGGTGTCCACCAGGACGCGAAACCGCTCCTCGCTGACCCGCAGCGCCTCCTCCACCCGCTTGCGGGCGGTGATGTCGCGGATGATGCCGGCGAAGATTCGCCGGCCCGACACCCGGCTTTCCCCCACCGCCAGATCCATGGAAAAGGTGCTGCCGTCCTTACGCTGCCCGACCACCTCGCGTCCGATGCCGATGATGCGGGCCTCGCCGGTGGCCAGATAATTGGCAAGGTAGCGGTCGTGTCCCGAGCGGTAGGGCTCGGGCATCAGCACCTTGACATTGCAGCCGATCACCTCGTCCGCGCGATAGCCGAAGATGGCCTCGGCCGCCCGGTTGAAGCTCTCCACCCGACCATGCTCGTCGATGGTGACGATCCCGTCCACCGCGGCATCGACGATCGCCGCCGCCCGCCCCCGGGATTCCAAAAGCTGAACCTGCGTCCCCACCCCGCGACGCCGGCCGATGGCCAGGCCGACGATCAGGCCGGCAACGAGGCTGGCGAAGGTCAAAAGGGCAATCTGAAATACGGCCATGGGCTTGCCGCGCATCGTGTCGGAAATGCAACAGAAGTGGGCCCCCCCTCGCCCGGAGTAAACCCCCGGTGCGTGCTCCCCGCCGAGCGATGAGCCAACTAGGTAGGACCCGGCCCGCCGGGCATGGCGGCACGGCGGCGGGCGCGCCAGGCTTCGGCCGCCTGCCAGGTCAGCAGGGCGGGAAGGCCGATCGCCACGTCGCGGGCCCGCTTCAGCAGCGACAGGGCCAGGACGGTTTCCGGGGCCAGCCCCAGGGCGCTGCCCACCGCCAGATACGCCCCCTCCTGCACGCCCAGCGCGTTGGGAACGGCGAAGCCGACGCTGCGGATGGCATAGACCAGACTTTCCAGGGCCACCGCCACCCCCACGCCCCGCGGCGCCCCCAACAGGTGCAGCCCCAACCAGCCCTCGCCGGCCAGGGCCAGCCAGGCGATCAGGTGAAGGGCCGTCCCTCCCCACCAGCGGCCCGGCCGGCCGTGGATCGCCAGCAATTCCCGCTGGAGTGGCAGGTTCACGGCCGCGGCCGACGGCAGCCAGCGCCCCGCCACCCGGTAACCCAGCCGCTCCACCGCTCCAAATCCGCGCCGCTGTGCCAGAATGAAGCCGCCGGCCAGCAGAACGGCAATTCCCAATCCGACCAGCACCGGCCCTTCGAGGGAGAAGCCGGGGGCGTATTGGAGCAGCAGGGCCAAGCCCAACCCGGTGTAGAGGATCTCCGCCAACATTTCGGTCGTGACATCGACGACGGTGGAGGCGAAGGCCTGGGCGGCGGGCAATCCGGCCACCGCCGCCGCCCGCGCCCCCAGGACGAAGCCGCCGATCTGGGAGACGGGCAGCACCTCGGCGGCCGAATCGCGGATCACCCGCCCCCACACCAGGCCCGGCAGGTGTCCGCCCGGAGCCACCGCCCACCAGGCCACCCCCAGCAGGGTAAACGTGCCGAGGTGCCAGGCCGCGAACAGCAGGAAGCCGTCCCAGCCCACCGCCAGCAGCGCCCGGCCGACCGAGCGGAAGCCATAGGCCCCCACGACCGCGGTCACGGCGGCCAGGCCGGCCAGGGCCAACAGCACGGTAATCAGCCTACGCCGTCCGCCGCCGGGTAGCACCTCGGCTTCGCCCATCGCCCGACCTCCTGCCGAAAGGCAACGCCAGGCAGAGATAGGCGCAGGCGCCATGCAACTCCAGGCCCAGGCCCAGCCCCATCGGCGTCGGCCCATCAGTCGGCGGTGCTGACCGTCCAGGCGCAGCTTTCGACGTCCTCGCCGGCTTCCAGTGCCGTCACCACCGCGTCAAGTTCCAGCGAATCGGCGGTGCTCGGCACCAGCACCGCCGCCAGCTCCACCTGATCCTCGGAGTCCGACAGCACTTCGATTTCGCGGATGGGGTAATTGGCCCGTTCCAGTTCGGCAAACAGCCGGTCGCGCACATCCGCCGCCACCGCCGGGGCGCAGACCACATGCACCCGATAGGTGGCCTCGGTGACCCGCTCGTCCATGGGCTTGCGGTTGATGTAATTGACCAGGGGCCGCAACAGGGTGTTGCCGGCCAGCACGAAGATGGTGAGCACCGCCGCCTCGCCGGGCAGGGCCGCGCCGGAGAAGGCCCCCACCGCCGCCGAACACCACAGGGTCGCCGCGGTGTTCAGGCCGCGGACATTGGTCCCTTCCTTCATGATGACGCCGGCGCCGAGGAAGCCGATTCCCGAAACGATGTACGAGATGATCCGCGCCGCCCCCTCGCCCCCCAGCAGCCGGTTGCCCAGTTCGGCGAAGGCCGCCGCCCCCACCGCCACCAGCACGTTGGTCCGCAGCCCGGCGGTCCGCTGGCGGTACTGGCGCTCGAAGCCGATGGCGGTCCCCAGCACGAAGGCGACCGCCAGGGCCAAGGCGGTATCGCCGAGGGAATGAAGATCGAATGAAGCCAGGGCGCGCACGGAACGGTATCCCCACCGAGGTTCCGATGTCATATCGCCAAGCGCGCGGACGCCCAAGCAAAAAGGGCATCCCCTCCCCGCGGCCACTGACAAATCGCAATGACGGCGGCCAGCCGGCGGCCGTAGGCACAGAGCACGCAGGATGCCGCCGCGCGCGGCACGTTTCCCTCAGGAGCGCACCGATGATCATTGCCGTCGCCAGCCAGAATTTCCGGACCGTGACGCCCCATGCCGGCAAGACCCGCCGGTTCATCCTGTTCGAAACGGCCGCCGACGGGCAGCCCGCGGAAATCGGCCGTCTCGACCTGCCCCAGGGCATGGCGTTCCACGACTTCCCGGGCGGCCCCCATCCCCTCGACCGTGCGGAGGTGATCCTGGCGGCCAGCGCCGGCGCCGGCTTCATCCGCAAGATGGCCGAGCGCGGCATCCTTGCCGCCGCCACCGCCCAGACCGATCCCGCCGAGGCGGTGCGCCATTTCATCGCCCAGGGCCCCGCCGCGGTCGCGCCCTGCGGCTGCGGCCACGGCTGAGCGGGCCGGCCGGGCTGTCGGCCGATCAGATCTCCAGGCCGAGCCGCGTCCCCTCTTCGAAGGCGGCCAGCGCGTCGAGGCGGGCCGCGTCACGGGCGCCGCCGATCAGGTGCACGGGCTTGCCCGCCGCCCGCACCGCGGCCAGCAGGTCCTGGCGGGGGTCCTGGCCGATGCAGGTCACGATGGTGTCGGCCGCGATCACGCGGGCCTTTCCCTCCACCTCGATATGCAGCCCGGAATCGTCGATGTGGCAGTAATCGACCCCCGCCAGCATCTCGACGCCCATGCGCTGAAGATGTGCCCGGAGAATCCAGCCGGTGGTCTTGCCCAGGCCCTTGCCCGGCCGTTCGCGCTTGCGCTGCATCATCACCACCCGGCGGGCCGACACGGGCGGCGGCGACGGCGCGGCAAGACCGCCTGGGTGCGTAAAATCGCGGTCGATGCCCCAGGCCGCCTCGAACGGCTCGTGGCCGGCGACCAGGAAAGCGGCGACGTCGAAGCCGATGCCGCCGCACCCGATGATCGCCACCGTGGCACCGGCCCGAATCCGGCCCGACAGGATATCGTCATAGGCGGCGACCTTGGGGTGGTCGGCGCCGGGCAGATCCAGGCGCCGGGGCGTGATGCCGGTGGCCAGCACCACCTGATCGAATTCCGCCAGATCGGCGGCCTGGGCCACCCGGCCAAGGCGCACGGTCACCCCGGCCGCCGCCAGAGCGCCGGCATAGTGGCGCGGGGTGGCGACGTAGTCGCGCTTGGCCGGCAGAACGCGGGCGAGGATGAACTGCCCCCCCAGTTCGGCCGCCGCCTCGAACAGGGTGACGGCATGGCCGCGCCGGGCAGCCTCCAGGGCGCAGGCCATGCCCGCCGGACCGCCGCCCACCACGGCGATGGACGTCGGTCGCGGAGCGGGGCGCGGATCGAACTCGGCTTCCCGCCCGGCGCGGGGATTGACCAGGCAGGTGGCGCTTCCCCCCGAGAAGATGGGATCGAGGCAGCCCTGGTTGCAGCCGATGCACAGGTTGATGTCCTCGGGCCGGCCGGCCGCCACCTTGGCGGCAAAGGCCGGGTCGGCCAGCAACGGCCGGGCCATGGAAACCAGATCGGCCGTTCCCTCGGCCAGCAATGCCTCGGCAAGGTCCGGGGAATTGATGCGGTTGCTCGCCGCCACCGGAATGCCCGCCCCGCCCTTCACCCGGGCGGTGGCCCACGTCCAGGCGCCCGGCGGGACGGCATGGGCGATGGTCGGCACCGTGGCCTCGTGCCAGCCAATACCGCTGTTGATGATGTCGGCGCCCGCGGCCTCCACCGCCCGCGCCGCGGCCAGCACTTCGTCGCCGTCCAGCCCGTCCTCGACCAGATCGACCATCGACAGCCGGACCGACAGGATCGCCGCCTCGCCCAGGCCGGCACGGACGGCGCGCACCACCTCGGCCAGGAAGCGCAGCCGGCCGGACAGGCCGCCGCCCCACCGGTCGCCGCGCCGGTTGGTGCGGAGCGCCATGAATTCGTTGATCAGATAGCCTTCCGAGGCCATCACCTCGGCGCCGTCGTAGCCGGCGGACACAGCCAGACGGGCGGCGCGGCCGTAATCGGCGATGGTTCGCGCGATATCGGCCTCGCTCATTTCCCGTGGCGTCACGCTGTTGATGGGCGCCTTCAGGGGCGACGGCGCCACGATCCCGGCATGCCGGCCGTAGCGGCCGCAATGCAGGATCTGGAGGACGATGCGGCCGCCGGCCGCATGGACCGCATCGGTGACCTGCCGATGGCCGGCGAGATCGGCGGTATCGTCCAGCACCGAGCCGTCGGGACCGAAGCGGCCTTCGGCGTTGGGAGAGACGCCGCCGGTGACGATCAGGCCGATGCCGCCCTTCGCCCGTTCGGCATAGAACCGGGCCAGCCGGGGAAAAGCATCGGGTCCAGCCTCGCAGCCCAGATGCATCGACCCCATGATCATCCGGTTCGGCAGCCTTACGCCGCGAACCTGAAGGGGCGCCAGCAGGTGAGGATAGTCCATGTGTTCACCCCGCCTCGATGACCATGCCGTCGTAGCCGGGTTCCACATGGGCCGGCAGGCGGGCCTTCAGGGCGGCGTAATCCAGGCGGGTGCCCATATGGGTCAGCACGGCGCGGCGCGGTTTGACGCGTTCGACCCAGGCCAGGACCTTGTCGACGTCGGCATGGGTCGGGTGGGAATAATCCACCAGGCAGCCGATCACCCAGATTTCGACGCCGGCCAGCACGGCGAAGGCCTCTTCCGGCAGGGTCACCACGTCGGTCGAATAGGCGATGGGACCGAAGCGCAGGCCGAGGGTGCGGCCGTAGCCGTGGTCCTGGTCGAAGGGCGTGACCGCGATGCCGCCGGCGGTGAAGGCGCCGCTCACCACATGGGGCACCAGCAACGGCTTGTAGATGCTGGTCGCCGAAGGCGGCAGTTCTTCGAACACATAGCCGAAGCGCCGCTCGATGGTGGCCAGCACGTCGGCCGTGCCCCACACCGGCAGCGCCGCGCGCATGGCGCGGTTGACCTCGCGCAAATCGTCGATGCCGTGCAGGTGGTCGGCGTGGTCGTGGGTGTAGATCACCGCATCCAGCCGGTTGATGCCGGCGCCAAGCAACTGGTCGCGCAGATCCGGCGAAGTATCGACCAGGACCCGGCTGTCGCCGTCCTCGACCAGCAGCGACGGGCGGCGGCGGCGGTTGCGAGGCTCGGCGGGGTCGCAGGCGCCCCAGCCGCTGCCCACGGCCGGCACGCCGCTGGCGCCGCCGCTGCCGAGGATGGTCGCCTTCATTGCCGCACCTTGGTGAACAGGCGGAAGAAATTGGCGGTGGTGGCCGCCTCCAGGTCGGCCGCGGCCACCCCCTTGACCGCGGCCAAGGCGGCGGCGGTGGCGGCGACATAGGCCGGTTCGTTGCGTTTGCCGCGGTAGGGCACCGGGGCCAGGTAGGGGCAATCGGTCTCCACCAGCAGCCGCTCCAGCGGCACGGCCGCCAGGGTGGCGCGCAGGGCCTCGGTTTTCTTGAAGGTGACGATCCCCGACACCGAGACCATCAGCCCCAGATCCACGGCGCGGGCCGCAAGGTCGGGCCCCGAGCTGAAGCAGTGAATCAGGCCGGTGAAGGCTCCCTTGGCCATTTCCTCTTCCAGGATCGCCGCGGTGTCGGCGTCGGCATCCCGGGTGTGGACCACCACCGGCAGGCCGGTGGTGCGAGCGGCGGCCAGATGGGCGCGGAAGCTGTCCCGCTGCCGCTCCCGCGGGCTTTTGTCGTAGAAGTAGTCCAGGCCGGTCTCGCCGAAGCCGACCACCTTGGGATGGCGCGACAATTCCACCAGCCGTTCCACCTCGGCCGCCGGCTCGGTTCCCGCCTCATGCGGGTGGATGCCCACCGTGCACCAGACGTTGTCGAACCGCTCCGCCACCGCCAGGGTGCGCTCGAAGCGGGTCAGGTGGGTGTTGATGGTCAGCATCACCCCCACCCCGGCCGCCGCGGCGCGGCCCATCACCGCGTCGAGGTCGTCCGCGAAGTCGGGAAAATCCAGATGGCAGTGGCTGTCCACCAGCATGTCAGTTCGCTCCCTGCTCCACCTCGACAAAGCGGGGAAAGATTCCGGCCGGGGGCGGCAGCGGCGTGCCGGCCGCCAGGGCATGCCCGGCGCCGAAGGAGTCGAAACCGCGCCGGACCTCGGGCACCGCCAACTGGTCGAGCAGCCGGGCCGAGGCGGTCGGCATGAAAGCCTGAGTCAACAGCGCCAGCGCGCGGATGGTTTCCGCCAGCACCCACAGCACGGTGGCCATGCGGGCCGGATCGGTCTTCTTCAGCGCCCAGGGGGCTTGGCGGTCGACATAGGCGTTGGCGGCCCGCACCACGACCCACAGGGCTTCCAGCCCCTCATGGAACATCTGGCGGTCGAGCGCGTCGCGGAGCGCCGGCAACAGGCCATAGGCGGCATCCAGCAGGGCACGGTCGTCGTCGGCGAGGGCGCCGGGCTGCGGTACCTGGGCGGCGCAATTCTTGCCGATCATCGACAGCACCCGCTGGGCCAGGTTGCCGTAATCGTTGGCCAGTTCGCCGTTCATGCGGTTGACCATGGCACGGTGGCTGAAATCGCCGTCATTGCCGAACGGCACCTCGCGCAGCAGGAAATAGCGCACCTGGTCCAGGCCGTATTTCTCGATCAGCATCAGCGGATCGATGACGTTGCCCAGCGACTTGGAGATTTTCTGGCCCTCGTTGGTCCACCAACCATGGGCGAACACCCGCTTCGGCGGTTCCAGCCCGGCAGCCATCAGGAAGGCCGGCCAATACACCGCATGGAAACGCACGATGTCCTTGCCCACCATGTGCAGGTCGGCCGGCCACCACCGGGTGAACGCGCCGCCTTGGGTGTCGGGATAGCCGGCCGCGGTGATGTAGTTGGTCAGCGCGTCCAGCCAGACATACATGACGTGGGCGGAATCGCCCGGCACCGGGATGCCCCAGGAGAAGGAGGTGCGCGACACCGACAGGTCCTGCAACCCGCCCTTGACGAACGACATCACCTCGTTGCGGCGGCTGGTGGGCGCGATGCAGTCGGGATTGGCCTCGTACCAGGCCAGCAGTCGATCCTGCCAGCGCGACAGGTGGAAGAAGTACGAGGGCTCCTTGACCCATTCGACCGGCGCCCCGGTGGGGGCGCGCTTGGCGCCGTCGGGGCCGACCGTCAGTTCGTCCTCGCCGTAGAACGCCTCGTCGCGGACCGAATACCAGCCCTCGTAGGCGCCCAGCGAAATTTCGCCCTTCTCGACCAACACCCGCCACAGGTCCTGGCAGGCCGCGACATGTCGCGGCTCGGTGGTGCGGATGAAATCGTCGTTGCTGCACCCCAGCGCGGCGGCCAGGTCGCGGAAATTGGCCGAGTTGGCGTCGGCCAGGGCCTGGGGCGCCACCCCGGCCGCATCGGCCGACTTCTCGACCTTCTGGCCGTGTTCGTCGGTGCCGGTCAGGAACTTGACGTCGAACCCGTCCAGGCGCTTGAAGCGGGCCAGGACGTCGCAGGCCAGCGTGGTGTAGGCGTGCCCGATATGCGGCTTGTCATTGACGTAGTAGATCGGGGTGGTGACGTAGAATCTGCGGGCCGCGGTCATTCCGCGCTCTCCTTCGCTGGTCTGGCTGAGCTGCCGCATTCCGCTGCCGCTTTCGCCGGCCGGAGCCGGGATCACGCCCGGGCCAGCCGTTCCACGGCCAGGAACGCGGTCAGCAGCGCCTGCTTGCGCTCCAGGTTCACCGCGTCGGTGCGGGCGAACAATGAGGTGACCTTTTCCCATACCTCCAGCCAGCGATCAAGTCCGCCGGCGGCCAGCAGGCGGGCCATCACCGCCCCCTCGCCCGGCACCACTTCGGCCATGCCCTCGCCCTGGCGGCCGCCCGCCTGGATCAGGCGGGCCAGCCACCAGCCGAACAGCTCGGTCAGGGTGCGCCAAGCGGCATCGGCGTCGGCCCGCCCCACCCGGTCGGCAAAGGCATGCAGGGCCGGCACATCCAGCCGCGGCAGGGTTTGCAGCAATCCGACCAGATCGCGGTACAGGCCCAGCCCCCCCTCCGCCGCCAGCCCCAGGGCCTTGCCGATGCTGCCCTCGGCCAGCCGCGCCAGGGCGGCGACATCGTCCGGTCCCAGGTCCGGCTGCCAGCGGCGCAACAGGTCGGCGACCGTCGTCTCGGGCAACGGCGACAGCGCCAGGCGACGGCAGCGCGAGCGAATGGTGGGCAACAAGCGCCCCGGGCTATGGGAAACAAGCAACATCAGGGCATTGCGCGGCGGTTCTTCAAGCACTTTGAGAACGGCATTGGCCGCGTTGCGGTTCATTTCCTCGGCAGCGTCGATCACCACCACCCGCCAGCCGCCTTCGGCCGGGGTCAGAGCGAGGAAGCCGCCGATGCCGCGCACATCGTCGACGACGATCTCGGTGCGCAGCCGGGTCTTCTTGTCGTCCGACCAGCCGCGGGTCGCCACTTTCAGGTCGGCATGACCTGCCGCCGCGACGCGGCGGAAGACGGGGGCGTCCTCGGGAAGGGCGAGCGAGGCCGGCCCGCCGAACAGCCCGCCCCCTCCCCCGCCGCCGGCCAGAACGAAGCGGGCGATGCGATAGGCCAGCGTCGCCTTGCCGATGCCCTTCGGCCCGGTGATCAGCCAGGCATGGGCCAGCCGCCCCGACTCCCAGGCGTCCAGGAACGCCCGCTCGGCCACGGCATGGCCCAGCAGGTCGGGGTTGGCGCGCGGCGCCGGGGCTTCGGTCATCGGCCGGGCTCGGCGGTAAGACGGGCGTGGATGGCAGCCTGCACCGCCGCCTGAACGTCGGCGATGGGCCGCGAAGCGTCGATCACCACGCAACGGCCGGGCTCGGCCCGTGCGATGGACAGAAATCCCTGGCGCAGCCGTTCGTGAAAGGCGGTGCCCATGCGCTCGTAGCGGTCTTCGGCTCCGCCCCTGCCGTTGGCCCGCCGCAGGCCGTCCGCCGCCGGCAGATCCAGGATCAGCGTCAGATCGGGGCGGAAGCCGCCGGTGGCGATGCCGGTCAACGCCGCGATAGTATCAAGGGGCAGACCATGGCCGTAGCCCTGATAGGCCTGGGTGGAATCGGCGAACCGGTCGCTGAGGACCCAGGCCCCGCGGGACAGGGCCGGCCAGACGGTGCGGACCAGATGATCACGCCGCGCCGCCGAATGGAGCAAGGCCTCGGTCAGCCCGTCCCAGCGCGCCACCTCGCCCTGAACCAGCAGGGCGCGGATGTCCTCCGCGCCCGGCGAGCCGCCCGGCTCACGGGTGGTCACCACCTCCCGGCCGGCGGCGCGGAGGCTGTCGGCCAACAGCCGGAGCTGCGTCGACTTGCCGCTGCCCTCGCCGCCTTCGAAGGTGATGAACTTGCCCGCCGCAATCATGCTGCCTCAGCTCTTCGGCCCCCAGACCAGATACTTGAACGCCGCCGACATGCGGCCGCCGAAGCCCAGCTTGCCGACATCGGCGCCGGCCACCAGGGGCAGTTCGATGGTGGGCACGCCGGGGGCGGTCACCACCAGCTTGCCGACCTTCTGGCCCTTCTTGATGGGGGCGGCGATGGGGCCGTCATAGACGGCGGTCACCTTCATGTCGCGGCGCGCCTTGCGTTCCATGGTCACCACCAGCTTTTGGCCGGCCACCAGCGGCACGGTCGGCACGTCCCCCAGCCAGACGTCGGCGTCGGCCACCACGTCGCCCGGCTTGAACAGGGCGTAATCGTCGAAGTCGCGGAAGGCCATTTCGGCCACGCGCTGGGATTCGTCCCAGCGCTGCTTCTGGGTCTGCATGCCGTTCAGCACCATGATGATGCGTCGGTCGCCGCGCTTGATCGAGCCGGTCAGGCCGTAGCCGCCGGCTTCGGTGTGGCCGGTCTTCAACCCGTCGGCCCCCTGGGTGGTCCACACCAGCGGGTTGCGGTTATCCTGCTTGATGTTGTTGTAGGTGAAGGACCGCTCCGAGAAGATGGGATAATATTCGGGGAAGTCGTGGATCAGGTGGCGGGCCAGGGTGGCTAGGTCGCGCGCGGTCATGTAATGGCCGGGCTCGGGCACGCCCGAGGCATTGCGGAACGAGGAATGCTTCATCCCCAGTTCGTTCTGGGCGACGCGGGTTTCCTCTTCGGCGAAGGCCTCCTCGCTGCCGGCATAGCCCTCGGCCAGCACGCTGCATGCGTCGTTGCCGGACTGGATGATGACGCCGCGGATCAGATCCGAAATCTTGGCCCGGCTGCCGACCGGCAGAAACATCAGGGATTCGCCGGTCTTGTAATGCTTCTTCCAGGCCGTCTCGCTGACCGGCAGCTCGTCGGACATCTTCCAGCTGCCTTCCTTGAGCTTCTTGAAGACCATGTAGATGGTCATCAGCTTGCTCATCGAGGAGGGCACCATCTGCTCGTCGGCGTTCTTTTCGAACAGCACCGTGCCGGTATCGTAATCCATCACCAGGGCTTGCTGCGCCGGCGTATCGAAGGTCTCGGCACGGGCGGGCCCGCCGAACACCAAGGCGGCGGCGAAGGGAATCAGTGCCAGGGCGGCGGCAAGCCGCCGGCCGAGGGGCCGGGCGGCGGGGCTGATCCGGGCGGACCGGCAGAGGGAATGCGACGTCATCGGAACCATGGACCCTCGAAGGAGAAGCGGACGGTAGGCGAACAGGGCGGGGTGTTACCCTACGAATGCGACGGAACTAGGGCGGCGGGGGTTAGTCGACGACGACACGGGCGTCCTGCTGGCCGGCCGAAATGACCTGATCCAGGATGCGGTCGGCCTCGTCGACCGAGGCGGCGGGGCCGAAGCGCACCCGCCACACCGTCTGGCCGTTGACCGAGGCCTGGGAGATCCGGGCCTTGCCGATCCCCGCCAGCCGGGCCGACAGCCGCAGCGCGTTGTCATAGCGCGAAAACGACCCGGCCTGAACGTAGATGTTGGCCGAGCCGGCCGCCCGCCCCTGGGAAACCTTACCGATTTCCCGTTCGGCCGCCTTGGCCGCGGCCTCCATGCGCAACTCCGACGGCGACTTGGCCGGAACCGGCGTGGCGGCGGGAATGGGCTCGGCCGCCACGACGCCGGGCGGCGGCAGGGTTTCGGCCACCACCGTGGCCCGCGGCGCGGCCGCAACCATCGGCTCGGTGCCGCGGTCCCGCCGCATCTGCATGGCCAGGGCGCGGCTTTCCTCGGGCAGGATCTGCACCCGCACCTTGGCGATGCCGCGGCCCTCCATTCCCAGCAGCTGCGCCGCCCGGCGCGACAGGTCGATGATGCGGCCGTTGACATAGGGGCCGCGGTCGTTGACCCGCACCACCAGGGAA
>JAKAFA010000033.1 GCA_021818185.1 Pseudomonadota bacterium | reverse complement strand
CCCCTACACCAACCTGCAACGCCATGCCGAAACCGGCCCGCTGGTGATCGTGCGCGGCGAGGGGGTGCGGGTGTTCGACGAGCAGGGCCGCGACTACATCGAGGCGCTGGCCGGCCTGTGGTGCACGGCGCTGGGCTGGGGCGAGGAACGGCTGGCCCGGGTGGCCGCCGAACAGATGCGCGAATTGCCCTTCTACCACCTGTTCGGCTCGAAGACCCACGGCCCGGCCGTGCGGCTGGCCGAGGCGCTGGCCGCCATCGCCCCGCTGCCCGACGCCCGGGTGTTCCTGGCCAATTCCGGGTCGGAGGCCAACGACACCGCCATCAAGCTGATCTGGTACCTCAACAACGCGCTGGGCCGGCCGGCCAAGAAGAAAATCATCGCCCGCCAGCGCGCCTATCACGGGGTGACGGTGGCCACCGGCTCGCTGACCGGCCTGCCGGCCAACCATGCCTCGTTCGACCTGCCCATCCCCGGCGTGCTGCGGGTGTCCTGCCCCCATTACTGGCGCCATGGCCGGCCGGGCGAGACCGAGGAGCAGTATTCCGCCCGCCTGGCCGCCGAGCTGGAAGAACTGATCCTGGCCGAAGGCCCCGACACGGTGGCCGCCTTCTTCGCCGAGCCGGTGATGGGCGCCGGCGGCGTGATCGTACCGCCGGCCGGCTATTTCGAGCGCATCCAGGCGGTGCTGCGCCAATACGACGTGCTGCTGGTGGCCGACGAGGTGATCACCGGCTTCGGCCGCACCGGCAATCTGTTCGGCTGCGAGACCTACGGCATCCGCCCCGACATGATGACGGTGGCCAAGGGCCTGTCTTCAGGCTATCTGCCGGTGTCGGCCCTACTGGTGAAGGGCGAACTGTACGCCCCCATCGCCCGTGAGGCCGGACGGATCGGCACCTTCGGCCACGGCCTGACCTATGGCGGCCATCCGGTCCCGGCGGCGGTGGCGGTGGAAACCCTGGCCATCTATCGCGAGCGCGACATCCTGGGCCACGTGCGGCGGGTCGCTCCCGCCTTCCAGGCCGGCCTGCGGGCGCTGCAACAGCACCCCCTGGTCGGCGAGGCGCGCGGCATCGGCCTGATCGGCGCGGTGGAACTGGTGGCCGACAAGGACGGCAAGACGCCGTTCGCCCCAGCCCGCGCCGTGGGCGCCCGCGTGGCGGCCAAGGCGCAGGACCACGGCGTCATTCTGCGGGCCATGGGCGACGCCGTGGCCTTTTCGCCGCCATTGGTGATCTCGGAAGATGAAATCGAGGTAATGTTCGGGCGTTTCCGGCACGCACTGGACGATGCTTACGGCGAAATCTTGGCCGGCGCCCTGTGATGCGCCGCACAATACTATTACGAAAACTTCATTGCGCTGTTCCCTTGCGCGGAGCAGAGGCGATCCACTAGGATCGCCATCGGCCCGCCGGGTTGCAGAGGGTTGGAGGAAACGGCATGGACTATGAGCATTATTTCGGCAAGCGCATCGCCGACCTGAAGGCGGAAGGGCGCTACCGCATCTTCGCCGATCTGGAGCGTCAGCGCGGCCGCTTCCCTCTGGCCCTGAACCACCACCGCGACGGCACCACGCACGAGGTGGTGGTGTGGTGTTCCAACGACTATCTCGGCATGGGCCAGCACGAGGCGGTGGTGGCCGCCGCCAAGGAAGCCGCGGACCGCTGCGGTGCCGGGGCCGGCGGCACCCGCAACATTTCGGGCACCAACCACTACCACGTGCTGCTCGAAGAGGAGGTCGCCGCCTGGAACAACAAGGACGCGGCGCTGCTGTTCACCTCGGGCTACGTCGCCAACCAGACGGCCCTGTCCACCTTGGGGGCGACCCTTCCCGGCTGCGTGATCTTCTCCGACGAGCTGAACCACAATTCGATGATCGAGGGCATCCGCCACTCGCGAGCCCCCAAGCACATTTTCCGCCATAACGATCCCGAAAGCCTGGACGAGGCGCTGTCGGCCTATCCGCGGGAAACACCCAAGCTGGTGGCCTTCGAATCCGTCTATTCGATGGACGGCGACATCGCGCCGCTGGCCGAGCTGTGCGACGTCGCCGAACGCCACGGCGCCATGACCTTCCTCGACGAGGTGCACGCCGCCGGCATGTACGGTGCCGAAGGCTCGGGCGTGGCCGAGCGCGACGGCGTACGCGACCGCATCACCATCATCCAGGGCACCCTGGCCAAGGCGGTGGGCGTGGTCGGCGGCTACATCGCCGCCTCGGCCGCCTGCGTCGATTACGTCCGCAGTTTCGGGCCGGGCTTCATCTTCTCGTCCTCGCCGCCGCCGATGGTGGCCGCCGCGGCGCTGGCCAGCATCCGCTACCTGCGCCGCCACCCCGAACTGCGCGACCGCCACCAGGAGCGGGCCGCCACCTGCAAGCGCCGCCTGCGCGAACACGGCATCCCGGTCCTGCCCTCGGTCAGCCACATCGTGCCGGTGATGGTCGGCAATGCCGCCCTGTGCAAGCAGGCCAGCGACCTGCTGCTGGAAAAGCACGGCATCTATGTCCAACCCATCAACTACCCCACCGTCCCGGTGGGCACCGAGCGGCTGCGCATCACCCCCACCCCGCTGCACGACGACGCCATGATGGACCATCTGGTCGGCGCCATGCTCAGCGTGTGGGAGGAACTGGATCTCCACAAGGAACGGGTCAAGGCGGCGGAATAGCCGCCGCCCAACCGGCCTCCGGCGGAGGCCGGTTGGGCGGGCCTCCCTACTTCATCAGGGAAAAGGCCTCGGCGGGGGTGGTCACCAGATCCCACGCCATCTTGATGCAGACGGCCAGCACGATCAGCGCCAGCAGCACGCGCAACTGCTCGCCCCGCAGCTTCATGCCGATGCCGGCACCGATCTGGGCCCCCACCGCACCGCCCACCAGCAGGATCAGGGCCAGCACCACATCGACCGTCTGGGTCGAGATCGACTGCATGAAGGTGACGTTGGCGGTGACGAAGATGATCTGGAACAGCGAAGTCCCCACCACCACGCCGGTCGGCATCCCCAGCACGTAGATCATCAGCGGCACCATGATGAATCCGCCGCCCACGCCCATGATCGCCGCCAACACGCCGCCGAACACGCCGACGATCACCGGCGGAATGGCGCTGACATAGAGCCTGGAGGAGGGAAACCGCATCTTCAGCGGCCAGGAATGCCACGGGGCATGGCTCTTCTTCTTCGCCGGCTTGCCGGCCTTGGCCCCCAGCATCGACGTGACGCTTTCGATCAGCATCAGCGCGCCGACGCCGCCGAGGAAGCCGACATAGGTCAGGCTGATCACCAGATCGATCTGGCCCAGCTTCTTCAGCAGGGCGAACAGCCACACCCCTAGAGCCGAGCCGACCACGCCCCCCGCCAGCAGCAGCGTTCCCATCCGCACATCGACGTTGCCGCGCCGCCAATGGGCCAGAACGCCGGAGACCGAGGAGCCGAGGACCTGATTGGCGCCGGTCGACACCGCCACCGCGGGCGGGATGCCCATGAACATCAGCAACGGCGTCAGCAGGAATCCGCCGCCCACCCCGAAGATGCCCGACAGCAGGCCGACCCCGCCGCCGACCGCCAGCAAGCCCCAGATGTTCACCGATTCGCCGGCGATGGGGAGATAGATGTTGAGCATTGCCCCATTCCCTTGCCCATGAACTCCTACATTAGCTCATCCGTATGGACAGGGGAAAAGGATTTAATGCGGACGCCGTCCGGCCAGGCGCGGCAGCGGGGCGCGGCGCCGCGAAACCGGCCGCAACAGCCGGCGCAGGCCGTCCCGCACCCGCTGTGCCGCCCGCCAGGCGGCCGTCGCCTCCAGCTTGCGGTGCGCCCAGGTCTTGGCGGCGATGATCGCGGCGCGCAGGCGCACGAACCAGCCGACGGTCATCAGGCTGGCCTCGCACAGGGTATAGATGCGGGCGACGATGGCCGTGCCGCAGACCTTGACGGCCAGCAGCACGCCCAGCCCCATCAGGGCATGGCCATTGGCGATGGTCCAGACCGCGGCCAGCTTGGCCGGCACCGCCAACCCGACGGGAGTGAGGAGCACCGCCATGGCGCCCGACGGCGGCAAGGCGGCGATGCGCCGCTCCACCCGCCGCACCGGCGGCAGCCGCCCCACCCGGACGCCCAGCCGTACCAGCCCTTTCCACAGATATTCCTCGACCAGCATCGCCACTACGGCGAAAAACGCGAGCGGCGGCGAGACTAGGCGGCGAAGGGCCCGGCGGGGGCGGGAACGGGACATCGGCATCGTCCCCAGGACATAACAGCGGCCCGCCGGGAGTCAAGGCGCCTCGCCGTCATTGACCCTGCCGCAAGGCCCTCCTAAGCTGCGCGGGCCGCCACTCCGAAAGGCTTTCCCCCATGCCCAGCACCGACCGCATCGCCGAACTGACCGCCGCGTTGTCCAATGTCGCCGCGGTCAAGGTGGCCGAGATCAAGAAGGTCACCGGGACCACCCGCATCCTGGCGCTCAACGCGCTGATCGAGGCGGCCCGCGCCGGCGAGGCCGGCAAGGGCTTCGCCGTGGTCGCCGAGGAGGTCAAGCACGTCTCGGAGACCATCGACGGCATCACCCAGTCGCTGGAAGCCGAACTGGGCAAGGCCATCGCCGAACTGGCCGAGTTGGCCAATTCCGGCAGCGACCTGGCGGCCGAGTGATCAATCGCCGTCGACGGCGTGGCGCTTGAGGTCGGCCAGGCTGCAATAGGCCAGCGCCCCTTCGTGGGTGGCGCGCAGCACCACCTGCGGCGCCTGCCCGTCGGCCAAGGCCTGCTGCCAGCGCGGGGCGCACAGACACCATCGGTCTCCCGGCTTCAGGCCGGGGAACCCGTATTCCGGCTGCGGCGTCGACAGGTCATTGCCGCGCTCGCGGGAATAGGCCAGGAAGGCGGCAGTCATTACCGCGCAGACCGTATGGCTGCCCCGGTCCTGCGGCCCGGTATCGCAGCAGCCGTTGCGGAAAAAGCCGGTCAGCGGCCGATCCGAACAGCCTTCCAGGGGGCCTCCCAGCACGTTGCGGCGTCTGCGCCCACCGTCACCGCCGCCATCTCTCGGCATGGTCCCTGTCGTCCTTCGTCGGGTGGCAATCCCAAAGGATATGGGCTGCCCGCCGCCCCTGGCAAAGGGCCATCGCCGCTCCGAAAGCCGGCCGCCCCCTCCCCCATTCCGCCTATCCCGTCCGTGGCGCCGCCGCCAGATGGCCCGTGCCGTGTTTCCTTTGACAGCGGCAATGGAGGCGGCCATGGCGGACACCACGGTGACCAAGGTCCATTCGGCAGATTCGCCCCGCGGCCCCGGCGGGCAGAAGTACCTGGCGAGCGGCAAGGCCGTGTCCATGCGGCTGTGGGAAGCCGAGCCACCCACCGAAGGCACGCCGGTGACTAGGCGGGAGTACGAAACCATCGGTTATGTGCTGTCCGGCCGGGCCGAATTGCATCTGGAAGGCCAGACGGTGCGCCTGGAGCCGGGGGATTGCTGGGTGGTGCCCAGGGGCTCGGAGCACAATTACCACATCATTGAGGCCTTCACCGCGGTCGAGGCGACCACGCCGCCCGCCCAGGTCCACGGACGGGATTGACCCTTAACCGGAGGAGCGGATGATCGGGCGCGAAGCGTTGGACCACCTGATGACCCATCATGGCCGACCGGCCGTCACCCTGACCCTACCCTGCTTCCTGCCCGAACCGGGCGTCCGGCCGGATCCCATCCGGCTCGGCAACCTGATCGAGGCGGCGGCGAGGCGCCTGGAGGCCATGGGCTGCGAGCGCGGCCTGGCCGATGCCGTGCTGGCCCCGGCCCGCCGCCTGGTCGGCGACCCGGCGTTCTGGGCCAGCAGCCGGCGCGGACTGGCCCTGTTCCTGGCCCCCGGCTTCGAGCGGGTGATTTCCCTGGACCGGCCGCCCGAGGAGGCGGTGGCATGCGGCGACCGCTTCCGCGTCACCGCCCTGTTGCCCGAGGTGGTGCCGGCCGAGCCGCTGTTCTTCGTGCTGGCGGTCACCGTCGGCCGGTCGGCGCTGTATCGGGCCGACCGCCGGGGCATGCGTGAAATCTCGGCCGACCTGCCACAGGGCATCGCCGCGGTGACCGGGCGAACCGATTACCAAGTCGGCGCCCAGGCCAATCCCGTCTCGGCCCAGCGCGGCGGCCAGACAGGCGCATTGGCGGCCCAGGCCTTGGGCCCCACTCCGTCCGAGGAACGCAAGACCGCGTTGCTCCACTATCTCAATCAACTGGCGGCGGCGGTCCGCGCCGCCCTGGGGGCGTCCTCCCTGCCGGTGGTGCTGGCCGCCCAGCCGGAAGTGGCCGGCAATTTCCGCAAGCAGGCGGAACTGGCGGCATTGTGGCCCGACCACCTTCCGGTCAATCCCGATTCGCTGGATTTCGGCGAACTGCACCGCCGCGCCCTGGCCCTGCTGGAGGAGCGGCTGACGGAAGACGACCGCAAGGCGTTGGAACGCTTCGACAACCTGGCCGGGTCGCCGCGCGCCGTCGCCGAGGCCGCCGAGCTGGTCAAGGCCGCCCATTGGGGCCGGATGGACACCCTGATCCTGGCGGCCGGCCGCCATGTCTGGGGGCGGTTCGATCCCGACAGCGATCGGGTCGAGACCCATGCCCAGCCCGAAGACTCCGACGACGATTTGGCCGATCTGGCCGCCCAGGACACCCTGTGCCACGGCGGCCGGGTCCAGGTGGTCGACCCCGCCCGCCTCCCGGCCGGCGCGGCGGCGGTCGGCATCCTGCGGTACTGAGCCCCGCGGACGCCGAAGGTTTCCGCGCCCGACGACTCGGAGGCCCCGGCGCGGTAATTTTGCGCCGGGGCCAGAGGGCATTGGGGAAGGCGGATGACGGCCGGCCGGCGCCTCCCCATCTGTGGCTCATGGACCTGTCCGAGTTGGCCGACACCCTGATCGAGCGTTTCACCAACCCGCCGCCGGTGGTGACCGTGCTGCGCCTGTCGGGCCTCATCATGGCCGGGGGGGGCCTGCTGCGCGGCGGCCTCAACCTGGCCAACCTGGCGGCCCCTCTCGCCGCGGCTTTCCGTCCGAAGCGCTTGGCGGCGGTGGCGCTGACGGTCAATTCGCCCGGCGGCTCGCCGGTGCAGTCGGCGCTGATCGGCAACCGCATTCGCGCCCTTGCCGAGGAAAAGAGCGTCCCGGTGGTGGCCTTCGTCGAGGATCTCGCCGCTTCGGGCGGCTACTGGCTGGCGGCGGCGGCCGACGAGATCTTCGCCGATCCCGCGTCGATCCTGGGCTCCATCGGCGTGGTCTCGGCGGGTTTCGGCCTGGACGAGGCCATCCGGCGCCTGGGAATCAGCCGCCGGCTGCACACCGCCGGCGCCCGCAAGCGGATGCTGGACCCCTTCCTGCCGGAAAAGCCCGAGGACGTGGCGCGCCTGAAAATCCTTCAGGAGGAGATCCACGACACCTTCAAGGCCTGGGTGCGCCTGCGCCGCCAAGGCCGGCTGGCCGCCCCCGAGGACGATCTGTTCAACGGCGATGTCTGGACGGGGCGGCGGGCGGTGGAACTGGGCCTGGCCGACGGGCTGGGCGACCTGCGCACGGTGATGCGGGCGCGGTTCGGCGACAAGGTGCGTCTGGTGGCGGTCGGCGAACGCCGCGCCTGGTGGCGGCCGCGACTCTTCCGCAGCGAGGAACTGCCCGCCGGCCTGCTGGCCGCCATCGAGGAACGGCTGTCCTGGGCTCGCTGGGGTTTGTGAGCACCGGATCGCTCCGGCTTGATTCCGGACGATGCGGCTGCCACACTGCCGGCCATGTTCGGAAAACTGCTGGTGACCATCGCGATGGTCGCCGTTATCTGGTTCGGTTTCCAATATCTTCAGCGCCTGGCGGAACTGAAGGAACTGCGCCGCCTGCACCGCTCACGGCCGAGTGGTGGAGGAACCAGCCCTCGCCCGGCCCCGTCCCAGGTGCAGGATCTGGTGAAATGCCCGGCCTGCGGCACCTGGGCCTCGGGCTCGGCCGCGCGGCGTTGCGGCCGTGCCGACT
Organism: Pseudomonadota bacterium; assembly: GCA_021818185.1. Taxonomy (GTDB): domain Bacteria; phylum Pseudomonadota; class Alphaproteobacteria; order Rhodospirillales; family Magnetospirillaceae; genus JAKAFA01. The sequence goes on along the minus strand of JAKAFA010000033.1, from coordinate 14,672 downwards.
GCCCCTATTGAGCCGTCAGGTATTTCCCCACCAGTAGACCCAGACGAACAGGAACAGCCACACCACGTCGACGAAGTGCCAATACCAGGCGGCGGCTTCGAATCCGACATGCTGGTTGGGGGTGAAATCGCCCTTGAGCGCCCGGCCGAGACAGACCGCAAGAAAGGTCGCGCCGACGAAGACATGGAAGCCGTGGAAGCCGGTAGCCATGTAGAACACCGACGGATAGACGCCCTGTTTGAAGCCGAAGGCGGCCCCGCCGTATTCGTGGGCTTGCAGGCCGAGGAAGCAGAACCCCAGCACGATGGCCAGCGCCAGGCCGCGGACCAGATCCTTGCGGTCGCCCTGACGCAGGGCGTGATGGGCCCAGTTGACGGCCAACCCCGACGACAGCAGCAGTAGGGTGTTCAGGAACGGGATGCTCCAGGTGTACAGCGGCCGGATGCCGGCCGGCGGCCATACGGTGATGGCCGGGTTGACCCTGAGGGCCGAGTTGAAAAAGGCCCAGAAAAAGGCGACGAAGAACATCACCTCCGAGGCGATGAACAGCCCCATGCCGATCCGCAGCCCGTGGCGGACCGGCACGGTGTGGGCGAGACCGCGGCTTTCGCGCACCACGTCGCGCCACCACAGCGCCATGGTGGAGAGCACCAGCACGAAGCCGGCCAGCATGATCCACGGCCGCGTGCGGTCGTGGAAGAAGTCGACCGCGCCGTAGGCGGTCACGAACGCCGCCACCGCCCCCATCACCGGCCAGGGCGACGGGTCCACCAGATGGTAGGGATGCGCCGGCTGGGCGCCGGGTCCGGTTCGGTTGGTCATGACGAGCCCTCGGGTTTGACTCGGAAGGACGAAGGTGTGGGACAGGAGCCGCCGACCCGCATGGCCGTCACTCCGCCGGGCTGCGGTCGAGGCCGCCGGGGCCGAAATTGGGCAGCGTCTCGAAGCTGTGCAGCGGCGGCGGCGAACTGACCGTCCATTCCAGGGTGGTGGCGCCCAGGCCCCAGGGATTGGCTGCCGCCTGACGCCCGGCCGCGAAAGTGCGCCACACCACCACCAGGAAGAACAGGGTGCCGGCGAACGAGATGAAGGCGCCGATGGAGCTGATGAAATTCCATTGGGCAAAGGCGTCGGGATAATCGGGAACGCGGCGCGGCATGCCCTGCACCCCCAGGAAATGCTGGGGGAAGAAGGTCAGGTTGACGCCGACGAAGGTGATCCAGAAATGGATCTTGCCCAGCGTCTCGGGATACTGGCGACCGCTCATCTTGCCGATCCAGTAATAGAACCCGGCGAACAGGGCGAATACCGCCCCCAGCGACAGGACGTAATGGAAATGGGCCACGACGTAGTAGGTGTCGTGCAGCGCCACGTCGATGGAGGAATTGGCCAGCACCACCCCGGTCACGCCGCCCATGGTGAACAGAAAGACGAACCCGGTGGCCCACAGCATGGGCGTCTTGAACTCGATGGAGCCGCCCCACATGGTGGCGATCCAGCTGAACACCTTGATGCCGGTGGGCACCGCGATGATCATCGTCGCCGCGGTGAAGTAGGCCCGGGTATCCACGTTCAGCCCGGTGGTGAACATGTGGTGGGCCCACACCATGAACCCGACCACGCCGATGGCCACCATGGCGTAGGCCATGCCCAGATAGCCGAACACCGGCTTCCTGGAGAAGGTCGAGACGACGTGGCTGATGATGCCGAAGGCCGGCAGGATCATGATGTAGACTTCAGGGTGGCCGAAGAACCAGAACAGGTGCTGGTACAGCAGCGGGTCGCCGCCGCCCGCCGGATCGAAGAAGGCGGTGCCGAAATTGCGGTCGGTCAGCAGCATGGTCAGCGCTCCGGCCAGCACCGGGATGGCCAGCAGCAGCAGGAACGCGGTCACCAGGATCGACCATACGAACAGCGGCATGCGGTGCAACGTCATGCCGGGGGCGCGCATGTTGAGGATGGTGGTGATGAAGTTGATGGCTCCCAGGACCGACGAGATGCCGGCCAGATGCAGCGCCAGGATGGCGTAGTCGACGGCGGCGTCGGGATGGCCGACGGTGGACAGCGGCGGATAGAGGGTCCAGCCGGTTCCCGGCCCGCTGCCGGTGAAGGCGGCGATGATCGCCAGGGTGATCGCCGGCACCAGCAGCCAGAAGCTGATGTTGTTCAGGCGCGGGAAGGCCATGTCGCGGGCGCCGATCATCAGCGGCACGAACCAGTTGCCGAAACCCCCGATCAGGCCGGGCATGACGGTGAAGAACACCATCATCAGCGCATGGACGGTAACCACCACGTTGTAGAACTGATGGTCGCCGCCGATCAGGTCGTTGTGGGGGAACATCAGCTGGGCGCGAATGAACACCGACAGCGCCCCGCCGATCAGCCCGGAGATCACGGCGAACACCAGGTACATGGTCCCGATGTCCTTGTGATTGGTCGAAAACACCCAGCGCCGCCAGCCGTGCGGCGCCGCGTGGGAAGCGTGGGCGGTGATTGCGTCGGACATGGCCTATCCTGTCAGTGGGCGTTTCTGTCAGCGGGCGCTGGCAAGGTGGACCTGCGCATCGGTAAGCCAGGCGTGGAACTGTTCCTTGGGTACCGCCTTGACCATGATCGGCATGAAACCGTGGTTGATGCCGCACAATTGCGAGCACTGCCCGTAATAGAGGCCGGGGGAATTCACCTGGACCCAGGTCTCGTTGAGGCGCCCGGGGATGGCGTCGATCTTGACGCCGAAGGCCGGCACCGACCACGAATGGATGACGTCCTCCGAGGTGACCAGGAGGCGCACCCGGACCCCCACCGGCAGGACCAGCGGATGGTCGGCGGTCAGCAGGCGCAACTGGCCCGGCTTCAGGTCCGCCTCGTCCACTAGGTTGCTGTCGAACTTCACCTCGCCCTGGCCGGACGCCTTGCCGGTATCGGGGTATTCGTAGCTCCAGTACCACTGATGCCCGATCACCTTGACGGTCATCTGGGGATCGGGGGCGCGGTCCTCGAAATACAGCAGCCGGAACGACGGGACGGCGATCACCAGCAGGATCAGGGCCGGAACGGCCGTCCAGGCGATTTCCAGCTTGGTGTTGTGCGACCAGGTGGCAGGCACCGGATTGCGCCGGGCGTTGTAGCGCCACGCCACCCAGGCCACCAGGACGCTGACCAGCACCACCACCGCCACGATCACCCCGTTGACGAAAGACGCCAGGGAGACGATGCGCTGCATGGTGGGGGAGGCCGCGGCCTGGAAGCCGATGGCCCAGGGCATGGGCGCGGCGGCGGCGGCGGGAAGAGGAACCGAGACGGCGGCCCCGGCGATGCCGGCGGCCAGCGGAGACAGGGCTCTGGTCATCGGACGCTCCCAGAAGCGGCCTTGGCCGCCGGACGGGACGGCCAGTGCGAATCACTCTTATGATTGGGGGCGCCCCCGGTGGTTCCAAGCCCCCGGAGTCTAAAATCAGCACAGCCGAACCGGATATGGTCCCGTGGCGCGGTCGCAGGGCGGGGTCAGGCGGCCGGCAGCGCCACCGTCACCCGCAGGCCGCCGCCCAGGCGGTTGGCCAGCAGGATGTCGCCGCCATGGGCGCGGATGGCGGCACGGGCGATGGACAAACCCAGCCCGGTGCCGCCGGTATCGCGGCAGCGCGATGCCTCCAGCCGCACGAAGGGCGAGAATACCCGCTCGCAATCGTGGTCGGGAATGCCGGGACCGTCGTCGTCGATGGTCAGCACCACCTCGGACCCGCGGCGTTCCAGACCGGCGCGGGCGCCGTGGCCGTATTTCACGGCATTGTCCAGCAGGTTGGTAACCGCCCGTTTAAGCGCCATCGGCCGGGCGGCGACCACCAGGCTGTCGGGTCCGCGGTAGGCGGCGGCGGCGCCGGCGGCGGCGAAATCGTCGACCAGCCCCTGGATCATGGCCGCCACGTCCACCGGGCGACGGTCTTCGCGCGCCGCATCGTCGCGGGCGAACGCCAGGGTGGCGGAGATCATCCGCTCCATGTCGTCGAGGTCGGCCAGCATGCGCGCCCGTTCGGCCTCGTCCTCGACGAACTCGGCGCGCAGCTTCAGGCGGGTGATGGGCGTGCGCAGATCGTGGGAGATGGCCGCCAGCATCTGGGTGCGGTCCTCGACGAAGCGGCGGATGCGGGCCTGCATGACGTTGAAGGCATGGGCGGCGCGGCGCACCTCGCGCGGGCCGGCCTCGGACAGCGGCGGCGCCGCCACGTCCACCCCCAGCCGCTCGGCGGCGACGGCGAAGGTGCCGAACGGCTGGGCGGCGCGGCGTACCGCCAGAAGGGCCGCGCCGGTGACGATCAGCAGCGCCAGCGCCACCGGCACCAGGAATCCCGGCCGCCACATGGTTTCCGGCTTTTCCAGCGGCGCGAAGGCGTTGAGCCAGCTGCCGTCGATCAGCCGCACCGAAATGCGCAGCGCCGGCCCCATGCCGGTATTGCCGTGCTGCAAGTGTCCCAGCCGGTGGTGGTGGTGGATGAATCCCACCCCCGGCACCGGTCCACCGTTGGCGGGGGGATCGGCATGGGGTGGCGGCAGGGTCGATACCCGCACCTCCAGTCCGGGCAGGCGGCGACGCAGCACATTCGCCATCGCCAGGGCGATGCCCTCGGGCTCGTCCTCGACCACCAGCGGCGCCGTCCCCCAGCCAGCCCGGAAGCCGGGCGTATCGGCGCTACGCAGCGCAGCCGCGCGTTGCTCGACCGGGGTTTCCTGCAGCACGTCGGCCAGGGCGGCGACGCGGTCGGCGGCATTGCGCGCCCCCAGGGCCATCAGCGCCTCGCTGCGCTGCACGGCGACCACCACCAGCGTGGCGCCCAGCGACAGCAGCAGGGCCGCCACCAGCACCAGGGCGGTGCGCCCGACCACGGTGTCCGGGGCAAGGCCGCCCACCAGCCGCCGGCAGCCGCGTGTCATGCCGGGTGGACCTCGGCGGTGAACAGATAGCCGCCGCCGCGCACCGTCTTGATGAGTTGGGCCTCCTTGGCGTCGTCGCCCAGCTTGCGGCGCAGCCGGCTGACCTGGATATCGATGGAGCGGTCGAACGGCACGGCGGTGCGGCCGCGGGCGAAATCCAGCAATTGGTCGCGCGACAGCACCCGGCGGGGATGTTCGACGAAGGCCTGCAACAGGTCGAATTCGCCGGCCGACAGGGTGACCACCACGCCATCGGGCGAAACCAGATCGCGGGTGGCCAGGTCCAGCACCCAGTCGGCGAAGCGCAGCCGCGTGCCCCGTGTCTCCTCGGCCGGCGACGAGTCGGGCCGGTCGGGCGGCACCTGGACGCGGCGCAGCACCGCCTTGATGCGGGCCAGCAATTCGCGCGGATTGAAGGGCTTGGCCAGATAATCATCGGCCCCCATTTCCAGGCCGACGATGCGGTCGGTGTCCTCGCCCATGGCGGTCAGCATGACGATGGGCACGCCGGTCCCCTGCCCGCGCAGGCGCCGGGTCAGCGACAGGCCGTCCTCGCCCGGCATCATCAGGTCGAGCACCACCAGATCGATGTGCCAGTCGGCCAGCGCCTTGGTCATTTCCGCACCGTCGCGAGCCGTGGTGACCCGCAGCCCGTGCTTTACCAGGAAGCGGGCCAGCAGGTCGCGGATGTCGCGGTCGTCATCGACCACCAGGATGTGCGGGGCGGTGTCCATGAGATAAAATTACAACGAGTGCGCCACCCGAAGCTTGGGGGATTTTGGTAACCGAGGGTAACGGTTTGCCATCGGGCACCGGCACCCACCGACGATTCTTGACCCGGGGGAGCGGGCGCGCTAAAGGGGGCCCTCGCCCGGAGGGGGCACCCCCGCCGACATGCCGCATCGCTATCAGGATTGGACCCATGGACAGGATCCGCATCATCGGCGGGACGCCCCTCAAGGGCAGCATCCCCATTGGCGGCGCCAAGAACGCCGCGCTGGCGCTGATGCCGGCCTGCCTGCTGACCGACCAGACGCTGACGCTGACCAACCTGCCTCATCTGGTGGACATCACCACCATGGCCAATCTGCTGGCCCAGCACGGGGTGGGAATGGCGCTCAACGGCGATTCCGGCCTGGGTGGCGCCTCGGGCCGGGCGCTGGACCTGACCGCCGCCGAGATCGTCAACACCACCGCCCCCTACGATCTGGTCCGCCGCATGCGGGCCAGCGTGCTGGTGCTTGGCCCGCTGCTGGCCCGCTGCGGCCGGGCGCGGGTTTCGCTGCCCGGCGGCTGCGCCATCGGCACCCGGCCGGTCGACCTGCACCTGAAGGCGCTGGAGCAGATGGGGGCCCGCATCGACTTGCAGGAAGGCTACATCGCCGCCGAAGTCGCCGGCCGGCTGAAGGGCGCCCACATCATCTTTCCGCAGGTGACGGTGGGCGGCACCGAAAACCTGCTGATGGCCGCCAGCCTCGCCGAGGGCGAGACGGTGATCGCCAACGCGGCGCGCGAGCCCGAGGTGGCCGATCTGGCCCATTGCCTGCTCGCCATGGGGGCGCGGATCGAGGGGATCGGCACCGGCACGCTGCGCATCCAGGGGGTCGAGCGCCTGCACGGGGCGGTCTATTCGGTGGTTCCCGACCGCATCGAGACCGGCTCGTACGCCGTGGCCGCCGCCATCACCCGCGGCAACGTCGAACTGGTCGGCGCCCGCATGGACCTGATGGATTCGGTGATCAAGGTATTGCGCGACTGCGGCGCCGAGGTTACCGCCACCGAGCGCGGCATGCGGGTCCGGGCCGATGCCGCCGAACTGGTCGGCACCGACATCATGACCGAGCCCTATCCCGGCTTTCCCACCGACATGCAGGCGCAGCTGATGGCCCTGATGGCCACCGCCTCGGGCGCGTCGATGATCACCGAGACCATCTTCGAGAACCGCTTCATGCACGTCCCCGAACTGATGCGCATGGGCGCCAAGATCAACGTCCACGGCGCCTCGGCCATCGTGCGCGGCGTGCCGCGCCTGTCGGGGGCGCCGGTGATGGCCACCGACCTGCGCGCCTCGGTGTCGCTGGTCCTGGCCGGCCTGGCCGCCGAGGGCGAGACCGTCGTCAACCGCGTCTACCACCTGGACCGTGGCTACGAACGGGTCGAGGAGAAGCTGGCCGCCTGCGGCGCCCGCATCGAACGCATCAAGGGCGAGGGCGCGGAATAATCCCTCCCCACGCGGCATTGCCGGAGACGGGCCAACGGCGCTATACTGTTGCGCTTGGAGGGAGGCTTTTTCGTTTCCGGTTGACGCGTTGCCCAGCAGCGGATGGCCCGCGATGAAGCGATGGATACCGGCCGCAATGGTCGCATTGGTGGCGGGGGCCGGCCAGGCCTGGGCCACTTATCACCCCGATCCGACCCCCGGCCTTCCCCGGGAAGAGGACCTCATTCCCAACAGCGCCGGGACGGCGCAGCAGGTGCGCCTCAGCGTCGTGCAGGTGTTTTTCCCCGGCGTCCCGGACCGCTTCGCCTGCCGCATGGAGGTGCGAGCCTTCAACGACAGCCATAGCCGCATCAACTTCCGGACCCTGCTCCAGACCTTCGGCTCCAACAAGACGGCGCTCGATTCCTGGCTGATTCCCACCGGCCCGCTGAATCCGGGCCAGGAGGTGCTGCGCACCTATTCCTGCCGGCAGGCCAGTTCGGTCGAAGTCTCGCGGATCACGCCCTATGGCTGGCCGACCACCTGCGAGGTCAACGGCGAGGAGGCCTCGCCCTGCCCCATCGAACTGCATGTGACGTCGAGTCTGGCGCTGCCGCCCGACCCCGGCAAGAAGAAGGGCAAGAAGGCGGAGTAGGCGGTTTACCCGCCGGGCCGGCCCTCCTCATCCCCGCCCGCATCCTCCAGATCCCGCATCCGGCGGGCAGGAACGCCGGCATAGAGCCCGTTCGCCTCGGTCGAGCGCGCCACCACCGCGCCGGCCGCCACCACGCAGCCCTCGGCCACCGTCACCCCGGGCAGCACCACCACATTGGCCCCCAGCCACACCCCATCGCCGATGCGCACCGCCCGGTGGACCGCCACCCGGCTGGCCCGCCCCTTGGGGTCGGCGGTGATCTCGTGGGTGCCGGTCAGGATCTTGACCCCCGGCCCGATCCGCACGTTGCGGCCGATGGCCACCGGCGCCAGCCCGTCCACCAGCAGATCGAGGTTGACGTAGCTGGCGGCGCCGATGCTGATCTTGGGGCAGGCGAAGCGGCCGCCCGCCTCGATGCACACCCCCTGTTCCACCGCCAGCCCGCAGAAGCGCAGGATCATCCGCCGCAGACCGTAGGGCAGCAGGCTGGAGCGCTGGAACGCCAAGGCCATCCGGCGAGGCAAGGACATCGCGACCTCCGCGGGCTGCTGCTGCGATCGTCGTACCTCGTCCGGCGGAGTGTGATCGCCACCGCCGGGCCCCATATCACAGGGTGGAATGGTGGGGGTGGCAGAGATGCGGCCCCGCCATCCAACGGAAGGCCCGCTCCGCAAGGGACGGGCCTTCCGGCTGTCTAGGCCCAGGCTGGAGGTGGCGTGCCCGTCCGACGGGGACAATTCGTCCAAGCGGGCTTAGAGCTTCATCATCGGGAGGGGACGCAGCGGGTGGCCCTCACCGCCCGGCCCGCTTCACCGCCTGCACCAGGGTTTCCAGGCCGGACAGGAAGCGGGAACGGTCCTGGCGGGTGAAGCCGGCCGGGCCGCCGGTCACCTCGCCAGTTTCGCGCAGGGTCTTCATCAGGTCGCGCATGGCGACCTGCATGCCGATATTGGCTTCGGCGAATTCGCGACCGCGCGGGTCGATGACCCGCGCCCCCTTGGCCAGGCAGCGCGCCGCCAGCGGAATGTCGGCGGTCACCACCACGTCGCCCGCCCCCGCCCGTTCGGCGATGGCGTCGTCGGCGGCGTCCGGTCCTTCGGGCACCACCAGCTTCTCCACCAGGTAATGATCGCCGCGATGCCAGCTATTGCTGACCAGCACCACGCCGACGCCGTGGCGTTCGGCAACCCGAACCACCTCGTCCTTGACCGGGCAGGCATCGGCATCCACCAGGATGCGGGAGCGGGATTGCGGGTCCGTCATGCCCCGACCCTAGCCCAACTTGACCGAATGGGATAGGAGCCAACGTGATAGGAGGGCGGCAACGATCCCCTCTTTCGGGACCGCACGCGCCACCCTATCCTTTCCGTGACATTCCACGCCGGAGATTCCATGACCACCCAGCCCATCCATCGCGCCGATTATGCGCCCTTCCCCTTCGTGGTGGAGGACGTCGAATTGCGCGTCGCCCTCTTCGCCGACCACGCCGTGGTGGATGCGACCCTGCGGCTGCGGTGCAACCCGGCCGCCGCCGCCGCGCCGCTGGTGCTGGACGGCGAGGGGCTGGACACCCGGCGCGTCGCCGTGGACGGAAACGACCTGGCGGCGGGCGAGTATCGCATCGCCGACGACCGGCTGGTGATCGACACCGTCCCGGCCGCCTTCACCCTGGCGACCACGGTGGTCATCGACCCCTATGGCAATACCACCCTGTCGGGGCTGTACCGGTCGGGCGACCTGCTGTGCACCCAATGCGAGGCCGAGGGCTTCCGCCGCATCACCTGGTATCCCGACCGCCCCGACGTCATGGCCCGCTTCCGGGTGGCCATCGAGGCCGAGCGCGCCCGCTTCCCGGTGCTGCTGTCCAACGGCAATCAGGTCGAGGCGGCGGATCTGGGGGGCGGCCGTCACCGCGCGGTGTGGGAGGACCCCTTTCCCAAACCCTGCTACCTCTTCGCCCTGGTGGCGGGCGACCTGGCCGGAATCGAGGGGCGCTTCACCACCCGCTCCGGCCGTCCGGTGGCGCTCAATTTCTGGGTCGAAAAGGGTAACGAGGATCAGGTCGCCCACGCCCTGGCCTCGCTGCAAAAAGCCATGGAATGGGACGAGCAGGTGTTCGGCCTGGAATACGATCTCGACGTGTTCAACGTCGTGGCCGTCTCCCACTTCAACATGGGGGCGATGGAAAACAAGAGCCTGAACATCTTCAACAGCAAGTATGTCCTGGCCAAACGCGAAACCGCCACCGATGGCGATTTCCTGGCCATCGAATCGGTGATCGCCCACGAATATTTCCACAATTGGACCGGCAACCGGGTGACCTGCCGCGACTGGTTCCAACTGACCCTCAAGGAGGGATTGACCGTCTTCCGCGACCAGGAATTCTCGGCCGACATGAACAGCCGGGGACTCCAGCGCATCGAGGACGCCCGTGCCCTGCGCGCCGCCCAGTTCCCCGAGGACAACGGGCCGATGGCCCATCCCATCCGCCCCGATTCCTATGTCGAGATCAACAACTTCTACACCTCGACGGTCTACGAGAAGGGGGCCGAGGTCATCCGCATGATCCACACCCTGCTGGGGGCCGAGGGCTTCCGCAAGGGCATGGACCTCTACTTTGCCCGCCACGACGGCCAGGCGGTGACCTGCGACGATTTCGTCGCCGCCATGGAGGATGCCTCGGGAATCGACCTGGGGCGCTTCCGCCGCTGGTACGGCCAGGCCGGCACCCCGCGCTTGAGCGCCCGCTGGAGCCACGATGCGGCCAGCCGGCGCCTGACCCTGACCCTGGCCCAGCACACCCCGCCCACCCCCGGCCAGGAGGAAAAGCTGCCGTTGCACATCCCGGTACGCCTGGGTCTGGTGGGAGCGGAAGGCGACCTTCCCCTGCGGCTGGAGGGCGAGAACGCCCCCTCCGGCACCACGCGGGTGCTGAACCTGACCGAGGCCGAGCAGAGCTTCGTGTTCGAGGACGTCGCGGCGCCGCCGGTCCCGTCATTGCTGCGGGATTTCTCGGCGCCGGTGATCCTGGAGGCGCCCTATTCCGACGCCGATCTCGCCTTCTTGATGGCCAGGGATACCGATTCCTTCAATCGTTGGGAGGCAGGCCAGACCTTGGCGTCGCGCACCCTGCTGGCCCTGGCCGCCCTGCCGCCGGACGGCTGGCGCCTGGACGAGGGCTTCGCCGCGGCCTGGGAACGGCTGCTGGACGCGGCCGAGACCGACCCGGCCTTCGCCGCCGAGGCGCTGACCCTGCCGTCGCTGACGGCGCTGGGCGAGCGGATGGCGGTGTTCGACGTCGATGCCCTGCACGCCGCCCGCAAATTCGCTTACCGCCGCCTGGCGGAGCGCAGCCGCGACCGCCTGCTGGCGTTGCGCGAGCGCCTGGCCGAGCCCGGCTATTCCCTGGAGCCGGCCGCCATCGGGCGGCGCCGGGTGCGCAACCTGGCCCTGGCCCTGCTGGCCGAACTGGGCGACGCGGATGGCCGCCGGCTGGCCGAGGCGCAATTCGCCGCCGCCACCTGCATGACCGACCAGCTTTCGGCCCTGGCCGCCCTGATCGAGCACGGCCCGGCCGCCGCCGAACCGGCCCTGGCCACCTTCTACCAGCGCTGGCGGGGCGACGGGCTGGTGGTCAACAAGTGGCTGGGCCTACAGGCCATGGCCGATTGGCCGGACGTGCTGGCGCGAGTCGGGGACCTGATGGCCCATCCCGCCTTCGACGTCGGCGAGCCCAACAAGGTCTATGCGCTGCTGGGCGGCTTCGCCGGCAACCTGCGGCACTTCCACCGCCTGGACGGCGCCGGCTACGCCTTCCTGGCCGACCGGGTGATGGACCTCGACGCCGCCAACCCCCAGGTGGCGGCCCGCATGGTGCGGCCGCTGATCCGCTGGAAGCGGTTCTCGCCCGCCCGGCAGGCATTGATGAAGGAGGCGCTGGCCCGCATCCAGGCGCGGCCGGGCCTGTCGCGCGACGTCGGCGAGATCGTCGGCCGCGCCCTGGCGTGATCATTTTCGTGCGTGTGCTAATCCCCCTGAAACCGTCCCCCGCCCATCCTGCCTGCGGGCAGGCAGTCGCGCGGGGACGGGCTGGAGCATGGTGGCGATGATCGGGTTTTCTTCCTGCGAGCAAGGCGTCATCCGCGGCATGATGGAGCGCTTCCTGGGCGACGGCCACGCGTTGGACGAACTGGTGCGCATTGAGCGGGCCGAGATGCCGGGCTACAACGGCAAGGTCGTCCCCCGGCCCATGGCCTGCGGCCGTTTCGAGGTCACCATGTACCTGGCCTGCTGCGCCCCCTTCACCGTGGCGCACGAACTGGCCCATATCGCCGACATCCAGGTGCGCCGCCAGGAAACCCGCGACCACCTGTCGCTGGCCATGCCCAACCATTGGCATCTGGCCCACCGCATGACCTCGGAATACATCGCCAACCGCATGGCCTGCGGCTATGTCGACGAACCCGGCGTGTTCGCCGCCTTCCAGAGCGACAATGTCGGCCTGGCCAAGGCGGCGACCACCGGCGACTGGGCCGAAACCATGATCTACTATGCGCTGATCCTGGGCCTGTTCCACGGCCTGGGCCGGCGCGACTGCGACCCGGTGCGCCTGCTGCCCCCCGGCATCGGCCTGCCGGAGGCGGTGGCCGACGGCATGGCCTCGTTCAACGCCAATGCCGAGCGCATGTTCGAAGAGACCTGGGACCGCAAACTGGCGCTGGCCTGACCCGGCCGGACGTCAGCGCGTCGACGTCTTCGGTCATGGTGCGTCAACCGCAGAGGCTTGGCGCCACCCCCCGCCGATGTCTTGCCCGGCACCGCCAACCATGCTCTAAAGGCCGGATGACTCAACCAGACGCAGTTCCCGTGGCGATCATCGGGGCCGGCCCGGCCGGGCTGGCGGCGGCCGAGGCGGCGGCGGCGGCCGGAGCGGCGGTGACGCTGTTCGATGCCATGCCCTCGGTCGGCCGCAAGTTCCTGCTGGCCGGCAAGGGCGGACTCAACCTGACCCATTCCGAACCCTTGGACCGCTTCCTCGCCCGCTACGGCGGGGCGGCGGCGCGGCTGGCGCCCCATATCCGGGCCTGCGACCCCGCCGGCCTGCGGGATTGGGCGGCGGGGCTGGGCATCGAGACCTTCGTCGGCAGTTCCGGCCGGGTGTTCCCCGCCGATTTCAAGGCGGCACCGCTGCTGCGCGTCTGGCTCCGCCGCCTCGACAGGTTGGGCGTGCGCCGGCGCGTCCGCCACCGCTGGCTGGGCTGGGCGGCCGACGGCCGCCTGCTTTTCGCCACCCCGGCCGGCCAAATCCAGGTCGGGGCGGCGGCAACCGTGCTGGCCCTGGGCGGGGCAAGCTGGCCGCAGCTGGGCTCGGATGGGGCGTGGACCGGCCTGCTGGCCGAACGGGGCATCCGCCCCGCCCCCCTGCGCCCGGCCAATTGCGGCTTCGACGTGGCCGGCGGCTGGAGCGCGCCCCTGCGCGAGCGCTTCGCCGGCGCGCCGGTCAAACCGGTGGTGCTGTCCTTCGGCGGGCAGGCGGTGAAAGGCGAACTGATGCTGACCGCCACCGGCATCGAGGGCAGCCCGGTCTACGCCCTGTCGGCCGCGCTGCGCGACGCCATCGCCCGCGACGGCCGCGCCGTGCCCGAACTGGACATCAAGCCCGACTGGAGCGCCGAGCGCCTGGCCCGCGAGTTGGCCCGGCCGCGCGGCAGCCGCTCGGTGTCGTCCCACCTCAGCCGCGCCACCGGCCTGCACGGCGCAGCGGCGGCCCTGGTGCGCGAGGTGCTGCCACCGGCGACGCTGGTCGCCGATCCCGCCCGGCTGGCCGCCGAGTTGAAGCGTCTGCCGCTGCCCCTGGCGGCTCCCCGGCCGCTGGCCGAGGCGATCAGCACGGCCGGCGGCGTGCGCTTCGCCGACCTCGACGACTGGCTGATGCTGGCCGCCCTGCCCGGGGTGTTCGCCGCTGGCGAAATGCTGGACTGGGAGGCCCCGACCGGCGGCTACCTGCTCACCGCCTGCTTCGCCACCGGCCGCGCCGCCGGAAGCGGAGCGGCGGCCTGGGCGCTGCGAAACGCGGCCCCATGCGGCTGAACGGTGCCCGCCGGCCGCCCAAGAGGCAGCACCGATGACGTCCCCCCCCACCCTGGTCTGGCTGCGGCGCGACCTGCGCGTGGCCGACAATCCGGCCCTGGCCGCCGCGGCGCAGGACGGCCCGGTGCTGCCGGTCTTCATCCTCGACCCCGCCGATCGTTGGGCGCCGGGCGGGGCGGCGCGCTGGTGGCTGCACCACAGTCTGGCGCGGCTGGAGAACGCCATTGCCGCCCGCGGCGGCCGGCTGGCATTCGGATTGGGCCCCCCGGCCGCTGAGCTGCCCCGCCTGGCGCTGGCCACCGGCGCCCGCCGCGTGCTGTGGAACCGCGGCCTCGATCCCCGGGCGCCGGAGCAGGAGGCGGCCGTCGCCGCCGCCCTGGCCGCCCACAGCATCGACTCCGCCGGCTTTCCCGCCGACCTGCTGGCCCAGCCCGGCACGGTGCGCAGCCGCAGCGGCGGCAGTTTCCAGGTATTTACCGCCTTCTGGCGGGCGTGGCGCGCCCTGCCGCCGCCGCCAACTCCCCTGCCCGCCCCGGCGCGGCTGGCGGCGCCGGCCGAGCCGCCTTCCGGTCCGACCCTGGCGGACCTCGACCTGCTGCCCCGCCCCCGCTGGTGGGACGGGCTGGCGGAGATCTGGCAGCCGGGCGAGGACGCCGCCGCCCAGCGGCTGGCCGCATTCCTTGATGCTGGCGTGGCCGCCTATGCCACCCGCCGCGACCAGCCGGGCGAAGACGGCACCTCGCGCCTGTCGCCCCACCTGGCCTTCGGCGAGATCGGCCCGCGCCAGATCTGGCACGC
>JAKAFA010000264.1 GCA_021818185.1 Pseudomonadota bacterium | reverse complement strand
AGGTCTGGTCGCTTTGGCGCTGAACCAGATAGCCGGCCCGCCAGGTGTTGTCGAGGTTGAACTGGCCCTGGGCGTCGACGTGGCCGCGCAGAACGCCGGTGGTCTCGTCGGCGGTGAGGCTGGCCTCCGTGCTCATCTCGCCGTCCTCGCCTGCCCAGCGGTGCTGGCCGGTCAGCAGCACCCGCTGCAACGCCGATTCCGCCACGTTCTCCCCCGGGGTGGTCGCCTGCCCGAAATGGCCGTACAGCCAGCGGGGGGCCAGGGTCAGATCCTGGTCGCTGGCCAAGACCCAGTAATAGGGGGTGATGAGGTACTGGCCGACGCTGGGATTGTTGCCGATGGTCGGCGTGAGCAGGCCGCTACGCCGTTTTACCGTCGGGTCGGGAGTGGAAATGTAGGGCGAATAGACCACCGGCACGCCGATGAAGTCCAGCCAGGCATTGCGGTACTCGATCTGTTGTTCGCTTTGGTTGTGGGTCACCTGGGCGGCATGGATCTCCCAGATCGGCGTGCGGTCGGGGTGTTCGCGGCATGGTTCGCAGGCGGTGTAGGTCGCATTGTCGAAATCCGTGCGGGTTCCGCCCACGCGGGTCGCCGAGGACGCCGTCATGCGGGAATGGTCGACCATGATCATGCGGATCTGCTCCGCGACGCCGTTCTTGAAATCGCCGGTCAGCTCGAAATAGTCGGCCGAGGTGACTTCGCCGGTGGGTTCGGTCATCACCACATGGCCCGACGCGGTGAGGATATCCTGCTTCAGGTTGTAGCTCACCACGTCGGCGGTCAGGGTCTTGCCGCCCTGCACCACCACCACCTTGCCCTTGGCGGTGACGATGCCAAGCTCGCGGTCGTGCACGATCTGGTCGGCGGTCAGGCGGACCGGCTGAGCGTTGTCATCGGACTTTTCTGCCGATGGCGAGGCCGGAGCGGGGGGCGGCACAAAGGGGACGGGCGACGCCTGATCTCCGGGCCCGGCCACCCGCACCGGGGCGGGGATCGGAGGCTGGACCGGGGCGGGCGCGGCCTGGGCCGCTGTCGGGGCTGGGGCGGCCTGCGAGGGCGGCGGCGCCGTCATGGGTTGCAGGGCGGGCGGGGCGGCCGGTGAATTGTGGACTGCCGCCGGAATCATCACGGCGGGCGCTTCGGGCGGCGTGGCGGCAGGGACTTCCACGCGCACCGGCATGGGCGCCGGTTGCCGGACGGCCGGCGGAGGGGCGGGCGGTGCCGGCTTGGCCGCGGCCGGCGCGGGTTGAGGGGCCGGCGCGGGTTGCGGGGCGGAAGCGGGTTGAGCGGGGGCCGCAGGTACAGGGGCCGCAGGTACAGGGGCCGCAGGTACAGGGACCGCCGGTACAGGGGCCGCTGCTACGGGGGCCGCTGCTACGGGGGGCGCTGGTGCGGGGGCGCTCGCTGCGGGGACGGTGGCATCGTCCCACGCCGCGCCCCAGCCCGCGTCTTCCGGCAGCGTTTCGGCCGGCGCGACCGCTGGTCGGGCCGTTTCGCTGAACACCTGGGGGGCGGGGGGCGGCGCGGGCGGCAGCGGCAGGGGCGCGGGATCCGCCTTGGGCGGCGGGGCGTGCTGCGGCGCGGCGGTGTCGGCGGGCGGCGGCGCGGCATCGTTACCCCAGGCTTGGCCCCAGCCGCCGTCCTCGTCCCATTGGTGGCCGAACATGGTTTCGTCGGCGGCGGCCGGCGTGGCAACGGCGGCGATGGCGGCCGCGATGGCGGTGGCGGAGAGCAGGCGGGACAGGCGCAAGGGCGGCGGTCCTCAGGCGGGCAGCGCCGCGACGCGCCGGCGGCGCAGCACGGGGGGCACGCCGCCCAGCAGCCAGGCTCCCCCGGCGATGGGCAGCAGCGCCACGGCATACATGGCCGGTGTGAAGGCCAGATTGGCGGTCGCCAGATTCGAGGTCACCAAGGCCAGGGCCTCGGAGCCCACCATCAGGCCGACGGCGGTGATGATGTCCGCGCCCTGGCCGCGTCGGTTGAAACTGGCCGGCAGCAGGCAGGCCAGCGCGATGAGCGTGAAGCCCAGGTTGTAGAGGGGCGAGGTGAACCGCTGGTGCAATTCGACCTTCATCTTGCGGTAGTCGTTGGCCGCCATGGTCTTGGGCGTGGCGGCCAGCAGGGTGATCAGCGGCATCTCGCGGGCATCGCGCTCCCGCTGCTCGCTCGCTCCCGTCGCCGTGTTGAAGTCGACGATGTAGCTGTCGAAATACAGGAGCGACAGCCGGCCGCTGCCCTGTTCCAGCTGCTGGCGGTTGCCGTTGATCATCAGCACGCGCGGGCCGGCCTTGGTATAGACCAGCGCGCCGCGCTCGGCCATCAAGGTGACCGGCTTCTGGCGATTGCGGCGGTCGTAGACCAGCAACCCCAGCAACTCGCCGTTGGGGCTGCGCGAGCGCACATAGATGGTCAGGCCGTCGCCGAACTTGTTGAACACCCCTTCCTGCAACAGGACGCTGGTCAGGTCGTTGCGGATGTCCCACTGCATTTCATGGAATTTCTTGACGGTAAGCGGGATGAACCACAGCGACATGACGTAGCCCACCACCGTCACCGCCAGCCCCAGGACCAGCGCCGGGCGGGCCAGGGCCCAATGGCTCAGGCCGGCGGCGCGCATCACCACCAGTTCGCGGTCGGCGTTGAGCTTGTTGTAGGTGAACAGCACGACGGCGAACAGCGAGATGGGGACGATCACCACCACGAAGCTGGGCATCAGCAGCAGGGTCAGTTCCAGGAACGCCCAGATGGACAGACCCTTGTCGACGATCATTTCGACGAAGCGAAGCGACTGCGTCAGCCACATGACACAGGTAAGCGCGGCGGCGACGAAGAACATTCCCACCGTCAGTTGCCGCAATATGTAGCGTGAGATCCCCGACATCGGCCGGATCATACACGCCGCTCCCGCGGCAGACCAAAGGGAAAACGGGGGCTCGCCGCCGCCAGGCCAAACGCTCAGGACCGGCCGCAGGGACAGGGTGTGGCAGGCCATCAGCCCAGGATCTTGCCTGGGTTCATGACGCCCGCCGGGTCGAGGGCGGCCTTCAGCCGGCGCATCAGGTCCAGTTCCACCGGATCGGCGGTGCGGGCCAATTCACCGGCCTTCAGCCGGCCGATGCCGTGCTCGGCGGCGATGGAGCCGTCCATGGCGACCACGATGTCGTGGACGATGCGGTTCATCTCGCCCCACCGGTCGAGGAAGGCCCGGCGATCGGCGCCCACCGGCTGGGTCAGGTTGAAATGGATGTTGCCGTCGCCCAGATGGCCGAAGGCCACGACCCGCACGCCGGGCAACTCGGCCTCGACCGCGGCGGTGGCGCGGCGGATCAGTTCGGGCACCCGGGAGGTGGGCACCGCCACGTCGTGCTTGATGCTGCCGCCCTCCTTTTTCTGCGCCTCGGGGATGCCCTCGCGCAGCCGCCATAGGGCGGCGCGCTGGCCCTCGGATTCGGCCAGCACCGCGTCGGCGGCCAGTCCGCTCTCCAGGGCGTCGGCCAGCACCGCTTCCAGGGCGGCGCGCAGGCCGCCGGGGCGCGACGACGACAGTTCCAGCAGCAGGTACCAGGGATGGGGCCGGGCGAAGGGGTCGCGGCAGCCGGGAAGGTGGGCGAGGTCGAGGTCCAGGCCGATGCGCGGGATCAGTTCACAGGCGGTGACCGCGTCGCCGCTGGCCTGGCGGGCGCGGAACAGCAAATCGGTGGCCTGCTGGGGGCCGGGCAGCGCCACCAGGGCGGTGGCGGCTTCCCGCGGCTGGGGAAACAGTTTCAGCACCGCGGCGGTGATCAGGCCCAGGGTCCCCTCGGCGCCGATGAACAGCTGCTTGAGGTCGTAGCCGGTGTTGTCCTTGCGCAGGGTTCGCAGCCCGGACCAGATCCGCCCGTCGGGCAGCACCACTTCCAGGCCCAGCACCAGGTCGCGGGCGTTGCCGTAGCGCAGCACCGCCGTGCCGCCGGCGTTGGTCGACAGGTTGCCGCCGATCCGGCACGACCCCTCGGCTCCCAGGCTCAGCGGGAACAGGCAGCCGGCTTCGGCCGCCGCCTGCTGCACGTCGGCCAGCACGCAGCCGGCCTCGGCGGTCAGCGAGAAATCCACCGGATCGACCCGGCGGATACGGGTGAGCCGCTCGGTCGAGACCACCACCGCCCGCCCGTGCTCGGGGGGCACGCCGCCGCCGCACAAGCCGGTATTGCCGCCCTGGGGCACCACCGCCAGGCCTTCCGCCGCGCACAGGCCCACGACGCGGGCCGCCTCCTCGGTGCGGCCGGGGCGGACCACCGCCAGGGCGCGGCCGCGGAACAGGCCGCGCTCCTCGACCAGATAGGGGGCGATGTCGCCGGCGGCGTGCAGGCAATGGTCCGGCCCGACCAGGGCGCTCAGGCGTTCGATCACCGACACGGGGAAGCTCCGGGGAAGTCTCCGGCCGGCGGGCGCGGCGCGGCGGCGCGGCGCAAGCGGTCGTTGATGGCTAGGCCCAGGCCGTGGGCGGGGATGGGCATCACCGCGATGCCGGTGAAGTCCGGGCGGTCGAGGGCCCGCAGCATGGCGAACAGGTTGGCCGCCGCCTCTTCCAGGTCGCCGGAGGGTGACAGGTTCAGGACCGCCCCACTGGGCGCGGCGCCGAAGGCCAGCAGCGCCTCGCCCGGCTCGGCCGCCGCGGCATCCAGCCGCACCGGCAGGCCGGGGGCGTAATGGCTGCTCAGCATGCCGGGCGAGCGGGGCAGGGCGGGATCGGCGGCGGGCGACAGCGGCATGGCGCCCAGGGCCTCGGCCAGCGCCTCGGGGG
>JAKAFA010000263.1 GCA_021818185.1 Pseudomonadota bacterium | reverse complement strand
GGTGCCGGCCGGCATGGCGGCGGTGATGGCGACGATGCGCGGATCGTGCTTGGCTTCGGCCAGCAGCGCCTTGGAAAACACCGAGGTGTAGCTGGGGGCGTTGGCCTTGGGCTTGGCCAGCGCGCCGGTCACCACGTCGAACCGGCCGACGCCGTGGTACTTGTCGGCCGCCGCCTCGGCCGGGGCATAGCCGCGGCCCTTCTTGGTGACGACGTGGACCAGCACCGCCTTGGGGTCGTCGCTGTCGCGCAGGTTCTTCAGCACCGGCAGCAGGTGCTCGAAATTGTGGCCATCGATGGGACCGACGTAATAGAAGCCCAGTTCCTCGAACAGGGTGCCGCCGCCCGACACCATGCCGCGGGCATATTCCTCGGCGCGCTTGGCGGCGCGCTCCAGGGGCGGCGGCAGGATGGAGGCCAGGTCCTTGGCCAGGTGGCGCAGCTGGCGGTAGGTTCCCGACGACAGCAGCCGCGACAGATAGGCGCTCATGGCGCCGACCGGCGGGGCGATGGACATGTCGTTGTCGTTGAGCACGACGATCAGGCGCGAATTCAGCGCCCCGGCGTTGTTCAGCGCCTCATAGGCCATGCCGGCGCTCATGGCGCCGTCGCCGATCACCGCGATGACGTTGTTGTCCTGACCCTGCAGGTCGCGGGCCACCGCCATGCCCAGGCTGGCCGAGATGGAGGTCGAGGAATGGCCGGCGCCGAACGGGTCGTAGGGGCTCTCCGACCGCTTGGTGAAGCCCGACAGCCCGCCGCCCTGGCGCAGGGTGCGCATGCGGCCCTTGCGGCCGGTGACGATCTTGTGGGGATAGGCCTGGTGGCCGACGTCCCAGATCAGGCGGTCGCGCGGCGTGTCGAAGACATGGTGCAGGGCCAGGGTCAGCTCGACCACGCCCAGGCCGGCGCCGAGATGGCCGCCGGTCAGGGAGACCGCTTCGATCATCTCGCGGCGGACCTCTTCGGCGAGCTGTTGCAGCTCCTCGACGGAGAAGTTCCGGAAATCCCGCGGGTCGTCGATGCGATCCAGCAAGCGGGCGGGGCCTTTGGGCGGCAGACTGGTCATGTTTGTTCCTTAATTTCGCCGATCCACGACGAACCGGGCGGTTGCCCGCAACAGGTCGGCTTTCTCGCCGAAAACGTCGAGATGGCGGGCGGCTTGGTCGGCCAGCATGTCGGCCTGCGCCCTTGCGCGATCGATGCCCAGCAGGGAGACGAAGGTCGCCTTGCCGGCGTCGGCATCCTTGCCAACCCGCTTACCGACTTCCGCCGCGTCGCCCTCGACGTCCAGCAGGTCGTCGGCAATCTGGAAGGCGAGCCCAAGGTCATGGGCGTAGTTGCGGAGGGCCTGGCGCAGTTGGGCCGGCGCCTTGCCCAGCACCGCCCCGGCCTCGCACGAGAAGCCGATCAGGCGGCCGGTCTTCATCTGTTGCAGGCGGGTGATGGCCGGGACGTCCATCTCGAACTCGCGGGCGCGCAGGTCGACCATCTGGCCGCCGACCATGCCGGCGGCGCCGGCGGCGTGGGCCAAGTCCAGCACCAGTTCGCAGCGCACCGCCGGGTCCGGGTGGGTGGGGGCGGCGGCCAGCACCTCGAAGGCGCGGGTTTGCAGGGCGTCGCCCGCCAGGAGCGCGGTCTCCTCGTCGAACTGGCGGTGGCAGGTGGGCCGGCCGCGGCGCAGGTCGTCGTCGTCCATGCAGGGCAGATCGTCATGGATCAGCGAATAGCAATGGATCATCTCGATGGCGCAGGCGACGCGGATCGCCGCGCTGGGCGCCACGTTGAACAGGCTGGCCGATTGCATCACCAGGAAGGGACGCAGGCGCTTGCCGCCGTCCAGGGTGGAATAGCGCATCGCCTCCTGCACCCGGCTTTCCGGCCCTTCGGCGACGGGCAGCAGGCGGTCGAGTTCGGCGTTGACGTCAAGGGCGGTCTGCTTGAGCGCATCGGCAAGGCTGGCCGAAGAAACGACAGGGCTCACGGCGGTCCTTCTTTTCACTGAATGTTGGCGGGCTCGGCGGTTGCCGTGCCGTCGGGCCCCAGCACGATCCGGTCGACGCGCGCCTGCGCCTCGCGCAGTTTGGCTTCGCAATGCCGCTTGAGCAGGGCGCCCCGCTCGTAGGCAACGATGGCGTCGTCCAGCTTCGTGCCACCGCCTTCGAGCGCGCGGACGATGCGGTCCAGTTCGGACAGGGCGTCCTCGAAGCTCATGGCGGCGATGTCGGGCGGCATTTCGGCCATGATCAGGAACGGGTCTCGGGCTAGGGGTCCAACAAAGGGCGGAAGTTTACGTTCCCGCCCCACCAAAGGCAAGCCGCACCGACACGTTCGTTGGGATAAACCCCTCCGAGAGAGTGGGAAACCCATGGTTGGCCCATTCCGGACGCCGGAGGTGTGATGGCTGCGGAGGGCGGTAGCCGCCTTCGCCCACCGCCATCCCGCCGGTGTCCATCTACATCCCCATCAGGGCGCGGACATGCTCGGCCACCGAGGCGGCGAGCGCGTTGATGTCGTAGCCGCCTTCCAGCACCGACACCACGCGGTTGCGGGCGGTGTCGCGCGCCACGTCGAGCAGACGCTCGGTAGCCCAGCGGAAATCCGAGGTCTTGAGCCGCAGATGGGCCATGGGGTCGGCGGCATGCGCGTCGAAGCCGGCGGAAATCAGCAGGAAATCGGGCTGGAAGTCGCGCAGCTTGGGCAGGATCACGTCGTCGAACGCCTGACGGAACATGTCCGAGCCGCTTCCGGCCGGCAGCGGCACGTTGAGCATGCGTCCGGCGCCGCCCTTCTCCTCGGCCAGGCCGGTATTGGGATAGGCGTTCTCCTGATGGGTCGACGCATAGAACATGCCCGGCTCGTCCCACAGGATATGCTGGGTGCCGTTGCCGTGATGGACATCGAAATCGATGATGGCGACCCGCTGGCAGCCATGGGCATCGCGGGCGTGCAAGGCGCCGATGGCCGCGTTGTTGAACAGGCAGAAGCCCATGGCGGCGTCCCGCTCGGCATGGTGGCCCGGCGGGCGCACGGCGCAGAAGGCGTTGCGCACCTGCCCGGTGGCGACGGCGTCCACCGCGGCGATCACCGCGCCGGCGGAGCGCAGCGCCGCGTCGCCGCTCTGGCTGGACAGGACCGTATCCGGATCGATGTGGTACTGCTCTCCGGGGGGCGGGACGACGGAAAAGACGTGGTCGACATGCTCGGCCAGATGGGCGCGCAGCAACTGTTCGCGGGTGGCGATCGGCGCTTCCTCGCGCAGCAGTAGGCTGAATTCCTCGCCTTCGAGCACGGCCAGAACCGCCTTGAGGCGATCGGCGCATTCCGGGTGGTATTCCCCGGTGTCGTGCCGGAGACAGATTGGGTGTGTGAACAGCAGTGTGGACATGATTGTTGTCGTTGGACGTCCCTTGGCGAGATTTTCATTTATTGTCGGGGAAGGCGGCTGCAAATTCCATATCTGATTTCGGCAGGGGTGCATGTGAGGGAATGGCTAGGAAAAGGGTTGACCAACTGATGGTTGAACGCGGCTTGGCGGAGAGCCGCAGCCGGGCCGGCGCCCTGGTGATGGCCGGCCTGGTGCTGGCGGCCGGCCGGCGGGTGGACAAGCCGGGCACGTTTCTGGCGGAAGACGTGGCGCTGGAGCTGAAGGGGCAGGACCATCCCTGGGTGTCGCGCGGCGGCCTGAAGCTGGCCGAAGCCATCGCCAAGTTCGGCCTGGCGCCGGAGGGAAAGGTCTGTCTGGACGTAGGCGCCTCAACCGGTGGTTTTACCGATGTGCTGTTGGCCCACGGCGCGGCCCGGGTTTACGCCGTCGATGTCGGCCACGGGCAACTGGCCTGGAAGCTGCGCCAGGATCCCCGCGTCGTGGTGTTGGAACGCACCAACGCCCGTCACCTGACCGCCGAACAGGTCCCCGAGCCGGTGGACATGGTGGTCTGCGACGCCAGCTTCATCGGCCTGGAGACGGTGCTGCCGGCGCCGCTGGCCCTGGCGCGGCCGGGGGCGGTGCTGGCGGCGCTGATCAAGCCGCAATTCGAGGTGGGCAGGGGGCGGGTCGGCAAGGGCGGGGTGGTGCGCGAGCCGGAACTGCATGCCGAGGTCTGCGACCGCATCACCGCCTGGCTGGCCGCCCGGCCGGGCTGGCGGGTGGTGGGGCTGTGCGACAGTCCGATTCTCGGGCCGGAGGGCAACAAGGAATTCCTGATCGTCGGGCGGTACGACCCATGTGTTCCCGCTTCGAGCTGAACGCCACGGCGCGCGACCTGGCCGGCCGCTTTCGGCTGGCGGTGCCGCCGCCTCTGCCCAACCGGGCCGAGGTGCGGCCGACCGATGCCGCGCTGGTGATCGCCGCCGAGGGCGGCCGGCTGGCCCGCTGGGGGCTGGAGGTGAGTTGGGACAAGCGGCCGCTGATCAACGCGCGGGCCGAAACCCTGGCGTCGCGCCCCTCCTTCCGCCGCCTGCTGGGCTGCCGCATTCTGGTGCCGGCCACTGCCTGGTGGGAATGGCGGCAAGAAGTGGCGGGGCGCAAGACCAAGATGCGGCTGATGCCGGCCGTGCCGCTCTTCGCCCTGGCCGGGCTGCTGGACGGCGAGCGTTTCACGGTGGTGACCTGCGCCGCCGCCGCTGCCGTCGCCGCCCTCCATGACCGCATGCCGGCACTGCTCCGCCCCGAGGACGAAGCCCTGTGGCTGGATCCCGACCGGCCCTTCGCCGAGGCGGCCGCGGCCCTGGCGCCGTATCCCGGGCCGATTACCGCGACCGCCGACGATTCGCCGCCGGTGCAGGGGTCGTTGTTCTAGGCTCTGT
>JAKAFA010000262.1 GCA_021818185.1 Pseudomonadota bacterium | reverse complement strand
TGCTGCGTGGTTGTGCGATGCACAAGACCCGATTTCGCGGCAGGGGCCGCGTTTGAGGAACGGCACGAGGAGCAGATGGGCGACGCCCGGCCCTATCCCCCCACCAGCCCGGACATGCGGCGCCGGCGGCGCTGGCGGCGCCGCGCGCGGGTGGCCGCCCGGCGGACCGCCCTGATGGGAACCGGCGGCGTGCTGATGGTGGCGGCGGTCGCCGCGACCCCGACGCCCCTCCCCGGCCTGGGCCTCGCGCTGCTCGCCGTGGCCGTCTATTTCCTGGGCCGCGGTTCCAAGACGGCGCGCCGGGCCCTGAAGTGGTCACGGCGCCGCCTGCCGCGGCTGTCGCGGGGCCTGGAACGGATCAAGCCCCGGCTGCCGGCCGGCATGCGCCGGTTCATCGATCACAGCGCCCCGGAAACCTGACCGTCTTCCTCCAGGATGGCGGCCAGCCCCTCGCGGTAGGTGGGATAGCGCAGCGTCACCCCCAGCTCGGACTTGATGCGCCGGTTGGACACCCGCTTGTTGTCGGCGAAGAACGACAGGGCCATGGGGGAAAGCTGGCGGCACGCCTCGTCCCAGGACAGTTCCGGCGGCGGTTCGGCCCCCAGCAGGCGGCAGGCGTGCAGCACCACGTCGCCGGGCGGCGCCGGGTCGTCATCCGCCAGGTTATAGATTGCCCCCGGCCGCGGCCGGGCCATCGAGGCGCGCACCACCTGGGCGATGTCCTCGACATGGATGCGGCCGAACACCTGGCCGGGCTTGGCGATCCGCTGGGCGGTGCCGGCCCGCACGGTGTCGATGGCCGAGCGTCCCGGCCCGTAGATCCCGGCCAGACGGAACACATGGGCCGGCAGGCCGGCCGCCAGCCAGGCAGCCTCGGCGGCGACGCGGCGCCGGGACCGTTCGCCGGTGGGGCGCAGTTCGGACTCCTCGTCCACCCAGCCGCCGCCCCGGTCGCCGTAGACGCCGGTGGTGGACAGATAGCCGGCCCAGGCCAGGCCCAGCCCGCGCAATTGGCCGCCCAGCGCCTCCAGCACCGGGTCGCCGGCCGGGCCGGGCGGCACCGTCGACAGCAGATGGGTGGTGCCGGCCAGGGCGCCGGGTGGCAGCGGGTGGTCGCGGTCGAAGGTGAAGTGTCGCAGGCCGGGCAGATCGGCCGCCTCGCCGCTGCGGGTGGTGCCGGCCACCTCCCAGCCCTCCGCCGCCAGCCGGCGGGCGATCCCCCGGCCGCTGAATCCCAGGCCGAAGATGAACAGACGCGGCATGGGGGCTCCTTCCTGCTTGCCACGACGGCGCGATGCGTCACACTAATGTCGGATTCGGATGCTTCCAAGGGGTCCATGCGCCACGTCCTCCGCCCTGCCGTGCTGATCGCCGCCCTGGCCGCCGCCGTTCCGGCCCTGGCCGCCGAATCCCGGCCCGCCCCCGTCGCCACGTCGAAGGTCCCCCAATCCGGCGTCGACGCGGCGGAAATCAACAACGCCAAGGAATATGTCACCTGCATGCAACTGGCCAGGGCCAAGCCCGAAGACGGCTGGGAGGAGGCGCTGGCCTGGGAATCCCTGGGCGGCGGCGAGCCGGCCCGCCATTGCGGCGCCGTGGCGCTGATCGGCATGGGACATTACGAGGATGCCGCCAAGCGGCTGGAGGATCTGGCGGCCGACAGCAAGCGCGACAACCTGATTCGTGCCCGGATGCTGGAACAGGCCGGCCAGGCCTGGCTGATGGCCGGCAACACCGACCGGGCCGACGCGGTGCAGCGCACCGCCCTGAAACTGGTGCCGGGCCTGCCCGACCTGCTGCTGGACCATGCGGTGACCCTGGCCCAGGTCCATCACTACCGGGAAGCCAAGGCCGAGTTGGACGACCTGCTCCAGCGCCAGCCCAACCGGGTCGAGGGGCTGACCCTGCGCGCCAGCGCGCGGCGCTACCTCAACGACCTGCCCGGCGCGCGGGCGGACATCGACCATGCGCTGAAGCTGGATCCCGGCTTTCCCGACGCCCTGGTGGAGCGCGGCATCATCCGCCGGTTGCAGGGCGACAATGCCGGCGCCCGGAGCGACTGGCTGAAGGTGGTGAAGACCGTGCCCAAAGGGCCGGCCCTGGACGAAGCGCAACGCAACCTGGAGCTGCTGGATGTCAAAACAAAATGACCGCCGCCCCGCCGCGACGATCGCCGCGGGATCCTTCGTCGTTGCCGAGTTGGAGGGGCGCCGCGTCCTCTGCCTGAAGGCCGAACGGCGGGGCAAGGACCACGTCAACCATTTCCTGGTTCCGCTCGACCCCGTCCCCGACCGACGCACCCTGGCTCTGGCCTATACCGATCCCGATGCCGCGATCGAGCCGGCGGACGGCGTTTCCCTGGCCCTGGCCGACGCCGCCGAGGAAGGGCCGCCCGAGATCGGCGACGCCTTCGCCGCCGCCGGCGCAACCTATCTCAAGCTGGCGGACGGGCCGCAATCCCAGCGCCTGCACGCCTATGTCGACCTGTCCACCGGCCAGGTGCGGCCGCGCATGGACCGCCATGCGGTGCGCCGGCTGGTCTGGTCGGTCCGCCAGGACTGATCGCCGACGCAACATCTCGTGTGAAAGTTCGGCAACATCCCCTCTTTCTTGATGACAGCACCAACCTCACATGGGTACCGTCTTGGAGACGGCAATCCGATGGAGGGTGGACCCGGTGTCCTTGTCCCCATGCCGAGCACCTCGTGCTCTCGCCCCGCGATCCTCCGAGGGGACCGGCCGTCCCGTCGCCGCCGCCGCTTTCCGGGCCTCCCCTGTGGGAGGCCTTTCGTTTTTTCGCGCCCTTTCCCCGTCATCAAGGAGATGCCCATGGCCAAGCGCGCCTCCCGCGGCCCTGCCCGTTCCAAACAGGAATCGGTGATCGCCCTGTACCCGCAGGCGGACTGGAGTCCGGTGGCCGAGGACCACCGCGACCAGAGCTATGTGCGCAAGGTTCGGCCGCAGAGCGACAACCAGGCGCGGCTGCTGGCGGCCATCCGCTCGGGCAACCTGACCCTGGCTCTGGGCCCGGCCGGCACCGGCAAGACCTATCTGGCCATTTCGGCGGCGGTCGAGGCCTTCGAGGACGGCCTTGTGTCGCGTATCATCCTGTCGCGTCCGGCGGTCGAGGCCGGCGAATCCCTGGGATTCCTGCCCGGCGACATGCAGGACAAGCTGGCCCCCTATCTGCGGCCGCTGTACGACGCGCTGTCGGACCGGCTGGGCGGCAAACGCATGCGGCAATTGCTGGCCGACGGCTCCATCGAGGTGGCGCCCATCGCCTATATGCGCGGCCGCACCCTCAACAACGCCTTCGTGGTGATCGACGAGGCGCAGAACTGTACCTACGGCCAGATCAAGATGCTGCTGACCCGGCTGGGCTGGCATTCCACCATGGTGCTGACCGGCGACCCCGACCAGACCGACCTGCTGCCCGGCCTGTCGGGCCTGGCCGACATCGCCGCCCGCCTGCGCCAACTGCCCGACGTTGCGGTGGTCGATCTGGACGAGCGCGACATCGTGCGCCACCCGCTGGTGGCCAGCATGCTGACCGTGCTGTGAGCGAACGGCCGGAGGCGCCGGCTCCTCCCCGGGACGGCGCCTTGCAGGTCAGGCGGGTTTCCCCGTCAGCCAGTCGAGCCGCCAATCCCCGCCCTCGGGCGCCAGCTGCGCCGCCAGCCAGGGCAGCAACTCGCCAAGCGCCGCGTCCAACTGCCAAGGCGGATTGACGATCAGCATACCGGTGCCGTTCAGGCGGAAGGGATCCTCGGCCGGGCGCAGCAGCACTTCGGCGACCAGGGTGGGCGGCGGGGCGAGCATGGCGATATCGGCATGGAAGCGCTCGATGGCCGGCCGCGCCTTGATGGGGTACCAGATCAGGTAGATGCCGGTCGACCAGCGTTTCAGCGCCTGGGCCAGGCCGGCGCGCAGGCGCGCGACCTCGTCCTTGACCTCGAACGGCGGGTCGATCAGCACCAGGCCGCGCCGTTCGGGCGGCGGCAGCAGCGCCTTCAGCGCGGCGTAGCCATCCATATGGTGAATGCCCACCCGGCGGTCGCCGGCAAAGCCCCCCTTCAGTTCGGCCATGTCCTCGGGATGGAGTTCGACCAGGGCCAGGCGGTCTCCGGGACGCAGCAGGCCGCGCGCCACTTCCGGCGAACCGGGATACCAGCGCAGCCCGCCCTCCGGATTGAGGCGGCGCACCGCATCCAGGTACGGCGTCAAGGCCGGTTGGGGCGCCGGGGCCGCCAGCAGCCGTCCGACGCCGCCCTGCCATTCTCCGGTCTTCTCGGCCTGCGGCCCGGACAGGTCGTAGCGGCCGATCCCCGCGTGGGTATCGAGGACGAAAAACGGGGTGTCCTTGCGTCGCAGATGGCCGAGGGCCAGGGCGAGAACGGCGTGCTTCACCACGTCGGAAAAGCCGCCGGCATGGTAGGCGTGACGGTAATTCATGGGCGATTGTGGCTCGCCCCCCGGCAAATTTCCAGCCCCGGCGCATCACGGCATGAAACAACCGTTCGGCCTGTGCGTACCGGCAAGCCAAAACATGCAAAACCGACACTGGTAAAGGTATAGGCCTCGCCCGCTCAATTGAATAAGTTGTAATGCTCATGTCAGGTTTTCACCTTACTACTTAAGAATCAAAGCTCGTTCATGTTTTCTTAAACACTTCGCCCATAGCGTTAGATCTTAACCGACATTTCCCAGATAGGCGGCCCATCCGCCCGTGATCGACGCTAGAATAGCCCGATCTCAGCCCAACCGGAAGGCGGAATGGCGCAGTGATAGCCTCTGCCGCGGCAAATTCGCCGCCCTGAC
>JAKAFA010000032.1 GCA_021818185.1 Pseudomonadota bacterium | reverse complement strand
CTGCCTCCGATCAAGGATATCCCCATCCGTCTTCCGAGAAAAGACCATGAGGCGATTATCGGCATTGGCGACCCCGCGGCAAAGACGGGGACTGCAAATCATCTAAAATTTTCGCTTATTTGATCGGTTGAATCCGGCCACTCTCCAGCCCCGCCACCATACCGTCAGTTGTGGCCGCACCGCGGGGGCAAAAGGCCGCCTGCCACAGTGTCGCCACAATCGGATTTTTGCATTACAAGGAGCGGCGCCCATGCGCCTGGCGCTTCGCATCATCCTGCCCCTGCTGGCAGTGCTGAGCATCATCGCCTGGGCGACGACCCCGCTGGTCGGCGTGCTGATGGAACGCTGGTTCCGCAGCGACGTGGGGGTCCGCGACCTGTTCGAACGCACCCTGGATCACCGGCGCAGTTGGGTCCGGTCGCTGTCCATCCCCTTCGAATGGCAGGACGCGGTGATCCGCGCCGCGTCGCCTTACCCCCCTCAGCGGCGGCAGGCGCCGTCGCGTCCCAGCCGCACCTGTTCGGCCCGCGCCCGGATGATGGCGGCCCGCCGCAGGACATAGGCCGAGGGATGGACCGGCGACCAGCGCAACGGCGCCGGCAGGATGGCGGTCAGCAGTGCGGCTTCGCGCGCGTTCAGCGCGGCGGCCGGCTTGCCGAAATAGTGCCGCGCCGCCGTCTCGGCGCCGTAGAGGCCGGGCCCCAACTCGATGACGTTGAGATAGACCTCCAGGATGCGCCGCTTCGGCCACAGCGTCTCCTCCAGCACGGTCAGGTAGGCTTCAATCCCCTTGCGCAGGAAATTGCGCCCCGGCCACAGGAAGACGTTCTTCATCGTCTGCATGGAGATGGTCGAGGCTCCCAACACCCGCCCGCCCTCCTCGTAGCGGTCGATGGCATGATCGATGGCCGCGGTGTCGAAGCCGTGATGGGTGCAGAACCGGGCATCCTCGGAGGCGATCACCGAGCGGCGCAGCAGGGGCGAAATGACTTCCAGGTCGCGCCAGTCCCGGTGCAGGCCATAGCCCTGGGCCAGGCGGATCACCATCAGGGGGGTGAGCGGCGGCGGAACGAAGCGGAAGATCGCCAGACCCGCCAACGGCAAAAGGACGAACAGCCCGAACGCCGCCCGGCTGACCAGCCGCCATCGCACCCGCCACCGGGGCTGCATCCGCCCACCTCTCCCTGCCGCGCCGCCGCATCCTAACGCCCGCGCCGAACCGCGAACAGCAGGAGCTTGCATCTCGGCCGGGAAAATAATATACATGCTTATTATGAGGAACGCTATGGAACCAACCTTCGGCTATCTGGTCAGTGACGTCGCCCGGCTGCTGCGCAGGATCTTCGACCGACAGGCCCGCCAGGTGGGCCTGTCCCTGGCCCAGTGCCGGGCCCTGGCCTATCTGGCCCGCCACGAGGGCATCAACCAGGCCGGCCTGGCCGACCTGCTGGAGGTACAGCCCATCAGCCTGGCCCGCCTGCTCGACCGCATGGGCTCGGCGGGGTGGATCGAGCGCCGCCCCCATCCCGACGACCGCCGGGCCCATCGGCTGTACCTGACCGCCAAGGCGCGGCCCCTGCTGGAGCAGCTCCAGGTCATGTCCGAGCAGGTGCGCGGCGAAGCCCTGGCCGGCTTCTCCGTCGAAGAGCGCGAGACGATCATGCGCCTGTTGCGCCGGACCCATGCCAATCTGACCAGCCGCGAGCCGGCCGAAAGCCCGGCCGCCCCATCTGCCCCCCTGTCCGCCGATGACGACTTGCAGGACATCCCCCATGAATGCGTCCAATAATTCCCCGGCCCCGCCCGCGGCCGGCGACCGCATCCTGTCCCCCGCCGCTCCGCCGCGGCGCCCCTTGCGCGAACGGCTGCGCCTGCCGCTGATGGTCGGCGTGCCGGCCATCGCGGCGGTAGCCGGTTTCACCCTCTACGTCACCGGCGGCCGTTACGTGTCCACCGACGACGCCTATATCCAGGCGGCCCGCGTGGCGGTGAGCAGCGATGTCGCCGGCCGCGTGGTCGAGGTGGACGTCCACGACAACCAGCCGGTCCACGCCGGCCAGGTGCTGTTCAAGCTGGACGACCGCCCCTACCGCATCGCCGTCGAGGATGCCGAGGCGCATCTGGCCGCCGCCCGCCTCAAGGTCAGCGCCGAAAAGGCGATCTATCGCCAGCGGCAGGCCGATTTGCAGGCGGCACGCGACACCCTGGAGTACGAGAACCGCGAATTGCAGCGCCAGCAGCAATTGCTAGCCCCCGGTATCGCCTCGCGCGCCCAGTACGACCGCGCCATGCACGCCGCCCAGGCCGCCCGCCAGCAGGTGGCCGCCACCCAGCAGCAGATCGCCAGCGTGCTGGCCGAACTGGGCGGCGATCCCGACATCCCGCTGGATCAGCATCCCCAGGTGCAGCAGGCCCAGGCCGCTCTCGACCGGGCTCGCCTCAACCTATCTTATACGGTGACCAAGGCGCCCGAGGACGGCGTGGTGACCAAGGTCGACCAGCTCCAGGTCGGCGATTACGTCAACACTGCCCAGCCGCTGTTCGCGCTGATCTCGTCGGCCCATGTGTGGATCGAGGCCAACTTCAAGGAAACCCAGCTGACCCACATGGTCCCGGGCCAGGCGGCCACCGTCAGCATCGACACCTTCCCGGACGAAACCTTCACCGCCCATGTGGTGTCCCTGAGCCCCGGCACCGGATCGGCCTTTTCCCTGCTGCCGCCCGAGAACGCCACCGGCAACTGGGTCAAGGTGGTGCAGCGGCTGCCGGTGCGGCTGCAACTGGACCACGCCCCCGACATCGCCCGGCTGCGCGCCGGCATGAGCGCCGACGTCGAGGTCGACACCCATCACCGCCGCAAGCTGGCCGCCCTGATCGGCTCGGC
Source organism: Pseudomonadota bacterium (assembly GCA_021818185.1). Taxonomy (GTDB): domain Bacteria; phylum Pseudomonadota; class Alphaproteobacteria; order Rhodospirillales; family Magnetospirillaceae; genus JAKAFA01. The sequence continues at coordinate 20,310 of JAKAFA010000032.1, read as the reverse complement.
CTTCGCCGCGCGGCCGGAGGGGGAACGGCGGTGAACGGGGAAAAGCGATGACGGGCGCCCTGCCCGACCCGAGCGAACTGACCGAAGGCCGCCGCCGGCTGATCACCGTGTCGATCATGCTGGCTACGGTGATGCAGGCGCTGGACACCACCATCGCCAACGTCGCCCTGCCCCACATCCAGGGCAGCCTGTCGGCCGCCGCCGACCAGATCACCTGGGTACTGACCTCCTATATCGTCGCCGCCGCCATCGCCACGCCGTTGACCGGCTGGCTGGCCGGCCATTTCGGCCGCAAGCGGGTGTTCCTGCTGTCGGTGGCCGGCTTCACCCTGGCCTCGGCCCTGTGCGGCATGGCCGGCAGCCTGACCCAGATCGTACTGTTCCGCCTGTTCCAGGGCCTGTGCGGCGCCGCCCTGGTGCCGCTGTCGCAAGCCGTGCTGCTGGACATCAACCCGCCCCACCGCCACGGCCCAGCCATGGCGGTGTGGGGCGCGGGCATCATGGTCGGACCGATCCTGGGCCCTGCCCTGGGCGGCTGGCTGACCGACAATTACAATTGGCGCTGGGTGTTCTACATCAACCTGCCGGTCGGCATGCTGGCCTTCCTCGGCATCGCCACCTTCATCCACGACCACCGCCGCCACGAGCCGCTGCCCTTCGACTTCTTCGGCTTTGCCACCCTCAGCCTGGGGGTGGGGGCGTTGCAGATGATGCTGGACCGCGGCGAGTTGAAAGGCTGGTTCGGCTCGGACGAGATATGGGCCGAGGCGATCCTGTGCGTGCTGGGCTTCTACCTGTTCGTGGTCCATACCGCCACAGCCCGCTCCATCACCTTTCTGAACCGGGTGCTGCTGCATGACCGCAATTTCGTGGCCGGCACGGTGTTCATCTTCCTGATCGGCGTCATCCTGTACGCCACTCTGGCGCTGCTGCCCCCCATGCTCCAGGGGCTGTTCGGCTACCCCGTCACCACCACCGGCCTGGTCACCGCGCCGCGCGGCATGGGCACCATGGTCGCCATGATCCTGGTGGGGCGGTTGCTGGGCAAGGTGGACATCCGTCTGATCCTGCTGACCGGCCTGGGGCTGACCGCCTTTTCTCTGTGGCAGATGACCCATTTCGACCTCGCCATGGGCATGGCGCCGGTCGTGGTGTCCGGTGTCGTCCAGGGCTTCGGGCTGGGCTTCGTGTTCGTCCCCCTCAGCGCCGTGACCTTCGCCACTATCGATCCCCACCTGCGCACCGAAGGCACCGCCATTTTCAGCCTGATGCGCAATATCGGCAGCAGCATCGGCATTTCCATCGTCGAGGCCCTGCTGACCGAAAACACCCAGGTGGTCCACGCCTCGCTGGCCGAACACATCCGCCCCGACAATCCCCTGGCCTGGAGCGTGGGCGTGCCGCTGACCCAGGCGACCCCCGCCCAGTTGACCGCCCTCAATGCCGGCCTGACCGGGCAGGCGGCGATGATCGCCTATATCGACGATTTCAAACTGATGATGCTGCTGGCGCTGGGCATGATCCCGCTGCTGGTGCTGCTGCGCGCCCCGCGCAGAGCCGGCGCGCCCGCCGCCGTGCCGATGGACTGACCCCATGCGAATGCCAAGACGAAAGACTTGCCCCATGTCCGACCGCCCGTTGGCCGTGCGCGCCCCCACCATCCTGCGGGGGGCCGCCCTGTTGGGGGCCGCCCTGCTGGGCGGCTGCACCCTGGGCCCCGACTTCTCGTCGCCGCCGCCCCCCCGCGACGCGGCCTATCTGCCGCCCGGCCAGCACGGCTCCGCGGGACAGGCCGGGGTGGCCGACCCCCAGGCCGTCGCCCTGGGCCGGCAGTTGCGCGGCGACTGGTGGGTCCTGTTCCGGTCGCCCGAGCTTGACCGGGTGGTGGCCGAGGCAGTCGCCGGCAACCGCAATCTTGCGGCGGCCCGCGCCTCGCTGGGCCAGGCGGTGCAAGAGGCGGCCGCGGCCGGCGGCGCCCTGTTTCCCCAGATCGACGCCACCGCCCAGGCCGACCGCGAACGGATCAACCTGGCCGCCTATGGCATCCCCGGCCCGGCCTCGGTGTTCAACCTCTACCAGATCGGCCCCACCGTGACCTATGCGCTGGACCTGTTCGGCAAGAACCGTCGCCGGATCGAGGAGGCCGAGGCGCTGGCCGCCGACCAGGGCTATCAGTTGGATGCCGCCTATCTTAGCCTGACCGGCAACGTGGTGGGACAGGCGGTGGCCATCGCCGCGCTGCGCGCCCAGATCCGCGCCACCGAGGAGATCGTCACCGACGACGAGCAGAACCTGGGCCTGGTGCAGGCCGCCAAGGCGGCGGGATCGGCCACCCAGGTGGACGTGCTGCACGCCGAGACGCAGTTGGCCGGCGACCGCACCCTGCTGCCGCCGCTGCGCCAGCGACTGGGCGTCGCCCGCCATGCCCTGGCCGTGCTGGCCGGCAGAACCCCCGCCCAATGGTCGCCGCCCGAATTCGACCTCGACGGCTTCCGTCTGCCCCGCGACCTGCCGGTCAGCCTTCCGTCCCGGCTGGTCCGCCAGCGCCCCGACATCCTGGCGGCCGAGGCCCAGTTGCATGCGGCCAGCGCCGCCGTCGGAGTGGCGACCGCGTCGCGCTATCCGGACATCACGCTCACCGCCGATTTCCTGCAGCAGGCCACCTATCCCGGCCATCTGTGGCAGGATGCCGCCAGTTCGGTGACGGCCGGCGGCGGACTGACCGCGCCGCTGTTCCACGGCGGCACCCTGGCGGCACAGCAGCGGGCGGCCGAGGCCGCCTACCGCGCCGCCGACGCCCGCTACCAGCAGACGGTGCTGGCCGCCTTCGCCCAGGTCGCCGACCTGCTCCAGGCGCTGACCCACGACGCCGAGGAAAGCGCCGCCCAGGACAAGGCGATGACCGCCGCCGCCGAGTCCTTGCGCCTGACCCGCTTCAGCTACACCGCCGGCAATGTCGGCGTGTTGCAGGTGCTCGATGCCCAGCGCCAGTACCAGCAGGCTCGCCTGGGATCGGTGCGGGCCCGCGCCCAGCGCTACCTGGATACCGCGCAGTTGTTCCTGGCCATGGGCGGCGGCCGGTCGGCATGGGAGGGACGGTCCGGCGGCGCGCCGCCGCGGTAGGAGGACGGAGACCCGGGCGGGACGCATGGCTTCCCGCATGGCTTCCCGCTGGCCCTCCGGCCACATTGGCGCCAAAATCCCGGCCGAGGATGCCGGCCGGGAGCCAAGGGATCGGGCCAACCGTACGCCGGCTCAGCGTTTTGCGAATGGATCGGAAAATGCCGAGGGACATGATCGGCCGCGAAGTGTTTCTGCGTCGCCGCCCGGCCGTCAGGCGGCCGGCACGGCCGGGATTGGGACTTTGCCTGTCCGCCGCCTTGGCGGTCGGCCTGACCGCCTGCGCCCCCGATTACTCACCCGACGTCTACAACGGCAACGCCGTGCAACAGGCCAACAAGGTGGAGTCCGGCGTCGTGGTCGGCTTCCGCGAGGTCAAGATCGATGCCGACGGCACGGTGGGCACCGTCACGGGCGGCGCGGTGGGCGGCATCCTGGGGTCGCAGACCGGCGAGGTCGGCTTCAACGCGGCCATCGGCGCGGTGGGCGGCAGCGCCATCGGCAGCATGGTGGGCAATGCCATCTCCCACACCACCGGCGACACCACCGGGTGGGAATACATCGTGCGCAAGACCAACGGCGACCTGCTGTCGGTCACCCAGCGGCAGCCCGAGCCCATTCCCATCGGCCAGCACGTCCTGGTGATCACCGGCAATCAGGCGCGCATCATCCGCGACTATTCGGTCCCGGTGCCGACCGCCGCCCCGACCAAGGAGGCGGCCGGCGACAAGGGCGGAAACAAGACGGCCTCGGCGCCCAAAGCCATCGTGCACTCCCCCGCCGCCGCCCCGCCGCCCAGCAAGGCGGCGAACGCCACGCCACCTGCGGCGCCACCGGCCACGCCACCCGCGGCGATCGTGACCCTCGACCCGGCGTCCCTTCCCGGGCCGGCCGCCTCCCTCGTCGCACCGGCCGCCGCCGCTGCGGCAGCGGCGGCACCCGCCTCAGCGCTGCCGGTCGCCGTGACCGTCGCCCCCATCCCGGCGCCTTCGGCCGGCATGCCCACCCCGGCGGCCGCGCCTCTGCCGATTGCGGTGACGATCAGCCCGGCTCCCGCCGCCCCGGCGCCGGTGGAGAAGGGACCGGCTGCAACGACGGCCCCCTCGCCGGCCGCAACCGCGCCAGCGGCCGTTCCGGCGGCCGCACCCGAACCGGCGGCCGCGGCGGCTCTGCCGGCGGCACCGCCCACTCCCTTGCCCCCGCTGTGGGATTCGGTCCCGCCGGCCAACCCGGGTCCCGATGCCGGCGGACCGGACGACCAGGCGGCACCGGTTCAGTCAGTGCCGTAGCGCCACGGCCTTATCCGGCGGAGCGATATCGCCGTCCCTGGCGCATTCCGCCATGGGACGGTCGGCATCGCGATCCGCGCCGGACGCCATGCCGGTCATCGGTATGGTAAACTCGGTTTTGAGGGTATCGGTCGGGGCGGCCAGAACCACGGCCGCGCCAATCAGCCATCGGCGCATCATCCGCAGCCACATGATGGTCCTATCCGTAAGGGCGAACCGAAAGGAACCGGCCGCCGCCATCGGTGCGGCGGCCGGTGGAGACGCAGGTTACAGCATCTTCGCGGCGGCCTTGGCCGCCGAATGGCAGGCCGCCTGATGGTGATCGCGGCGGGCCTGCTTGGCCGCCTCGATCTGCTGCCAGGCGGCGGCGATGACGTCCGGCTTGGCCTTCGACGACTTCAGGTGATGTTCAGCGACCTCGATGGAACGGGTGCAAGCCGAAACATGGGCCTTGGCGGGCATCGCCTTGGCGGCAGCCTTCATGTCCGCCTTGGCCGGCATGGCCTTGGCCGCAGCCTTGGTTTCCGCCTTGGCGGCTGCGGGCGCCGCCGTCTTGGCAGCCTCCGCCTTGACGGCCGCCGCCGGGGCATGGGAAGCCGCCGGCACCGGGGTAGCGGGGGTTTCAGCCGCAAAGGCCGAGCCGGCGCCGATCAGAACGGCAATCGCAGCAACACCAACCAGTTTGACGGTCATGACATCCTCCAGTCCGCTGCACGCAAGCAGCATGGGCAGAGCATCCGCCATGAGCCCAGTGCGAACGGCGGCGCCCCCTCGATGCGCCCCCTATACCGGAAGATTGTGGCAGGGATTTGTCACCATCATCGGCGGGGCTACATCCCGGCGCCGCCCCCCACCATCGGCGGCATCACATTGGCGTTCAGATGCATCATGATCCACAGCGACCCGGCCACCACCAAGCCGACGATCAGCACCCCGAAGGCCAGGGCCAGCACGTTGTTGGTATTGTCCGGCGCGGTGGTGATGTGCAGGAAGAACACCAGGTGCACGCCCATCTGGGCGATGGCCAGCACCGCCAGGCCGACGGCCACCCCCGGCCCCCACAGGAGCGGCGTTCGGGCCACCCAGAACGAGATGGCGGTCAGCAGACCCGCCAGCCCCAGGCCGGTCAGATAGGCCTGAAGGCCGGCCCGCGTCTCCTCGCGCGCGGTCTCGGGGGTCGTCTCGTCGCCGGGCGCCCGGCCGTGGCGGTCGGAGTCCATCACCGCATCCCCATCAGGTAAACGATCGAAAACAGCGCCACCCAGATGATGTCCAGGGCGTGCCAGAACAGGCTGAAGCACAGCAGGCGATGGTGGACGAACAGACTGAATCCCTTGGCCCGCACCTGGGCCATCATCACCGCCAGCCAGATCAGGCCGATGGTCACATGCGCGCCGTGGCAGCCCACCAGGGTGAAGAAGCCCGACAGAAAGGCACTGCGCTCCGGCGTGGCACCTTGCGCAACCATGCCCATGAATTCATGGATCTCCAGGCCCAGGAAGGCGGCACCCAGCAGGAAGGTGGCGGCGCCGCGGATATAGGTGCCCCGCCGGTCTTCCACATTGATCGACAATTGCATCAACCCGCACAGGAAGCTGGACAGCAGCAGGCAGGCGGTTTCGGCGGCCACCATGTCCATGTGGAACAGCTGCGCCCCGCCCGGCCCGCCGGACGTGGCGCGGGCCAGCACCTCGTAGGTGGCGAAGAACGCCGAGAACATCACGATGTCGCTGAGCAGGAAGATCCAGAAGCCGAAGCCGACAACGATCCGTTTCGGCGCCGGACCTTCCATGCTGTGGCCGGGCGGCACCCCGTGGCTGCCCTGGGCGATCGCGGCCGTCATCGGGGCGCCTCCTCGGGATGGGCGCGGTAAAAGGCGGCGATCCGTTCGGCCGGAATCTCGGCCTCGGCCACGTCGCGCCAGGCGAAGGCCAGCGTGGTGACGAACGCCCCCAACAGGCCCAGCCCCGCCAGCCACCAGATGTGCCAGACCAGGGCGAAGCCGGTGACCACCGCGAAGAAGGCGGTGATGAATCCGGTCGGGCCGTTGCGCGGCATCTCGATGGACCGGTATTCGGCGGGGGCCGGGGGAATCGCCTCGCCGGCGCGGGCCTGCCGCTTCATCCGCCAGAAGGCGTCCTCGCCTTCGACCTGCGGCAGGACCGGGAAGTTCCACATCGGCGGCGGCGACGGCGTGGCCCATTCCAGGCTGCGGCCATCCCACGGGTCGCCGCCCACCCGCCGCCGGTCGCGGGTGCGGATCGACACGACCAGTTGGGCGATCATGCACAGGATGCCCATCAGGATGATCAGGGCGCCCGCCGCCGCCACGATCAGCCAGGGCTGCCAGCGGACGTCGTCGTAGTGCTGCATGCGGCGCATCATGAACGTCCAGCCCCAGCCAGTACAGCGGCATGAAGGCCAGATAGAAGCCGATCAGCCAGCACCAGAAACTGGCTTTGCCCCAGCCCTCGTGCAGAGTGAAGCCGAAGGCCTTGGGGAACCAGTAATTGTAGCCGGCAAAGGCCGCGAACAGCACCCCGGCGATGATGACGTTATGGAAGTGGGCGACCAGGAATACGCTGTTGTGGACGATGAAATCCACCGGCGGGATAGCCAGCAGCACGCCGGTCAGGCCGCCCAGCACGAAGGTCACCATGAAGCCGATGGTGAACAGGATCGGCACGGTGAAGCGTACCCGCCCGCCATACATGGTGAACAGCCAGTTGAACACCTTCACCCCGGTGGGGACGGCGATGATCATGGTCATGATGCCGAAGAAGCCATTGACGTCGCCGCCCGCTCCCATGGTGAAGAAATGATGGAGCCAGACGATGAACGAAATGATACAGATCGCCATGGTGGCGGCGACCATCGAGCGGTAACCGAACAGCGGCTTGCCGGAAAACGTCGACGCGACTTCCGAGAAGATGCCGAAACACGGCAGGATCAGGATGTAGACTTCCGGGTGTCCCCAGATCCAGATCAGGTTGACATACATCATCATGTTGCCGCCGTGCCCCACCGTGAAGAAGTGGAAGCCGAGATAGCGGTCCAGCAGCAGCATGGCGAAGGTGGCGGTCAGCACCGGGAAGGCGGCGATGATCAGCAGGTTGGCGGCCAGCGCCGTCCAGCAGAACATCGGCATCCGCATGTAGCCCATCCCCGGTGCCCGCATCTTCAGGATGGTCGTCACCAGATTGACGCCCCCCAGCAGGGTGCCGATCCCGGAAATCTGCAACGCCCACAGGTAGTAATCGACCCCGACATCGGGCGAGAACCGCATTTCGGACAGGGGGGATAGGCCAGCCAGCCGGTGCGGGCGAAATTGCCGATGACCAGCGAGATGTTCACCAGCAGCGCGCCGGTGGCGGTCAGCCACAGGCTGACGGAGTTCAGGGTGGGAAAGGCGACGTCGCGCATGCCCAGTTGCAGCGGCACGACATAATTCATCAGCCCGATGACGAATGGCATCGCCACGAAAAAGATCATGATCGTGCCGTGGGCGGTGAAAATCTGGTCGTAATGCTGCGGCTACAGCAATCCATGTCACCGCCGGCCGCCATGGATTGCTGTAGCCGCATCATGGCGGCATCGACGAATCCCCGCAGCAGCATCACCAGTGCCAGCACGCAATACATCACCCCGATCCGTTTGTGATCGACCGAGGTCATCCATTCCTGCCAGAGATATTGCCAACGCCCCCTGATGGTGATGAGGACCAGGACGGTGGCGATCACCAGGACCATCAGGCCGGAAGCGATCATGTCGATGGGTTCGTCGACGGGGATGGCTTCCCAGCTCAGCCGGCCGAGCATCAGGGCATCTCCTTGCGCGGCGCCGGGCGGGCCGCGGTGGCCGGCGCCGCGGGCGGTTGCAGTATCCGCTGGAACATCCCCGGAGCGACCGCGCCGTAGCTGAACGGCGTCGCCACTGCGTAGGGCTCGGCCAGCCGGCGATAACTGTCGGGATCCAGGGGCGGGCCGTGTCCCCGTATCGCGGCCACCGCCTGGGCGAACTGGTCCGGCGGCATCGCCTGGACGGTGAAGCCCATGTCGGCGAAGCCGTCGCCGCTGAACTGGGTCGCCCGCCCGCCATAGGTGCCGGGGTGGTCGGCCAGCAATTGGAGCCGGGTCATCATGTGCGGCATGGTGGCGATCTGGCTGCCCAGTTGCGGCACGATGAAACCGTTCATCACCCCGGCCGAGGTCAGTTCCAGACTGATGGGGGTACCGGCCGGTACCATCAGCCGGTTGACGCTGGCAATTCCCTGGTCGGGCAGGATGAACAGCCACTTCCAGTCCATGGACACCACCTGGACCCGCAACGGCCTGGCGGTGCCGGGAATGGGACGGAAGGGGTCCAGGTCGTGGGAGCCGATCCAGCAGATGCCGCCCAGCAGCAGGATGGTCATGGCGGGGATCGACCACACCACCATCTCGACCCGGCCGGAATATTGGACGTCCGGCTGATAGCGGGCCTTGCGGTTGCTCGCCCGGTACCACCAGGCCACCCCCAGGGTGGTCAGCATGGTGGGAATGACGATGGCGAGCATGATGCCAAGGGAATTGTAGAAGATGGTCCGTTCGGCAGCGGCAACCGGCCCTTGCGGGTCGAACAGGCCCTCGCCGCAGCCGCCCGGCGGCAGGGCGGCGAGGATCGGCACGATCCGGCAGGCCGCGGGAAGCGGTGAGCGGCCACGCGCCATGGCGTTCTCCCCTCGAGGGCCGGCGTTCTCCAATGGCGGCCGCCCGGCCGCGATACCGCCTACCGCGCAAACCCGGGAGCGGCGCATCCGTTCCCGCCGAACGGGCCGGGCTCCGTCGAAAGGCGGCCCCCAACCGCCCCTATTGCGCCCGATGCCCCGAACGTTGTTCCGCCGGCCGGCGGTGGCGGCCCAGATTGTGGGCGGTGTTGATCAGGGCGATATGGGAAAACGCCTGCGGGAAGTTGCCCAGCATCCGCCCCAGGCGCGGGTCGTATTCCTCGGACAGCAGACCCACGTCGTTGCGCAGGTCCAAAAGCCGGTCGAACAGCCGCTGGGCGTCGGCACGCCGGCCCAGCAGCACCAGATTGTCGGCCAGCCAGAACGAGCAGGCCAGGAACGCCCCCTCCCCGCCCTGCACACCGTCGCGGGTGGTTTCCGGATCGTAGCGCAGCACCAGGCCGTCCGGCATCAGGCGGCGTTCGATGGCCTCGACGGTGCTCCGCATGCGCGGGTCGCCGGGCGGCAGGAAGCCGACCAGCGGCAGCAGCAGCACGCTGGCGTCCAGTTCGGTCGAACCGTAGCTTTGGACGAAGGCCCCGATCTGCGGGTTGAAGGCCTGGCGGCAAACCTCGTCGTGGATTTCCGCACGGAGGGCACGCCAGCGGTCGGCCGGCCCGTCCAGGCCAAAGCGCTCGACGCTCCTGATGGCCCGGTCGAAGGCCACCCAGGCCATCACCTTGGAATAGGTGAATTGGCGGGTCCCGCCCCGCACCTCCCAGATTCCGTTGTCCGGTTCACGCCAGATGCCGTCCAGGTGGGCGAGCAGGCCCTTTTGCAGTTCCCAGCCGGCCTCGTCGGCGGCCAGCCGCCCGGTGCGGCCGTGATACAGGGCGTCCATCACCTCGCCGTAAATGTCCAGCTGGCTCTGGGCGGCGGCGGCGTTGCCGACCCGCACCGGACGCGACCGGCCGTAGCCGGGCAGCCAGGGCACCTCCCATTCGGTCAGGCGGTGCTCGCCGGCCAGGCCATACATGATCTGCACCTGGGACGGATCGCCGGCCAGCGCCCGCAGCAGCCAGCCGCGCCAGGCGCCGGCTTCCTGGTAGAAGCCGCAATTCATCATGGCCAGCAGGGTGAAGGTGGCATCGCGCAGCCAGCAGAAGCGGTAGTCCCAGTTGCGGCTGCCGCCCAGGCGCTCGGGCAGCGAGGTGGTCGGCGCGGCGACGATGCCCCCCGTCGGCCGGTAGGTCAGCGCCTTCAGAGTGATGAGCGAGCGGGTAACCCCGTCCCCGCATTCCCCCGGCTGGCCGATCAGGCCGCACCATTCCCGCCAGAACGCCTCGGTATCGGCCAGGGCGCGGGCCGGATCGATGGCGGTGGGCGGGTGACGGAACGATGGCCCGTAGCTCAGGACGAAGGACAGGGACTGGCCGACCGACACGTTGAAGTCCGCCCACACCCGGCGATGATCGACGTTGAGCGCGACAGGCGTGCGCAACACCACCATGTCCGGCCCTGACACCGCCAGCAGGCCTTCGCGCGGATCCAGCATCACCCAGGGAAACAGCGAGCCGTACTCGAACCGGATCAGCATTTCGGTGCGCAGGGCCACCGTTCCCCGCCGGCCGACCACCATCCGCACCAGATCCGAGGCCTTGCCGCGCGGCGGCATGAACTCCACCAAGGTGGCGGCGCCGTCCGGCGTCTCGATCTCGGTTTCCAGGACCAGCGTGCGGTCGCGGTACCGGCGGGTCAGGGTGGCCGGGCCGACGCGCGGCTCGATCACCCAGCGGCCCCTGTCGGCCCCGCCCAGCAGAGCGGCGAAACAGGCGGCGCTGTCGAAGCGCGGCCAGCACAGCCAGTCCACCGAGCCGTCGCGCCCGATCAGCGCAGCGGTTTCGCAATCGCCGACCACGGCGTAATCCTCGATGCGCAGCGCCATGACGCCATCCCGTCGCCTACCGGGGTGAACGCCCGTCTCTCCGTCCGGGTTCCGCGGAGCGTCGATTGACCGCGCGCAGGTGCGGCATTTTGTCACGGCCATGACAAAAGCGACATAGATTTTCCAGGCAAATCCGAAATCAACCACGACCGGCGTCCAAGGCACCCCGGACCGATTGACGATCGTCAATTATGACCCTACTGGACGCTGGCACTCTTTCCCAAGTGATCTTCCGGGGGGCTTATCTCTTTCAACCCTGCGATTTCGCCTTGACCCGCAGTCAATTTATGACGCCGGGCGAGGGCGAATAAAATACGACAGATTGATTGGGGCCGGCCTGCGCGATGGTCGCCACCATCGAGTGACCTATTTTCTGGGAGGTAGCATGTTTCAGTTCCGTCTCCTCACCGCCGCAGCCGCCGTGGCGCTGGCTGCCGGCCTGTCGGCCGCACCGGCCTGGTCCGCGGACCAGGCGGATGGGGCGGGCGTCCCCAAGATGACGCCGCAGGAATTCAACCAGGCCAAGGATATCTTCTTCGAGCGCTGCGCCGGCTGCCATGGCGTGCTGCGGACCGGCGCCACCGGTCCCAACATCACCCCCAAGGTGACCCGCGCGCTCGGCTACGACGGGGTCAAGGCCTTCATCAACAACGGTTCGCCGGCCGGCATGCCCAACTGGGGCACCTCGGGCCAGTTGACGCCGACCCAGGTCGACCTGATGGCCCGCTACGTCATGCAGGACGTGCCGCAGCCGCCGGAATTCGGCCTGCCCGACATGATGAAGACCTGGAAGGTCATCGTGCCGGTCGACAAGCGGCCGAAGACGAAGGAAAACAACCTCGACATCAAGAACCTGTTCTCCGTCACCCTGCGCGATGCCGGCGAGGTGGCGCTGATCGACGGCGATTCGAAGAAGATCGTCAACATCATCAAGACCGGTTATGCCGTCCACATCTCGCGCATGTCGGCCTCGGGCCGCTATCTCTACGTCATCGGCCGCGATGCCAAGATCGACCTCATCGATCTGTGGATGAAGGTTCCCGACAAGGTCGCCGAGATCAAGATCGGCATGGAGGCACGCTCGGTCGAAACCTCGAAGATGAAGGGCTGGGAGGACAAGATCGCCATCGCCGGCGACTACTGGCCGCCGCAATTCGTGATCATGGACGGCGCCACCCTGAAGCCCCTCAAGGTGGTGTCGACCCGCGGCATGACGGTGGACACCCAGGTCTACCACCCCGAGCCGCGCGTCGCCTCGATCGTCGCCTCGCACTTCCATCCCGAGTTCGTGGTCAACGTCAAGGAGATCGGCAAGGTCAAGCTGGTCGATTATTCCGACCTCCAGAACCTCAAGATTACCACCATCGACGCCGCCCGCTACCTGCATGACGGCGGCTTCGACCGGACCGGCCGCTACTTCCTGGTCGCCGCCAACGCCTCGGACAAGGTCGTGGTGATCGATACCAAGACCGACAAGCTGGTCAAGATCATCGAGGTCGGCGATAAGCCGCATCCGGGCCGGGGCGCCAACTTCATCGATCCCCAATACGGCCCGGTCTGGGCCACCAGCGACCTCGGCGACGACAAGGTGTGGCTGATCGGCACCGATCCCGTCCACCACAAGGACAAGGCCTGGAAGGTGGTCCGCACCCTCACCGGTCTCGGCGGCGGCGCCCTGTTCATCAAGACCAATCCCCATTCGCACAACCTGTGGATCGACGATCCCCTGAACCCCGATCCGGCGGACCATCACTCGGTGGCGGTCTACGACGTGAGGCACCTCGACAAGGGCTTCCAGAAGATCGACATCGCCGCGCTCGCCGGCCTCGGCGACGAGAAGGACGCCCGGGTGGTCGAGCCGGAATACAACGAGGACGGCAACGAGGTGTGGTTCTCGGTGTGGAACGGGAAGGACAAGCAATCGGCGATTGTCGTCCTGGACGACAAGACCCACAAGCTCAAGGCGGTCATCAAGGACCCGCACCTGGTCACCCCCACGGGCAAGTTCAACGTCTACAATACCCAATACGATATTTACTGACCTTTGACCTTGCGTGAACCGGGGGCGGGCGCGGCCCGCCCCCATCCTTCCTTGGCGGGGGAGCGAAGCGATGAAGAAGCTGGGCTGCGTCCATCTGGTCGGCGCCGGGCCGGGAGACCCCGACCTGCTCACCGTCAAGGCCTGCCGGCTGATCGGCTCCGCCGCCGCCGTGGTCTTCGACCGTCTGGTCGGCGACGGGGTTCTGGCGATGATCCCCGCCACCGCCCGCCGCTTCAATGTCGGCAAACAGACCGGCCGCCATTCCCTGCCGCAGGAGGACATCAACAGCCTTCTGGCGGATCTGGCCCGCCAGGGCCTGGAGGTCGTGCGTCTTAAAGGCGGCGACCCCTTCGTTTTCGGCCGCGGCGGCGAGGAAGCCTTGTACCTCGCCCACCACGGCATCCCCTTCGACATCGTGCCCGGCATCACGGCGGCCTCGGGCTGCGCCGCCGCCTGCGGCATTCCGCTGACCCACCGCGGCCTGGCCGATGGGGTGCGCCTGGTCACCGGCCATTGCCAGGACGACCGTCCGCTCGACCTCGACTGGCGGGCGCTGGCCGATCCGCGCTGCACCCTGGCCATCTACATGGGCCTGGCCAGCGCCGCGCAGATGGCGGCCGGCCTGCTGGGCGCCGGCCGCGACGGCGCCACCCCGGTGGCGATGGTCGAGAACGGCACCACCCCGGCCCAACGGCTGCGCCTCACCACCCTGGACCGTCTGGCCGACGACATGGCCCGATGGGCGCCGGCCCCGCCCGCCCTGCTGCTGGTCGGCGAGGTGGTCCGCCTTGCCGGGATGCGGGCCGGCCTGCATCTCGAGGCGGCGCAATGAGCCCGTCCCGCTATGGCCTGCTCGTCGGCGGGCTCGCGCTTTTCGCCCTCGTCGCGCCGCCTGGCCGGGCGGCGGAGCCGTCTCCGGCACGACAGGCGCGGCTGGCGGAAATCGTGGCTGAGGATTGCGGCGCCTGCCACGGCATGACCCGCAAGGGCGGCCTGGGTCCGCCGCTGCTGACCAAGAACCTGGCGGGGTACGACGACCGCACCCTGGCCACGGTCATCCTTGACGGCCGCCCCGACACGCCGATGCCGCCCTGGCGCGGCCTGCTGTCGGACGACGATGCCCTGTGGATCGCCCGCTACCTGAAGGGAGAAACCGATGTCCGCTAGCCGTATCGTCGCGCTCGCCGCCGCCCTGGTGCTCGGCGCCTGCGCCACCCAGCCCGAACCGCGCGGCACCGGCGATCTCGGCCTGGTGGTCGAGCGCGCCGACGGCAAGCTGCTGCGCGTCGAGAACAGCCACAATACGGCGCTTGGTGAAATCGGCGGGCTCGGCGACCTCTCCCACGCCTCGATGGTATTCTCGCGCGACGAACGCTACGCCTATGTGTTCGGCCGCGACGGCGGGCTGACCAAGGTCGACCTGCTGGAAGGACGCATCGTGCGGCGGGTGATGCAGGCCGGCAACTCCATTGGCGGCGCCATTTCCCAGACCGGCCGGCTGGTGGCGGTGGCCAATTACGTCCCCGGCGGCATCCGGGTATTCGATGCCGACACCCTCGACCTGGTGGCCGATATCCCGGCGGTGGGACCCGACGGCAAGCGCTCCAAGGTGGTCGGCATCGCCGATCTGCCCGGCGAACGCTTCATCTACAGCCTGTTCGACGCCGGCGAGATCGACATCGCCGACCTGTCCGACCCCAAGGCGCCCAAGGTGCGCCGCTTCACCAATATCGGCCGAGAACCCTATGACGGCCTGGTGACGGAGGACGGCCACTGGTACGTCGCCGGCCTGTTCGGCGAGGACGGGCTGGCGCTGCTCGACCTGTGGAATCCGCAGGCGGGCGTGCGCCGCATCCTCGACCATTACGGTCGTGGCGAGCGCCGGCTGCCGGTCTACAAGATGCCCCATATGCGGGGATGGGCGGTCGCCGGCGACGAGGTGTGGCTGCCCGCCGTCGGCCATCACGAGATCCTGGTGATCGACAAGCGCACCTGGACCGAGAAGACGCGCATCCCGGTGGCCGGCCAGCCGGTGTTCGTGGTCGCCCGCCCCGACGGGCGACAGGTGTGGGTCAACTTCGCCCTGCCCGATTACGACAAGGTGCAGGTGATCGACGTTCCCAGCAAGCGGGTGGTCGAAACCCTGCATCCGGGCAAGGCGGTCCTCGACATCGGCTTCACCCCCAAGGGCGAGCAGGTCTGGCTGTCGGCGCGGGACTCGGATTGGGTGTCGATTTACGGCACCGCCACGCTGAAGGAAGTCGCCCGCCTGCCGGCGCACCGGCCGTCCGGCATCTTCTTCACCGACCGCGCTCACCGCATGGGGATGTGAGATGCCGATTCTGGACAGTATCGACCGCCGCCTCCTTTCGGAATTCCAGCGCGATCTGCCGCTGGAGCCGCGCCCCTACGCGGCGATGGCCGACCGGCTGGGCATCGGCGAGGCCGAGGTGATCGCCCGCCTCGCCCGCCTGAGCGGACAGGGGGTGGTCAGCCGCGTCGGCCCGGTGTTCGCGGCGAACCGGGCCGGGTGCAGCACGCTTGCGGCGATGGCGGTTCCGCCCGAGCGGCTCGAAGAGGTGGCTTGCCTGATCAACGCCTACCCCCAGGTGAACCACAATTACGAGCGCAGCCATCATTTCAATCTGTGGTTCGTCGTCGCCGCCCCCCGGCGCGACGAGGTGGACGCCGTCCTGGACGACATCCGCGACCGCACCGGCATCGAGGTGCTCGATCTGCCGCTGGTCGCCGACTATCACATCGACCTGGGGTTCGACCTGCAATGGAACTGAGCGACAGGGACCTCGTCCTGGTGGCGGCGCTCTGCGACGGCCTGCCGCTGTCGCCCCGGCCCTATGCCGCGCTGGGCACCGCCATCGGCATGGACGAGGCCGAAGTGCTCGACCGGATTGCGGCCATGGCGGCGAACGGGGTGATCCGCCGCCTCGGCATCGTCGTCCGCCACCGCGAGCTGGGCTACCGCGCCAATGCCATGGTGGTATGGGACATCCCCGATGGCGAGGTGGATGCCGCCGGCCGCCGGCTGGGCGACTGCCCCGAGGTCACCCTGTGCTACCGCCGCCCGCGGCGGCCGCCCGACTGGCCCTACAACCTGTTCACCATGATCCATGGGCGCGGCCGCACCGAGGTCGAGGCCGCCATCGCCCTGATCGCCGAACGCACCGGCACGGCCGGATTCCGCCACGAGGCGCTGTTCCCGGTGCGACGGTTCAAGCAGTGCGGAGCGCGCTACGGCCTGCGGGCCGCAGCCGAGTGAGGATTTCATGATCGACGACACCGACCGGCTGATCATCAACCAGATGCAGGGCGACTTCCCCCTCACCGAGCGTCCCTTTGCGGTGGTGGCCGCCACGCTCGGCCTCGACGAGGCGGATCTGATAACCCGGCTGGAACGCCTGCTGGCCGACGGTGTGCTGTCGCGGTTCGGGCCGATGTTCGATGCCGAGCGGCTGGGCGGCCATACCACCCTGGCCGCCATGGCGGTACCGGCCGAACGCGTCGACGAAGTGGCGGCGGCGGTGAATGCCTTCCCCGAGGTGGCCCACAACTACCTGCGCGACCACACGCTGTCGATGTGGTTCGTGATCTCGGCCGAAAGCCCGGCGCGGGTGGCCGAGGTCTTGACCGAAGTCCAGGCGGCCACCGGCCTTCCCGTCCATGATATGCCCAAGCTTTGCGAGTTCCGCTTGCATTTGAGGCTTGAGGCATGACCGACTCCCCGCTCGATCCCGTAGACCGTCGCATCGTGCTGGCGACCCAGGCCGGCCTGCCGCTGGTGGAACGCCCCTATCACGCCATCGCCGAGGCGGTGGGCATCCCGGCGTCGGAGGTGATGGAGCGCCTGGCCCGCATGCAGCGAACCGGGCTGATCCGCCGTATCGGCGCGGTGCCCGACCATTACGCGCTGGGCTACGCCTTCAACGGCATGACGGTGTGGGACGTCGCCGACGACGACATCGCCGAGGCCGGCGCCCGCGTCGCCGCCCTGCCCTTCGTCAGCCACTGCTACCAGCGACCGCGCCTGCTCCCCGATTGGCCCTATTGCCTGTTCGCCATGGTCCATGCCCGCGATGCAGGGGCCGCCCACGCCCTGGTGGCGGAGATCGCCGCCGCGCTCGGCCCCTTGAGCCGCGGCCACCGGGTCCTTTTCAGCACCCGCATCCTTAAAAAGACCGGCCTGCGCCTGGCCGGCTGAGGGAAGCCATGTTCCGCTTGTCCGCCTTCATGCGCGAGTTGTTCCAGCCCGCCGCCGCCGCGCCGCGCCGCGCGCCGGCCGGCCCGGTGGTGATCTGGAACCTGATACGGCGCTGCAACCTCGCCTGCCGGCATTGCTACTCGATCTCGGCCGACAAGGACTTCGCCGGCGAGCTTTCCACCGCCGACATTCGCACCGTCATGGCCGACCTCCGGGGATTCGGCGTGCCGGCGCTGATCCTGTCGGGCGGCGAACCGCTGCTGCGGCCCGACATCTTCGAGATCGCCCGTGACGCCAAGGCGATGGGGTTCTATGCCGGCCTGTCCACCAACGGCACCCTGATCGACGAAGCCATGGCCGACCGCATCGCCGCCGCCGGTCTCGATTATGTCGGCATCAGCATCGACGGCATCGGCCCGGTGCATGACCGTTTCCGCGGTCAGGAGGGTGCCTTCGGGCGGTCCGTGGCCGGCCTGAAGCTGTGCCGTGACCGCGGGGTCAAGGTGGGATTGCGTTTCACCATGACCGAGGACAACCACCGCCACCTGCCCGACGTGCTGGCGCTGATGGACGACGAGGGCATCGACCGCTTCTACCTCTCCCATCTCAACTACGCCGGCCGCGGCAACCGCAACAAGGGCGAGGACGCCCGCCGGCTGACCACCCGCCGGGCGATGGACCTGCTGTTCGAGACCTGCCGGACCAGGCTGGAGTCCGGCCGGCCCTGCGAGATCGTCACCGGCAACAACGACGCCGACGGCCCCTATTTTCTTGGCTGGTTGCGCCGCCGCTATCCGATGCATGCCGACCGCCTCGAAGCCAGCCTGCGCCGCTGGGGCGGCAACGCCTCGGGGGTGGCGGTCGCCAACATCGACAATCTCGGCTGGGTCCACCCCGACACCATGTGGTGGCACGAGCGGTTGGGCAATGTGCGCGAGCGACCGTTCTCGGAAATCTGGAGCGACCGCTCCGGCCCCCTGATGGCGGGCCTCGCCGCCCGCCCCCGCGCGGTGGGAGGGCGTTGCGCCGGCTGCCGTTGGCTCGCCCTCTGCAACGGCAACAGCCGGGTGCGCGCCGAGCGGGTGTTCGGCGACCGCTGGGCCGAAGACCCCGGCTGCTACCTCACCGACAGGGAGATCGCCCCGTGAAGTTCGCCGCGGCCCTCTCCGCCCTCTGCCTCCTGGCCGTCGTCCCCGCCGCCCGGGCCGCCGACGACGCGGCACCGCTTTACCGGCAATATTGCGCCGCCTGCCACGGCGGTGACCGGCTGGGCGGCGTCGGGCCGGCCCTGGTGCCCGACGACCTGGGTCACCTCAAGCCGGCCCAGGCCGCAAAGGTGATCGCCGGCGGCCTGCCGGGCACCGAAATGAAGGGCTTCGCCGGCCGCCTGTCGCCCGGCCAGATCACGGCGCTGGCCGCCTATGTATTTTCGCCGCCAGCCGCCGAACCGACCTGGGGCATGGCGCAGATCGCCGCCAGCCGGACAGGCCCCGCCGACCGGTCTCCCCTGCCCGCCAAGCCGCCCTTCGCCTCCGACCCGCTCAACCTGTTCATCGTGGTCGAGGCGGGCGACCATCACGTCACCGTCCTGGACGGCGACCGGATGACGCCGATCGCCCGCGTGCCGAGCCGCGCCGCCCTGCATGGCGGGGCCAAATTCTCGCCCGATGGCCGCTTCGTCTACCTGATGAGTCGCGACGGCTGGGTCTCCAAGCTCGATATGTGGACCGGCCGGCTGCTGGCCGAGGTGCGCGCCGGCCTCGACAGCCGCAACATCGCGGTGTCGGCCGACGGCCGCTTCGTGCTGGTCGGCAACCTGTTGCCCGACAGCGTGGCGGTGCTGGATGCCGCCGACCTGGCGCCCATCAAGGTCATTCCCGTCGCCGGCCGCGACGGCCGGCGCTCGCGGGTGTCGGCGGTCTACACCGCGCCGCCGCGCCACAGCTTCATCGTGGCGCTGAAGGACGCCCGGGAGATCTGGGAGATCCCCTATGCCCAGGGCCCCGATCGTTTCCCGGTGCGGCGCATCGCCACCGAGGAGGTGCTGGACGACTTCTTCTTCGACCTTGGTTACCGCCACCTCATCGGCGCCGGCCGCGACGGGACCCGCGGCGAGGTGATCGACCTGGGGACCGGCCGGAAGGTCGCCACCCTGCCGTTCGACGGCATGCCGCATCTGGGCTCGGGCATCACCTTCACCTGGCACGGCCGGCCAGTCTTCGCCACGCCCCACCTCAAGCAGGGAGTGGTCAGCGTGATCGCCATGGACGACTGGAGCGAGGTCAAGCGGATCCCCACCTGCGGGCCGGGCTATTTCATCCGCGGCCACCGTAACACCCCCTACGCCTGGGTCGATTGCTCGTTGGGCCCGACCCCCGACGAGATCCAGGTGATCGACACCCGCAGCCTCAAGGTGGTGCGCACCCTGCGGCCCGCCCCCGGCAAGCGGACCGCCCATGTCGAGTTCACCCGCGACGGCCGCTACGCCCTGGTGTCGATCATGGAGAACGACGGCGCCCTGGTGGTCTACGACGCCCGCGACTTCCACGAAGTCAAACGCCTGCCCATGCGCCATCCGGTGGGAAAATACAACGTCTTCAACAAGATCACCTACGCGCAGGGGACCAGCCACTGAGACCGCGGCGGGGGGGCGAAGCCGGGCCTTGAAATCGCCGCGGCGGGAGCGCAAGCACGACGACGCTCCCTGATCGACGAGGCCGCCCATGCCCACTCCCGCCCCGCCTTTCGCCGCCGGCCTGCTGGCCGAGTTGCGCGCCGCCCGCCGCGTCATGGTGTTCACCGGCGCCGGCGTGTCGGCGGAAAGCGGCATCCCCACCTTCCGCGATGCCCTGACCGGGCTGTGGCAGACCTTCGACCCGATGGATCTGGCGACGCCCGAGGCCTTCGGACGCGATCCCGATTTGGTCTGGGGCTGGTACGAGTGGCGGCGCATGCGGGTACGCCGCGCCGCCCCCAATCCCGCTCACCGCGCCA
>JAKAFA010000031.1 GCA_021818185.1 Pseudomonadota bacterium | reverse complement strand
ACCGATAAAAACCAATCGGTTACCCGGAGGTGATATGGCTGGGGCGCCTGGATTCGAACCAGGGAATGGCGGTACCAAAAACCGCTGCCTTACCGCTTGGCTACGCCCCAGCAGGACGGAGGCGCACCATAAGCGGTTCCGGGGAGGGTTTCAAGCCGGGAACCGCGGGGCATCAGCCGGCCAGGGCGGCAGCGGCGGTCCACCAGGCGGGATTGGCGGCCTGGAGGGCCTGGGCGGCGACGCGGGCCTCGACTTCGGCGGCGAACAAGCCGAAACAGGTGGCGCCCGAGCCCGACATGCGGGCCAGCAGGCAGCCGGGGCGAGCGGCCAGTTGCGCCAGCGCTTCGCCGATGGCCGGGACCACGGCGATGGCGGCGTCGGCCAGGTCGTTGCGGCGCTCGGCCAGGGCGGCGGCCAGGGCGCCGGCATCGGCCGGGGCCTGGGTCAGCGGCGCCGGGTCCGAGAAGGGGCCGCGACGGGATTTGAACACCGCCGGGGTCGGGCAGGGCTGCATGGGATTGACCAGCACCAGCCAGGCCGGCGGCAGGGCGACCGCCGGCTCCACGCCTTCACCGATACCGGTCAGCTGCGTGGCCCGGCCGGCCAGGCAGACCGGCACGTCGGCGCCCAGCCGCAGCGCCAGGGCAAAAAGCTCGTCGCGCGGCAGGTCCGCGCCCCACAGGCGGGCCAGGACGCCGAGGGCGGCGGCGGCGTCGGCCGAGCCGCCGCCGATGCCGGCCGCCACCGGCAGCCGCTTGGTCAGGGTCAGGGCGGCGTCCGGGCGCCGGCCGGTCCGGCCGGCCAGCAGGCGCGCCGCCCGCTCGACGATGTTCTCCTCGGCAGCGGGCAGCAGGCCGGCGGTCGGCCCCTCCACCGTCAGGCGGAAGCCGTCGGCCGGGCCGGCCTCCAGGGTGTCGCCGACCTCGGCGAAGGCAATCAGGCTGTCGAGCAGGTGGTAGCCGTCGTCCCGCCGTCCCACCACATGCAAATACAGGTTGACCTTGGCGCGGGCCTCGGCGCGGAAGGTCATGGCTGGGCCTCGGGGCCGGGAAGCGTGCCGGCCTTCACCTTTTCCTTCAGCCCTTCCATCTGTTCGGGCTCGGGATTGAGGCCAAGGGCGCGCCGCCACTGGTAGCGGGCCTCGTCATGGCGGCCGACCCGCCAATAGGCGTCGCCCAGATGCTCGTTGATGGTCGGGTCATCCCCCTTCAGTTCCACCGCCCGTTCCAGCATACGCACCGCCGCCGGGTAATCGCCCATGCGGTACAGCGCCCAGCCGAGGGAATCGACGATGGCCCCGTCGCTGGGCCGCAGTTCCACCGCCTTCTCGATCATCTGGCGGGCCTGATCGAGGTGCATGCCCTTGTCGATCCAGGAATAGCCCAGGTAGTTGAGCACGTCGGGCTGGTCGGGTTGCAGTTCCAGCGCCCTCAACAGGTCGGCCTCGGCCGCCGGCCATTTCCCGGCCCGCTCCAGGCAGATGCCGCGGCTGTAATAGAGCGCCCAGTCCTCGGGCCGAGGTTCCGGCAGCCGGGCGATGGCCTCGCTGTAGGCGTCGGCGGCCTCGGCGAAACGCTTGTGCTTGCGCAGCAGGTCGCCCTCGGCGATCCGGGCGTCCAGATTGTCCGGTTGGTCGGCCAGCAGCCGGTCCAACTCGGCCAGGGCGCCCTTGGTATCGCCCATGTCGTCCAGGTTCATGGCGATCCGCAGCCGTCCAAAGGTGTGGACCGGCGAGGAGGGGGCGATCGCCCGGTAGACGGCATTGGCTTCGGCCAGCCGGCCCTCGATCGACAGCAGGTCGGCCAGCGTCATCTGCGCCAGGGAAAAGTCAGGCTGAAGCGCCACCGCCAGGCGGGCGAACAGCATGGCGTAATCGTAGGCATTGCCCTGGCGCATCAGGGTGGCGACGTCGAACATCGCCTCGGCCAGGCCGTCCCTGGCGTCGGCCACCACCCGCGGCGCGCGGGCGCCGGCCTTCAGCAGGGCGGCGCCGTTGAACAGCATGGTGTCGGGATGTTCGCCGACATAACGGTCGTAGAGATCCTTGGCCCGGTCCATGCGGCCGGTTCGCTGCCACAACGAGCCCGCCGCCTCGACCGCGCGGATGTTGAGTTGGCTGGTGGCCAGCGCCAGCTGGTATTGCTTGGCGGCCACGGAGGACCGATTCGCCAAATCGTTGATCAGGCCGGCGTGGAAGGCATGGAGCGGTCCCAGGGCCGCGTTGGTCGTCAACGGCCGCAGGCTGTTCAGGGCCTGGTCGGTGTGCCCCTCGCCAACCAGGGCCCAGGCGCTGAGCAGCGGGCCAAGGAAGGCGTTGACCCCGGTCTGGGGCAAGGCGTGGAAATGGGTTTCCGCCTTGGCGTAATCGCCGGCGATGGCGGCGCGCACCCCCAGAACCATCTGCGGGATGGGGGAATCGGAATCCAGATCCACCAGACGCCGGGCCAGCGGCACCGCGGCGTCCAGTTGGCCTTCGCCCACCATCAGGATGAAGGTCCGCTGCATCAGCGCGACATTGTCGGGGTCGTGCGCCAGGGCGTCGGCGTAATAGGCGGCAGACGCCTTGCTGTCACCGCTGGCCTCGGCGACCCGCGCCGCCAGGAAATCGCCGAGGGCGGTATGGATCGGCACATCCGGCTCGGCCTGAGCGGCGGCCGGCGCGGCGGATTCGGCGGCGGGCTGGGAGTTGCATGCCGACAGCACCAGAAGACCGGTCACCGCCAGAATCACCGAGCGGCCGCGCACCGCCTTCCACATATACGCCATGGTCACCGCCGCCCTGCGGGTGCCCGCCAGCGGCGGAGCCCCCTGTCACATGTTGGGATAATTCGGCCCCCCGCCCCCTTCGGGAACGGTCCAGGTGATGTTCTGGGACGGATCCTTGATATCGCAGGTCTTGCAGTGGACACAGTTCTGCGCATTGATCACCAGGCGGGGATTGGCGCCGCTGTCGTCACGAACGATCTCGTAGACGCCGGCTGGACAATAGCGCTGCTCGGGCGCGTCGTACAATGCGAGATTCAGCGACACCGGCACCGACGGGTCGGCCAGCTTCAGATGCGACGGCTGGTTTTCCTCGTGGTTGGTGTTGGAGATGAAGACCGAGGACAGCCGGTCGAAGCTCACCACCCCGTCGGGCTTGGGGTAGGCGATGGGCGCGCACTCGGCCGCCTTCTTGAGCTGGGTGTGGTCCGCCACGTTGTGGAAGGTCCACGGCGCCCTGCCGCGGAACAGGTAGGTGTCGACGGCCGCGTAGGCCAGGCCGGCCCACAGCCCACGATGGAAGCTGGGGCGGATGTTGCGAACCCGGTACAGCTCGTCCCATATCCACGAGGCCTTCAGGCGCTCGGGATAGGACTCGACCTCGAGTCCCGCGCCGTTGCCGTCCTTCAGGGCCTCGAACAGCGCCTCGGCCGCCAGCATGCCCGACTTCATCGCGGTGTGCGTGCCCTTGATCTTGGGGACGTTGAGGAAGCCGGCGGTGTCGCCGATCAGCATGCCGCCGGGGAAGGTCAGCTTGGGCAGGGACTGGAAGCCGCCTTCGTTCAGCGCGCGGGCGCCATAGGCGATGCGCCGCCCGCCCTCGAACAGCGGGCGGATGGACGGATGGGTCTTGAAGCGCTGGAATTCCTCGAAGGGCGACAGATGGGGATTGGCATAATCCAGGCCGATCACGAATCCCACCGCCACCTGGTTGTTTTCCAGGTGATAGAGGAACGAGCCGCCATAGGTGGCGCTGTCCAGCGGCCAGCCGATGGTGTGGAGGACGGTGCCCGGCTTATGCTTGGCCGGTTCGACTTCCCACAATTCCTTGATGCCGATGCCGTAGGTCTGCGGATCGCACTCCTTGCGCAGCGCGAAACGCTCCATCAGGCCCTTGGTCAGGCTGCCGCGGCAGCCTTCGGCGAAGATGGTCTGGCGGGCGTGCAGCTCGACGCCGGGGGTGTAATTGCCGGTGGGCTCGCCATCCTTGCCAATGCCCATGTCGCCGGTGGCGACGCCCTTCACCGAACCGTCCTCGTTATAGAGAACCTCGGCGGCGGCGAAGCCGGCGAACACCTCGACGCCCAGCGCCTCGGCCTCGCCCCCCAGCCAGCGCACCAGATTGCCGAGCGACGCCACGTAATTGCCATGGTTATTCATGCTCGGCGGGGTGGGCAGGCGAATGGCCTTGCCCGAAGTCAGGAACAGGAAGGAATCGTCGGTGGCCGGCGTGACCAGCGGCGCCCCCTTTTCGCGCCACTCGGGAATCAGCTCCGACAGGGCGCGCGGCTCGATCACCGCGCCCGACAGGATGTGGGCGCCGACCTCGGAACCTTTCTCCAGCACGCAGACCGACAACTCACTGCCGGCCCGCGCCGCCAATTGCTTCAGATGAATGGCGGCAGCCAAGCCGGACGGACCGGCCCCGACGACCACCACGTCGAATTCCATCGCTTCGCGTTCCATGGCGACTCCCTCCTCACCGCCTCCCCTTTCTGGCGGGCCGACCTCTATACCATAGCCTGCCCAGTTGACACGAATCCTTCAACGCGGTCGCAGCGGATGCTAGTCTGACAGGACTATGCCGCTGGATATGGCCCTCGACGACCTATTGCGCTGGTACCTGGATGCCGGGGTGGATGAAACCATCGGCGACGTCCCGGTGGACCGTTTCATCGACCGCTCGGCCGCCGCGCCGCCGCTCCGCCCCGCCGCAGCCGCCCCGGCGGCGGCGCAGCCGCCCGCCGCCGAACCCCGTCATCCGGCCATTCCCGGCACCGCCGCCCATCTGGCGGCCGGCTGCGCCGGCCTGGCCGAATTGCGGGCGGCGATGGAGGCCTTCGACGGCCTGCCGCTGAAACGGACCGCCGCCTCGACCGTCTTCGCCGACGGCAACCCCGAGGCCGCCGTGATGATCATCGGCGAAGCGCCGGGACAGGAGGAGGACCGCCGCGGCCTGCCCTTCGTCGGCAAGAGCGGCAAGCTGCTGGACCGCATGCTGGACTCCATCGGCCTGGACCGCGGCAGCGCCTACATTACCAACGTCCTGCCCTGGCGGCCGCTGGAGAACCGCAAGCCGACGCCGGACGAGGTGGCGGTCTGCCTGCCCTTCGTCGCCCGCCACATCGAGCTGGTCGATCCCCAGGTGCTGGTGCTGCTGGGCGGCGCCGCCGCCTCGGCCATCCTGGCCCGCCACGACGGCATCAGCCGCCTGCGCGGCCGCTGGCACGACTATTCGTCGCCCGGCCTGCCCCGGCCGATCCCGGTCCTGGCCACCTTTCACCCCGCCTACCTTTTGCGCACGCCCGATGCCAAGCGCGGAGCGTGGCGTGATCTGTTGATGGTCAAAAAGCGGCTTTCCGGCCGCGACTGAGCGGGACCCATCAGCCATCCCATTGAAATATATATCTTTTTATCCGGCCAAAAGTTGCCTCGACTTTATGGGGTTGCCCTGCCCCGTTCTCGTGATCTATAAAGTTGGTCATGTCGATTGGCTTTTCCGATTAACCGCAGGGGAGAACAGCGTTGCGCGACCGGCTCCTCCCGGCCCTGATGGCGGTACTCCTGGCGGCATCCGCGCCGGCCATGGCCGGCCAGATGGCTCGCCACGGCGGGACGGTTCGCCTGGCATCGGCGGCCGAAGACCAGACCATGGCCGCCCTGATGCCCGGCTTCGGCCGCGAAGCGCGCATCGCCCCCCTGCCCCAGCCGCTGTCCGCCGAGGATGCCGCCCGCTATCGCCGCGTGATGCAATTGCAGAATGCCGGCGAATGGGCGGCAGCCGATCATGAACTGGCCAAGGTCGGCGACGCCCTGCTGAAGGGACACATGCTGGCCCGGCGCTTCCTGGCGGCCGGCAGCCACGCCCGGTACCAGGACTTGCGGGCCTGGATGGCCGACTACGCCGATCTGCCGGAAGCCGAGGCCATCTACCACCTGGCCACCGCCCGGGGCATCAAGGGCTTCGGCCCGCTGCGCCAGCCGGTGCGCGGCACATTGCGGGGCGCCGGCATCGACACGTCAGACGACGGCGCCAACTGGGAAGACGACACGTTCAGCATCGACGGCGGATCGCCCCACGGCGCGGCCATCAAGGCCCATTTCCGCCGGATGCTGCGCCACGGCAAGGACGAGGCGGCCATCGCCCTGTTCACCAGCCGCCAGGCCCAGAGCCTCAAGCCGCTCGACTTGGACCAGATGAAGCTGGCTTTGGCCCTCGACCGGTTCGCCGACGGCCGTGACGCCGAAGCCGCTGCCTGGGCCTCGCAGGCGGCCGAGCGGTCGGGCGACCAATTGCCGGCCGCCCACTGGGTCGCCGGCCTGGCCGAATGGCGCATGGGCCAGCCGGAGCGGGCCCGCCGCCACTTCGAGGAGGTCGCGCAGTCGTCGCAGCTGTCGGGCTGGATGGTGGCGGCCGGGGCTTTCTGGGCGGCGCGGGCCAATCTGGTGTCCCATCGCCCCGAGGTGGTCGACCACTGGCTGGAAATCGCCGCCACGTATCCACGCACCTTCTATGGCCTGATGGCGCGGCGCATCCTGGGCTACGAGACCCTATTCTCGTGGGAGAACGTCCCCTTCACCGAGACCGATGCCGATACCCTGCTGCGCGTGCCCGGCACCCGCCGGGCCCTGGGGTTGCTGCAGATCGGCGACACTCAGGGCGCCGAAGAGGAACTGCGCAAGGCTTATCCGCGGGCCGGCAAGGCGGTGCGTCAGTCGATGCTGGCCATGGCCCAAACCGGCGGCATGCCCAGCCTGGCGGTGCGCCTGGGCGGCATGAACCCCGGCCAGCACAGCGATTCCGCCGCCTTCCCCGTGCCGGAATGGAACCCCAAGGGCGGCTGGACGGTGGACCGCGCCCTGGTCTACGCCTTCATCCGCCAGGAATCGTCGTTCAACCCGCGGGCCCACAGCGCCAAGGGGGCGGGCGGCTTGATGCAGGTGATGCCCGCCACCGCCACCGCCATCGCCGGCCGGCATGCGCGCGAGCATCTGAACGACCCCGCAGTCAATTTGGCGGTGGGGCAGCGCTATCTCGCCCGCCTGCTGTCGCAGGCCCCGGTCCGCGGCAACCTGCTCTATCTGGCGGCAGCCTACAATGCCGGCCCGGGCAAGCTGTCGCAGTGGCTGTCCAACCACCGCAACGCCAGGGACCCGCTGCTGTTCATCGAGACGCTGCCGTCGCGCGAGACCCGCACCTTCGTCGAACGGGTGATGACCAATTTCTGGATCTACCGCGCCCGGTTGCAGCAGCCTTCGACCTCGCTTGACGAGATCGCGGCCGGCGGCTGGCCGATGTACGAGAGCCAGGCCCACCTGGAGCGGGTGAGCACGCGCTGATTCCGCCCCCTCCGCCCCGCGCGGATGGGATCAGATGAACAGCATGCCGCCATGCCGCGAGGCGTCGGCCAGGAAGGTGACGACGCCACCGGCGGCAATGGGAAGGTCGGTGCGCAGGCCATCGGCCGGAATGCCCAGGGCCTTCAGCCCCATCTCACAGACCATGATGGTGACCCCCAGGGCGACGCAGGCCTCCAGCAAGTCGTCGAACCCGGCGATTCCCGTCGCGCGGAAGCCGGCGTCCATGGCGGCAGCGCTGCCCGATCCCTCGGCCAGCGGCAGGCGGTGCCAGGCCGGCGTGCCGTCGGCCGCCGGACGCTCCAGGGCGCGGGCCGCCCCCATGGTGAAAAACAGGGTGACCGGCGTATTGGAGGCCACCGCCGCGGCGGCCATCACCAGGGCGTAATGCACCCGCTCGAAGCTGCCGGAAAAGACCACGATGGACAGTTTGTCGGGCGAGGATTTGGGTGGGTCATCCACGGGCGATTTATCCGCAGGCATGGGCGGTGCTCCCGTGGGCCGACAGGTCGGTGATGGTGGGATGGTCGCCGCACAGCGGGCAGCCGGGGTCGCGCGGCACCCGCACGGTGCGGAAGGTCACCGCCAGCGCATCGTAGATCAGCAGCCGGCCCGCCATGCTCTCGCCAATGCCCAGCACTTCCTTCACCACCTCGGTGGCCTGCAAGGCGCCCAGGGTGCCGGCGACGGCGCCCAGCACGCCGGCCTGGGCACAGCTCGGGATCTGGCCTTCGGGCGGCGGTTCGCGGTAGATGCAGCGGTAGCACGGCCCGCCGGGGCGAAAGGTGGAAAGCTGGCCGTCGAAACGCAGGATGGCCGCCGAGATCAGGGTGCGCCCCTCCAGCCGGCAGGCGTCGTTGACCAGGAAACGGGTGGGGAAATTGTCCGAACCATCGGCCACCACCTGATAATCGGCCTGGATGGCGCGGATGTTGTCCTTGTCCAGGCGGGCGCGGATCGGCACCACGCGGACATCGGGATTGAGGGCGGCAACGGCCTGGGCGGCGCTGTCGGCCTTGGGCCGGCCGACCCGGTCGGTAACATGCAGCACCTGGCGTTGCAGGTTGGACAGGTCGACGGTGTCGTCGTCCACCACGCCGATGGTGCCGATTCCGGCGGCGGCCAGATACAGGATCACCGGCGAGCCCAACCCGCCGGCCCCTACCACCAGCACCCGGGCGTCCAGCAGCCGGGCCTGACCGGTCCCGCCGATCTCCGGCAGGATGATGTGGCGGGCGTAACGCTGGATCTGGTCTTCGGTGAAATCCATCGGCTCGCCTCCCTGGGCGCCGCAGGGCCGACCCTGCCGGCCGGGCCGGCTAGAAGATGTCTTCCAGCCACCCCCGGCTCCCGCGCTCGATGCGCGGGGTGGGCCCGTCGGTGACCGGCCGGCCCAGGGCCTGGTCTTGCTGCAACCGGTGGGCTTCCTTGGTCGCATCCAGCAGCTCGCCGGTTCCCGGCGGCGGGGATTTACGCCAGAACACCAGCTTGTCGGTGAAGCTGTGGCTCGCCTCGGCCAGGGCCAGAGTCTCCTTGTCCACCAACTGGCGGATACCGGGCAGGCTCTGGTCGGCCCCCGCCTGCTTCAGCAGCGCCAGATCGCCGGCATCGCGGCCGATTGTGGCCAGCGGCACGGCATGGCGCTCGCCCAGCAGCACGGCGCGGGCCTGGTCGCTGGTCGTCCCTTCCTGCGGGCGGACCGCGCCGGGGCTGGGCGGCCGCAGGGTGAAGTCGGGCGGCATCGACAGCGGCGCCCGGCTGACCACCTGGAATTCGTCGGGCGGCGCCTTCTCGTATCCGAGCGTACGCTTGAGGTCCGAACATCCGGACATGGCCAGGACCACAAGGCTGGCAGTCGCCACGGCCCGCACCTGGGAGAGGATATCGACTTTCGACTGGGTCATGGCCCTAATTCTTAGACGACTTCCGCGGCGCGAACAAGGAGTCCAACACGATGATCACCGCGCCCACCGTAATTGCCGAATCGGCAAGATTGAATGCAGGCCAATGCCACAACCCGACATGGAAGTCGAGAAAATCGGCAACCGCGCCGACGCGAATACGGTCGATCAGATTGCCCACCGCGCCGCCGATGACCAGCCCCAGCGCCACGGCCAGCCGGCGATTGTCCACCCGCGTCAGCCAAACCACCATGCCGACGACGATGGCGGCGGTCAGCAGCGACAACAGCAGCGGGTTGCGGCTGGTGTCGCCGTGATTGAGGATGCTGAACGACACCCCGCGGTTCCAGCCCAGCACCAGATTGAAGAACGGCACCAGCACGATCCGCTGGGCGGTGAAGAACGGGGTGGCGGTGACGCCTTCGGGGCGGAACAGCTTTTCCACCACCCACCACTTGGACAACTGGTCCAGCAGGGCGGCCAGGGCGGCGATCGGCAGGCCGAGACGAAGCATGGCTCTACTCCCCGGCCGCCGGGCCGACGGCATCGGCGCAACGATGACAGATGCCGGGATGGGCGGGATCGGCCACGTCCGGCAGCACCTTCCAGCAGCGCTGGCATTTCTCGCCCTCGGCCGCCGCCGGCACCACGGCGACGCCGGCGATCTCGGCCAGGGTGAAGGCGCCCGCTGGCGCCGCCCCTTCGCTCACCACCAGACCCGAGGTGATGCACAGCTCGGCCATGTCGAGCCCGGCCACCGTCTGGGCCAGGGCCGGTTCCAGATGGAGCACCGGCCGGGCCTGGAGGCTGGAGCCGATGCGCTTGGCGGCGCGCTCCATCTCCAGCGCGCCGGTCACCACCCGACGGATGTCGCGCACCGTCGCCCAGCGGGCGGCCAGCGCCTCGTCGCGCCAGGCAGAGGGCAGGTCGGGGAAGGCCTCCAGGTGGATGCTGCCCTCCTCCGAGGGATGGCGGGCCAGCCAGGCCTCCTCGGCGGTGAAGCACAGGAAGGGGGCCAGCCACTTGCACAGGGTGTCGAGCAGGATGTCGAAGACCGTCCGCGCCGCCCGCCGGCGCAGCGAGGCGGGCGCATCGCAGTACAGCGCATCCTTGCGGATGTCGAAGTAGAAGGCCGACAGGTCGATGGCGCAGAAGTTATGCAGTTCGGTGAACCACTGGTGGAAGGTGAAGTCGTCGCCGGCCTTCCCCAGGCCCTCGCCCAGTTGCACCAGGCGATGCAGCACCCAACGTTCCAGTTCCGGCATCTCGGCCGTCGGCAGCGCCTCGGCCGGGGCGAAGCCGTCCAGCGCCCCCAGCAGGTAGCGGAGCGTGTTGCGCAGGCGGCGGTAGATGTCGATCTGCGTCTTCAGGATTTCCGGCCCGATGCGCAGATCGTCGGAATAATCCGATCCCACCACCCACAGGCGCAGGATGTCGGCGCCCGAGGCGGCCACCACCTCTTGCGGGCTGACGACGTTGCCCAGCGACTTGGACATCTTGCGCCCGTCCTCGTCGAGGACGAAGCCATGGGTCAGCACCGCATCATAGGGCGCCCGGCCGCGGGTTCCGCAGGATTCCAGCAACGAGGAATGGAACCAGCCGCGGTGCTGGTCCGACCCTTCCAGGTAGAGCGAGGCCGGCCATTGCAGGTCCCACTCGCCGCTCTCCAGCACGAAGGCATGCGTCGAACCGGAATCGAACCAGACGTCGAGGATGTCGAACACCTGCTCGTAATCGGCCGGGTTGCGCTCGTTGCCCAGGAAGCGGGCGGGCGGCGAGGTGAACCAGGCATCGGCGCCCTCGGCCCGGAAGGCCGCCACCACCCGCTCCAGCACGCCCGCATCGCGCAACGGCTCGCCGGTCCTCTTGTCGACGAACACCGCGATGGGCACCCCCCAGGCGCGCTGGCGCGACACGCACCAGTCGGGGCGGCTCTCCACCATGGCATGGATGCGGTTGCGGCCCTGGGCCGGCACCCAGCGGGTGGAATCGATGGCTTCCAGCGCCTTGGCCCGCAGCCCGTGCTTCTCCATGGAGATGAACCACTGGGGCGTATTGCGGAAAATCAGCGGCGCCTTGGAACGCCAGGAATGGGGATAGGAGTGCTCGACCTTGCCGTGGGCCAGCAGACAGCCGGTGGCGGTCATCGCGGCGATCACCGGCTTGGCCACCGGGCTGTAATACTTGCCGTTCTTGCCCTGGGCCAACACCTCCATGCCGGCGAAGATGGCGACATGGGGGAAGTAGCGGCCGTCGGGCTGCACGGTGTCGGGCACCGGCAGGCCGTGCTCCTTGCCCAGCAGCCAGTCATCCTCGCCATGGCCGGGGGCGATATGGACGAAGCCGGTGCCGGTATCGGTGGTCACGAAGCCGCCGGCCAGCAGCGGCACGGGGAAATCGTAGCCGCCCGCCGCCTCGGGGTGGAATTTCAGCGGATGGTGGCAGATGGTCCCCGCCAGGTCGCGGCCGGCCAGGGTCGCCACCAC
Source organism: Pseudomonadota bacterium (assembly GCA_021818185.1). Taxonomy (GTDB): domain Bacteria; phylum Pseudomonadota; class Alphaproteobacteria; order Rhodospirillales; family Magnetospirillaceae; genus JAKAFA01. Next base: position 11,466 of record JAKAFA010000031.1, on the reverse strand, counting down.
GCGGAACTGGCACTTGGCGTCCTTGGCCACCTGCTCCGCCTGATCCTTCAGCACCACCAGCCGCTCGCCCGGCACCGCCAGGCTGCCGGCTTCGGCCGCCGTCACCTCGACCACGGCATAGTCGAAATCCGCCCCGAAGGCGACGGCGCGGTTGCCCGGCATGGTCCACGGCGTGGTGGTCCAGATCACCACCTTGGCGCCCTCCAACTCGGGACGCGAGGCGGCGACCACCGGGAACTTGACCCAGATGGTGACGCTGACATGGTCGTGGTATTCGACCTCGGCCTCGGCCAGCGCGGTCTTTTCCACCACCGACCACAGCACCGGCTTGGCACCGCGGTAGAGCGAGCCGTCCATCAGGAAGCGGCCCAGCTCGGCGACGATGGTCGCCTCGGCGGCATGGGTCATCGTGGTATAGGGACGGCGCCAGTCTCCCGCCACGCCCAGGCGCTCGAACTCGGCCTTCTGGACGGCGATCCAGTGGGCGGCGAAGTCGCGGCACTCGGCGCGGAACCGGATGATCTCCACCTGGTCCTTGTCCTGGCCGGCGGCGCGGTACTTCTCTTCGATCTTCCACTCGATGGGCAGGCCGTGGCAATCCCAGCCGGGGACGTAATGGGCGTCCTTGCCCCGCATCTGCTGGGTGCGGTTGATGACGTCCTTGAGGATCTTGTTCAGCGCGTGGCCGATATGCAGGTGACCGTTGGCATAGGGCGGGCCGTCGTGCAGTACGAACTTGTCGCGCCCCTTGCCCGCCGCCCGCAGGCGGTCGAACAGACCGATCCGCTCCCAGCGGGCCAGCAGCTTGGGCTCCAGATCCGGCAGGCCGGCCTTCATCGGAAAGTCGGTCTTGGGCAGGAAGACGGTGGCCTTGTAATCCACGCTCTTGGTCCGATCGGTCATGGGGCAGGGCAATCCTCGGCAACCGGCACCACGGGGCCGGATTCGGCGGGGAAACGGCGGACGGCCAGGCGGCGGCGCGCCTCGGCGGCATCGGCGGCGATCTGCGCCGTCAGTTCGGCAAGGCCGGCGAATTTGCGTTCGGGCCGCAGGAAATCGACCAGGGCCACCCGCAGATGGCGGCCATACAGGTCCCCGGTGGTGTCGAACAGGTGAACTTCCAGCACCTCGTCCGGCTTGTCAAAGGTGGGGCGGCGGCCGAAATTGGCCACGCCGCCGCGCCACAGGGTGGCGCCGCCGGCATCCAGGCCGGCGCGCACCGCGTAGACGCCATAGGACGGCCGCTGGTATTCGCCGAGATGCAGGTTGGCGGTGGGAAAGCCGATGGTGCGGCCGCGGGAATCGCCGTGCTCGACCCGGCCCTCGATTTCCCAGTAATGGCCGAGCAGTTTGGCGGCTTCGGCCGGCTTGCCCTCGACCAGGTATTCGCGCACCCGCGTCGAGGAATAGACTTCGCCGCTGGGAGCGGTGGCCGGCGGCACCACGGTCACGCCGAAGCCGTGACGCTCGCCCATGGTGTGCAGATAGGCGCCGGTCCCCTGGCGGCCCTTGCCGAACACGTAATCATAGCCCACCACGACATGGCGCACCGCCAGGCAGCCGATCAGCACGTCGGTCACGAAATCCTCGGCGCTGCGGCCGGCAAAGGCGGAATCGAAATGCTGCATGAACAGCAGGTCGATACCCAGCGCCTCGACCAGCCGCGCCTTGACGCGGAACGGGGTCAGGCGGAACGGCGCGCCCTCGGGATGGAACAGGGCGCGCGGATGGGGTTCAAAGGTCATCACCGCATGGGGCAGGCCCACCTGGCGGGCCATGGCCTGGGCGGTGCGGATCACCGACTGGTGCCCCAGATGCACGCCGTCGAAATTGCCGAGCGCCACCACGCAACCGCGGTGGTCGGGCGTCAGTTCGCCGCAATGTCGGATCAGGCGCATGGGGTTCAGATAGGTCAAGGAATCGCGAGGGGTAAGGGGTAGTCGATTGCGGCGGGGAAGGCAACCCCGCGCACGCAATCCGCCCCCCGCGTCTCCAGGCGCACGAAAAATATCCCCCCTCTGGCGGGGCGAAAGGATGGGCGGTCAGCCGGCCGGGGGCGGTGCCTGCTGGGAAGACGGCGGGGCGGGGGCGTCCGGACCGCCGGACGCGGGGGCATTGGCCTGGATCGCCTTGGACAGCAGGTAGCTGCCGCCGCTGATGCCGAGCAGCCCCAGGACCGAGCCGGGAATTTCCGGCAGCGAACAACCGGCCGCCGCCGCCATGCCCGCCTTGTACGCCGCCATCGGGTCGGTCAGGCCGGCCGGCAGTTGGGCGGGAACGGGGGCGGGGCAGTTGCCGGCCCGGATGGAGAACAGGGAATAGACGAAATACAGCGCTGCGATCACGAAGGTGAACAGCAGCATCTGGAACCGGGACAGGCTGGCCCGGCTCTTGTCGTCGGCGATCAGCCAGGTCATGTCGATCTCGTTGGTCGCCATGCGGAAGATCACCACCGTGGCCATCAGCGACAGGGTGAGGACCGCCACATAGCCGAAGACGATGGCGAACACCTCGGCCGGCGGCAGATCCTGACCGCCGCCGGCCAGGCTTTTCCTGAGCAGCAGAGCGGTCACCGCGGTCACCGCTGCGGCCATCACGCCCATCAGCAGGGCCATGTCTTTGGTTTCGCGCGCATCCGTTATCTTCATCGCTTTCCCCCCACGCCCGGAGATTTGACGCCGCCGAGACTTGAGGTCACGGGGCCTTGACCAAGGCGGCGCCTGCGCCGCCCAGATGGAACGCATGGCTTCCCCCGATCGCGGTCAGCAACCAGTCGGGAACCGGCGGCAGCGGGTGGCCGTGCGTGACCTGCCAATAGCCGGTCCCGCCGTAATAGGCGGCGCCGGCCAGGCTGACCACGACCGCCTGGCCGGCATGCAGCCCCTTGCCCGCCAGTCCGGCCAGCCCGATCCGGCCGCCGTGCATGGCCTGGGCCAGCACCAGCGCCAGCCCGGCCAGCACCAGGCCGACCGCCAGGGCGGCGACGATGCCCACGCCGATAAGAGGTCCACTCTCGCCCATGCGGCACCCCCACAACCAAATCGCGTTGTGGCGAGAATACGCGCGCAATCATCCCGCCGCAAGAGATGATGTTGATTCTTGCGCTATTATAGCGTGTGAGCGGGCCCGCGCACTGGCGGAGGACCCGATGCCGGGCCCTCCGCCAGTGGCGAGTCAGTGCTGCTCGCGCGTCGCCGTGAAGCGAACGGCCGGGAAGTCCTGCTGGCAGCGGTTGAGCTGCCAGGTATTGCGCGCCAGGTAGACCAGGGCGCCATCGCGGTCTTCGGCCATGTTGGATTTGTTGGCGTCGACGAAACGCTCGATGTCGGCCTTGTCGTCGGCCGCCACCCAGCGGGCGGTGACGAAGGGGGCGTCCTCGAACCCGGCCTTGATGTTGTATTCGGCGGCGATGCGGGTGGTCAGCACATCGAATTGCAGCGGGCCGACCACGCCGACGATCCAGGTCGAGCCGTCGATGGGCTTGAAGACCTGGCTCACCCCCTCCTCCGCCAGATCCTCCAGCGCCTTGCGCAACTGCTTGGCCTTGAGGGGATCGTCCAGGCGGACCCGGCGCAACACCTCGGGGGCGAAGGTGGGAATGCCGAGGAAGTTCAGGTCCTCGGCCTCCGACAGGGTGTCGCCGATCCGCAGGTTGCCGTGGTTGGGAAGCCCCAGGATGTCGCCGGGAAACGCCTCTTCGGCCAATTCGCGGCTCTGGGCCAGGAAGAACATGGGGTTGTAGACCGCCATGACCTTGCCCGAGCGGACATGCTTCAGCTTCATGCCGCGCTTGAAACGGCCCGAGCACAGCCGGGTGAAGGCGATGCGGTCGCGATGATTGGGATCCATGTTGGCCTGGACCTTGAACACGAAGCCGGTAACCCGCTCCTCGTCGGGCTGGACCTCGCGCCGGTCGGTGGGGCGGGGAAGCGGCGGCGGGGCCAAACGGCCCACCCCGCGCAGCAATTCGGCGACGCCGAAGGTCTTGAGGGCGCTGCCGAAAAACACCGGCGTCATGTGGCCAGCCCGGTAGGAATCCAGGTCGAATTCCGGACAGGCGCCGCGCACCAGCTCGATCTCCTCCCGCAGCTTGTTGGCCGCCGCCGCGCCCACGGCCGCTTCGAGCGCCGGCGAATCCAGCTCGGCATCGACAGCGATCTCGGCGATGTGGTCGCCGCGGCCGGGATCGAACAGGATGACGCGGTCGCGGGTCAGGTCGTAGACGCCCTTGAGGTCGCGTCCCATCCCGATAGGCCAGGTGACGGGCGCGGCGTCCAGCGCCAGGGTCTTTTCCACCTCGTCCAGCAGGTCGAACGGCTCGCGACCCTCACGGTCCACCTTGTTGACGAAGGTACAGATGGGCATGTCGCGCAGGCGGCAGACCTCGAACAGCTTCAGGGTCTGCGCCTCGATGCCCTTGGCGGCGTCCAGCACCATCACCGCCGAATCCACCGCGGTCAGGGTGCGGTAGGTGTCCTCGGAGAAGTCCTCGTGGCCCGGCGTGTCGAGCAGGTTGAAGGTCAGCCCCTCGTGTTCGAAGGTCATCACCGAGGCCGACACCGAAATGCCGCGCTCCTTCTCGATCGCCATCCAATCCGATCGGGTACGCCGCTGCTCGCCGCGGGCGCGCACCGCGCCGGCCATCTGGATGGCGCCTCCGAACAGCAGCAGCTTCTCGGTCAGCGTCGTCTTGCCGGCGTCGGGATGCGAGATGATGGCGAAGGTGCGCCGCAGCGCCAGTTCGGTGGCCAACGATGTCATAGCGGGTTCTTGCCCGGTCGCGGGGCGAGTTTCAAGATGTTTTCCGGCACGCGCCCCCGCCGCCCGGAAAGGAGGAAACATCCATGCTGAGCCTGACCATCCCCGCCGACCTGGCGGACCGGCTGTACCGCGCCGCCCGCGACCAGGGCAAACGGCCCGACGAGGCGGCACTGGTCGCCATCCGCGTGTGGGTGGAGGATTGCGAAGAAGCCGCCCGCAACCGGCTTCGCTTCGGCGTGCCCGAGGCCCAGCGGATCATGGACGGATTTACCGACTGACCGTTCCGGCGGGGCGCGTAAACGAAAGCGCCCGCCGGATGGCGGGCGCCGAACCTTCGCCGAAAGAGCCGATCCTACTTGATCTTGGCTTCCTTGAAGGCAACGTGCTTGCGCACCACCGGATCGTACTTGCGGAACTCCAGCTTCTCGGTGGTCTTCCGCGGGTTCTTCTTGGCCGTGTAGAAATAGCCCGTGCCGGCGGAGCTGACGAGCTTGATCAGGATGGTTGCAGGCTTGGCCATGGCGGAAAATCCCGGACTGAGGTGTGTGCTGTCGAAACCCAGGCGGCGGAAGATACCCGTCCGCCGCTCCGAGTCAAGCTCTTTCTGCCCCTAGTGCTGAACCTGCTGCGGCAGGCCGGCCGCCGTCTCGCCCGCGGCGGGGGCGGCGATGGCCGCCGGCGGCGCGGTCAGCGCCAGGGCCCGGCGATAGACGGCGCGGTTGGCCAGCAGGTCTTCCGCCACCTCCATGTCGAGGGGGTTGTTGCCGTGCCGGGCCGATGGGCAGGTGGCACGCAGGCGGTTGCGCAGGGCGGCATCCCCGAAAGGGGCGGCGCGCCATTGGGCCAGTTCGGCGGGCAGGCGCCCCGGCGCCGAGGCGTGCACCACGCCATCGATCAGGCCATCCGGCCTGGCCGACAGGTTGGCGGTGCAGATGGTCGGCAGCACCCCCAGGTGATGGAGCGCATAGCCCGACGGCGTATAGAACCGCGACCATGTCAGGGTCATCTCGCCGTCGTTGGGCAGGCGCAGCACCGTCTGGACCGTGCCCTTGCCATAGGAATTGGTGCCGACCACCACGGCGCGGCCCGAATCCTCCAGGGCGCCGGTAACGATTTCCGCCGCCGAAGCGGATCGGCCGTCCACCAGGACGACCACCGGCAGGTCCTCGCCCAGGTCGCCGGGGCGGGCCTCGTAGGACTGGGAGGCCAGGGGATGGCGTCCCCGGGTGGTCACGATGGGGCCGTGGGCGATGAACAGGTCGGCCACCTCGACCGCCTGGTCGAGCAGCCCGCCGGGATTGCCCCGCAGGTCGAGGATCACCCCCTTGATGCCGGGGCCCAACTGCCGCCGCGCCGCCTGTAGCTGGGAGGTGAGGTTGGCGGCGGTGCGCTGGTTGAAGCTGGTGATCTTCAATTCGGCATAGCCGTCGTGCAGGGCGGAGGTCACCGTCTGCGGCACGATCAGGGTGCGGTGCAGGCTGAACTGGCGGGTCCGGCCGCCGGCCGCCGCCAGGGCCAGATCGACCTTGCTGTCCAGCGGGCCGCGGAGGCGGGCGGCGACCCCATCCTTGTCCAGCCCGTCCAGCGACTCACCGTTCACCCGCATCAGCACGTCGCCGACCTTGATGCCGGCTTCGGCGGCCGGCGTGCCGTCGAGCACATCGGTGACGCGGGGATGGCCGTCATGCAGGTCGAAGGTGATGCCGATGCCGCCGAAGCCGTTGCGGGCGGCACGGTGCTGCGCCGCCTCGCGGGCGGTGGCATAGCGCGAAAAGCGGTCGAGCTTGGCCAAGGTGGCGTCGAACATCACCTGATAGATCTTCTCCACGTCGGCCGCGGCCACCATCGGCGACGGCCCGCGGGCGGCCTCGGCCACCACCACGGAAAGATGAGCCCAGCCGGCCACATCGTTTTCGGCCGGGGCCGGATATTCGCCGACGGTGCGCCCGGCGGCGGTCAGCACGACGCGGCCGTCCAGCCGGGTGACGCCGAGGCTGGGGTCCAGGCTGGACAGGCCGCGCATGGCCGCCAGCCCCACCGAGGCGGCGCTGACCGGCTGCAGATGGCGTTCGACGATAGAGCCGTAAGCGAAGGCGATCGTCCGCTCGGCGGCGGCGGCGTCATACGGTGCGGGAGGGCTGGCCGGAAGAGGCTGGCCGGCCTGAGCGCAGGAGCCGGCCATCAGCAGGCCGGCAACAAGGACCCAACGCGAAATTCCGATGCGCTTCACTTGCTTCTCACCCGAAGTGGTATGCCCTAAGCAGTACGCAGGGATTATGCGGAGGGCACCCGCTCGGGTACAGAAATTTCGCCTACCTCTTAGGTGGTGGTCAAGAAAGGTCGAAGGGGTCGGCCGACAATTTCATCATGGATTGCCGGCCTCGACTTAGCCGCAACGCACTCAGCGGCCGCGCCTGTTGCGCCGCTCCGGTTTGCCCGGCCGGGCCCGCCGGCTCCCTGCCTTGGGCGTCCCGGTCTCGGCCAGGTGGAACACCATGCTGCCGGTCAGGGTATTGGCCTCGGCCAGGATGACCGGGAGCGCCTGCCCCAGTTGGAAGCTGCGGCGGCTGCGCTTGCCGACCAGGGCGTGATGCGCCTCGTCGTGGACATAGTAATCCTCGGGCAGGGTGCTGACCGGGACGATGCCGTCGGCGCCGCTGTCCAGCAGGGTGACGAACAGGCCGAATCGTGTCACCCCCGAAACCTTCGCGGCGAAGCTGGCCCCCACCCGGTCGGACAGGAAGGCGGTGACGTAGCGGTCGACCGCCTCGCGTTCGGCGGTGGCGGCGCGCCGTTCCGTTGCAGAAATGTGTTCGCCGGCCTCGGGGAACTCGGCGCCTGCATCCGCAGGCAGCCCGCCCGGCCCCAGCCCCAGCCCCGACACCAGGGCGCGGTGGACCAGCAGATCGGCATAGCGGCGGATCGGCGAGGTGAAGTGGGCGTAGCGGGCCAGCGCCAGGCCGAAATGCCCGACATTCTCCGGCGCGTAGACCGCCTGGGCCTGCGAGCGCAGAACCACCTCGTTGACCAGGGTTTCGTGCGGCGTGCCGGCCACCCGCGCCAGGATCTGGTTGAACTGGGCGGGGCGCAGCACCTGGCCCTTGGGCAGCGACAGGTCGAGGGAAGACAGGAACTCGCGCAGCCCCTCCAGCTTCTCCGGCGAAGGAAGGTCGTGGACCCGGTACATGCAGGGCTGATGCAGCCGTTCCAGTTCCTCGGCGGCGCAGACATTGGCCTGGATCATGAAATCCTCGATCAGCCGGTGGCTGTCGAAGCGCGGGCGCGGCGAGATGCCGAGCACCCGGCCGTCCTCGGCCAGGTCCACCTTGCGCTCGGGCAGATCCAGTTCCAGCACGCCGCGCGCCGCCCGCGCCTTGGCGAGCGCCGCCCAGGCACCGTAAAGGGGGTCGATCACCGGCGCCAGCAAGGGGCCGGTCAGTTCGTCGGGAGCGCCGTCGCGGGCCGCCTGCACCCGCGTATAGGTCAGCCGCGCCGCCGAGCGCATCATGGCGCGCACGAATTTATGGCGCCGCTTGTTGCCGTCCTTGTCCAAATGGAACTCGACGGCGATGCATGAGCGGTCCTCGTCGGGCTTCAGCGAACACCAGCCGTTGGACAGATCCTCGGGCAGCATCGGCACCACCCGGTCGGGGAAATAGACCGAGTTGCCGCGCTTGTAGGCCTCGCGGTCCAAGGCGTCGCCGGGACGGACGTACCAGGACACGTCGGCGATGGCGACGACGCAGCGCCAGCCGCCGGGATTGGCCGGGTCGTCATCAGGCGCCGCCCAGACGGCGTCGTCGAAGTCGCGGGCGTCCTCGCCGTCGATGGTGACCAGGGGCACCCGGCGCAGGTCGACGCGGTGGTCCAGCGGCGCCGGGCCGCAGGCCTTGGCCTGGGCCAACACCTCGGGCGGAAACTCGTAGGGGATGTCGTTGCCGTGGATGGCCACCAGACTGACCGAGCGGGGTGCGCCCATCCGCCCCAGCCGCTCCTTTACCGCCGCCTGCCGGAGGCCGTAGAGGCGGCCGGGCAGCAGGTCGGCGAACACCAGTTCCCCGGCCTCGGCACCGCCGGTTTCGCCCCTGGGCACCACATAGTCGGATTTCTCCCGCCGGCTGGTCGGCTTGATGCGGCCCGAGCCGTCGGGCATGGTCTCGAATACCCCCAGCACCCGGGCCTTGGCCTCGCCGATCACCCGGATGGCCCGGCCCTCGTAGACGTCGTCGCGCAGCCGGCGCAGCTTGGCCAACACCCGGTCGCCGACCCCCACCACCAATTCGCCGCGGCGGGTCGGGGCCATGTAGATGCGCGGCGGCCGCCCCTCCTCCTCCCAGGCCACCGGCCGCGCGAGCAGCTCGCCGTCGCTGTCGGTGCCGGTGACCTCGATCACCGTCACCTCGGGCAGGGCCCCCGGCCGGGCGAAGCGCCGCTTGCGCCCGCGCTCGATGGCCCCGTCGGCCTCCAGTTCCTTGAGCAAGGCCTTCAGCGCGATCTTGTCGCCGCCATGCAGGCCGAAGGCGCGGGCCAGCTCGCGTTTGCCGACATGGCCCGGCGACGAGCGGATGAACTCCAGCACCTCCTGCTTGGAGGGCAGCGGCACGGACTTGATGCGGGCTTTGGTCATGGCCGCAGGGTAGACGGGGACGCGGCCCGCCACAAGAGACGGCGGAGGTCAGGCGCCCGGTTTCACGCCACCGCGCCGGCCACCATCAACCGGGCGATCTCGTCCGGCTCCAGCCCCAGTTCGGCCAGCACCTCGGCGGTGTGCTGGCCCAGGGTCGGCGGCGCACGGCGCAGGGCGGGCGGCGTTTCCGACAGCTTGACCGGACAGGCCACCAGCGGCACCGGCTCGGGGGCCAGCGGATGGGCGACGGACTGCACCATGCCGCGGGCCCGCACCTGCGGATCGGCCAGCGCCTCGGGCAGGGTGTTGACCGGACCGGCCGGCACGCCCGCCGCCTCCAGGCGCTCCAGCCACCAGGCGCGCGGCCGGCCGGCGACCAGGGCGGCGACCTCGGGAATCAGCCGGTCGCGGTGGCGCACCCGCGCCGCGTTGGCGGCGAACCGGGGATCGGCCGCCAGGTCCGGCCGGCCGGCCACGGCGCAGAAGCGGGCGAACTGGCCGTCATTGCCCACCGCCAACACGATGTGGCCGTCGGCGGCGGCGAACACCTGATAGGGAACGATGGTCGGATGCTGGTTGCCGAGACGCCGCGGCGTCTCGCCGGTCACCAGGACGGATTCGGCGGCATAGCTCATCCACGCCACCTGACAATCGAGCAGCGCCAGGTCGATATGCTGGCCCCGACCGGTGGCGTCGCGGTGGCGCAGGGCGGCCAGCACCGCCACCGCGGCATACATGCCGGTGACCAGATCGGCATTGGCGACGGGGATCTTCATCGGCTCGCCCTCGGGAGCGCCGGTCAGGCTCATCATCCCGCCCATCGCCTGGGCCAGGTAATCGTAGCCGGCGCGGCCGGCATAGGGCCCGGTCTGGCCGAAGCCGGTGATGGAGCAATAGACCAGCCGGGGGAAGCGGGAATGCACATGATCCCAGGCCAGGCCGTAACGCTCCAGGTCGCCAGCCTTGAAATTCTCGACCAGCAGGTCGGTGCGGGCCAACAGCCGGTCGATCACCGCCTGCCCCTCGGGATGGGCCAGATCCACCGCCACCGACCGCTTGTTGCGGTTGGCCGCCAGATAATAGGTGCTCTCGCCGGTTTCCCGCCCGGCGCAATCGGCCAGGAAGGGCGGCCCCCAGCGCCGGGTGTCGTCGCCGCCGCCCGGCCGCTCGACCTTGATCACCTCGGCGCCCAGATCGGCCAGCAACTGGGTGCACCACGGCCCGGCCAGCACGCGGGACAGGTCGAGGACGGCCAGCCCGGCCAGCGGGCCGGCGGCGGCGGGAATCGGTTCGGGGGCGTCGGCGGCCATGGCCCCAGGGAAGCGCAAAGCGGGCCGGCGGGCAAGGCCGCCATCGCATAAAAAGACTTTTCTAATTTAGCGTTTCATTATAGGTAAGTGATATCCCCATTTTCCCGAGGCCCGCATGCTTCGCCCCTTCCTCCATCGCCATCAACCCCATGTCTGCCTTCCCTGCTGGATGAAGGCGGGATTCGGCAGTTTCGCCGCCTTTGCCGTCGCCTGGCTGCTGGGCGATGCGGCCGGCGCCAGCCTGATCGTCGCCCCGCTCGGCGCCTCGGCGGTGCTGATCTACGGGGTGCCGGAAAGCCCGCTGTCCCAGCCCGCCCACGTCATCGGCGGCCACGCGGTGGCGGGCATCGTCGCCCTGGCCGCCGACCACATTTTTCCGGCCGGGCCGTGGACACTGGCCGGCACGGTGGGGGCGGTCATCGCGCTGGTCGGGCTGCTGCGCCTGACCCATCCGCCCGCCGGGGCGACGGCGCTGGTGGTGATGCTGACCCACCCGGCCTGGACCTTCCTGTTCGTCCCCCTGCTGGCCGGGGCGACCACCCTGGTGGTGGTGGCCCTGGTCATCCATCGCCTGCCGCCGCGCGTCATCTATCCGCTGCCGGCCCCGCACGCCCACGCCCATCCGTCGTAGCGGACGGCCACGCAACCCTTGACCGGATGTTTTGCTTGCCGCACTCTCGCGCGATGGACGCACAAACCCGCAGCCTCTCCGCGGCGGAGCGCCTGGACTGGCTGCGGCTGATCCGCAGCGAGAATGTCGGGCCCCGC